>DATAKR010000106.1:0-20010 GCA_036261495.1 Acidimicrobiales bacterium | reverse complement strand
GTCGCCATCGACGAGCGCGACGACGTCGTCACCGTGGCCGTCGACGGCGCCGACGCACCGCAGGTCGCCGCCGCGGTCGCCACCGCGACGGTCACGGTGGCGCTGGCGCCGCCCGGTGACGGGTGACGGGCGGGTTCGTGCGCCCCGGCAGCCTCAGCGGACGATCGCGACGGCGATGATGAACAGGCCGGCGATCACCCGGTAGATCACGAAGACGTCGAAGGAGCGGGTGCGCACGTAGCGCAGCGTCGCCCACACGGCGAGGAACCCGACCACGGCACTGGTGATCACGCCGGCCGCGAAGGCCCCGCCGAACCCGGCGGGGATGCCGTCGCTCGCCAGCTTCAGACCCTTGTAGACGCCGGCACCGCCGATGATCGGCAGGCTCATCAGGAACGAGATCCGCGCCGACGCGTCACGATCGAAGCGCAGCCACCGGCCAACCGTGATCGTCACGCCGGAGCGCGACACGCCCGGCTGGAGGGCCAGCGCCTGCCCGAAACCCATGAGCAGCGCGTCGCGGAGGCGGAAGCTCGGCACCTCGCGCTCGCCGAACAGGTGGTCGGCGTACCAGAGCAGGAGGCCGAAGACGATGAGCATCACGCCGATGAGCCACACCGGGCCGTAGTGCCCCTGGAGCACGGAGTCGAGGATCACGCCGATCGTGGCCGCGGGGAGCGACGCGATGAGCAGCAGCCAGGCGAGCCGCTGCTCGTCGTTCTCGACGCGGCGGTGGCGCAGCGAGGTCCAGGCGGCGCCGATGAGCCGCGTGAGGTCGGCCCAGAAGTAGGCGGCGGCGCCCACGAACGTGCCCATGTGCAGCGCCACGTCGAACGTCTTGTTGAGGGCCGGGTTGGCCTCGAGCTCGTTCCAGTGGAACAGCCAGGGGACCACCGCGAGGTGGCCGCTCGAGGAGATGGGCAGGAACTCCGAGAGGCCCTGGACGATGCCCAGGACGATGGCGTGGATGAGCGGCAACTAGAGGGCTTTCGTCGAGGGGACGATGCGCGGCCGCCACTTCCGCGGCGCGTCGTAGAAGTGGCCGACGACCCGCGCCTGGCGGAGCGACGCGAGGAACGAGGGGCCGTCGGTGAAGTCGGGCATCTCGACGTAGGCCGCGCCGATCGCCGACGGCTCGTGGGCGTCGCTGCCCGCGCCGGCGAGCAGGCGGTGCTCGGCCGCGAAGTCGGCGGCGCGGCGGTTGAGGTGGCCGAGCGAGACCTTGGCGTTGAGCACCTCGATGGCGTCGAGGCCGCCGTCGCGCGCCAGGCCGTCGAGCACGTCCTCGCGGAGGCAGTGCCGCATCGGGTCGAACGGATGGGGCACGTACACGACCCCGCCCTGGGCGCGGATGACCTCCACCGCGACCTCGGGCTTGATCCCGAACGGCAGACGCTCGCGGAGGAACAGCCCGATCATCTCGCCGGCGCCGGTGCGCACCTCCTCGCCCACGACGATCCTGCACCCGAGGCTCTCGCCGAGCTCGAGGGCGCCGTTGATCGTGGAGTGGTCGGTGATGCAGAGGACGTCGATGCCGGTCTCGGCCACCGCCTCGCGGAGCTCGTCGGGCGTGGTGGTGGCGTCGCCGGACCACATCGTGTGCATGTGCATGTCGACGCGGACCCAGCCCTCCGGCTTGTCGTCGGCGAGGTGCGGGTGGCGCGACGCGGCCGGGGGCGGGGACGACGGCATGACCGGGAGAATCTACGCGGCGGGCGGCGGCGTCACACCGCGCGCAGCAGGTCGTGCTCCATGAGGAGGCGCAACGACAGCGTCTTGTAGCCGACGTCGTCGAAGAGGACGGTGATCGTGTCGGCGTCGGCCCGCACGAGGAGGCCTTCGCCCCATTCGCGGTGCACCACCCGCTGGTCCTGCGCGAACGGCACGACGAGGTCGTCGGCGGCCACGCCCTCGTCGCCCGCCTTGGTGCAGTTATCGCAGTTGCCGCACGCCCCACCCACCTGCTCTCCGAAGTAGTTGAGGAGGTACTCGCGCCGGCAGCTCCGCGCTTCGGCGTAGCCGCGGATCATCTCGACGCGCGACTGCTCGACGCGTACCCGGGCCTCCTCGTTGCGCGCCGCCTCCTCGGCGGCGTCGACGGGATGCGCGCCTCCCTCGACCGCCACGACCTCGCCGCCGGGCAGCAGCTCGACCGCGCCTGCCTCCTCGAGCCTCGACACCGCCGTGGTGAGCTTGGTCTGCGACAACCCCGTCCGCTCGGCGAGCTCGGTGAGCTCGACAGGACCGTCGCTGCGCGCCACGGTGACCGCCACGCCGAGCAGCTGGTGGGCGCCCAGCTCGGCGCCCCCGGCGAAGAACCGCCGCAGGCCGAGGTCCTCGTTGCGGAAGAACAGCACCGCGTGCGCGGGCTCGCCGTCACGGCCGGCCCGGCCGATCTCCTGGTAGTAGGAGTCGAGCGACTCGCTGATCGCGTAGTGGAACACGTAGCGCACGTTGGGCTTGTCGATGCCCATGCCGAACGCCGTCGTGGCCACGACCACGTCGAGCTCGTCGTTGACGAACGCCTCGTGGACGCGTTCGCGGTTCTGGGCCGCCATCCCGGCGTGGTAGGCCGCCGAGCGGAGACCGGCCGCCGAGAGGTCGGCCGCGAGCTCCTCGGTCTGCTTGCGCGTGGCGGCGTACACGAGGCCCGGGCCCGGCGTATCGAGGCAGCGCTCGATCATCGCCTTGCGCTTGTGGCGCTCCTCGAGGAACGCCTCGACGTCGAGGTGGATGTTCGGGCGGTCGAAGCCGCGCACGACCACCGTCGGGTCGCGCATCCCGAGGCGCTCCACGATCTCGGCACGGACCGGTGGCGACGCGGTGGCGGTGAGCGCGAGCACCGTCGGGCGGCCGAGCTGCTCGATGACGGCGTCGAGCAGGAGGTAGTCGGGACGGAAGTCGTGGCCCCAACCGCTGATGCAGTGGGCTTCGTCGACGACGAACAACGACGGCTTGGCCGCCTGGATCGCCTCGATCACGTCGTCCTTGCGGAGCTGCTCGGGCGCGAGGAACAGGAACTCGAGGTCGCCCGACGCCACCCGCTCGAGGGCGGAGCGCCGGGCCGACGCGCCGATCGCCGAGTTCGCCTGCGCCGCCTTCAGGCCGGGCCCGTCGAGCAGGTTCTCGACCTGGTCGCGCTGGAGCGCGATGAGCGGCGACACGATGAGCGTCGGACCGTCGAGGAGCAGCGCCGGCAGCTGGTAGATCGCGGACTTCCCGGACCCCGTCGGGAGCACCGCGAGCGTGTCGCGGCCCGCGAGGACCGACTCGATCGCCTCTGCCTGACCCGGCCGGAGATCGTCGAACCCGAACCGCTCACGCGCGAGGCGCAGGACCTGGTGGAGCGGTTCGGCCACGGCGGGGAAGTACCCGCTGGCGGGAACCGCCAATCCGAACCCGGACAACCACCCCCGCCGACGGGAGCGGTCAGGTGCCGCTGACGCTCACGTCGGCGATGGCGAGGGTGGTCTCGGCGGCGTCGCCGTGGCTCCACACCACGTCGTTGCCGACGGCCACCACGTCCTTCAGCATCCGCTGGATGGTGGAGCCGATCGTCATCTCCCGGGCGGGCTCCGCCAGCTCGCCGCCCCGGATCATCACGCCGCTGGCCCCGACCGAGAAGTCGCCGCTCACCGGGTTGACGCCCGAGTGCAGGCCGCTGACCTCGGTGACGAGGAGCCCGCGGTCGACCGACGAGATGATCTCGGCGGCCGAGCGGTCGCCCGGCGACAGCCGGATGGCCCGGACGCCGACGCCGGGGGTCGACTTGAACCCGGCGCGTGCGGCCGAGCCGGTCGACGGCACGCCGGCGCGCCGGCCGGCGTAGGTGTTGTAGAGGAACCCCTTCAGCACGCCGTTCTCGATGAGCGGGACCCGGCGGGTGGCGAGGCCCTCGTCGTCGAAGCGCTCGGCGCCGAACGCGGCGGGGTCGGTGGGGTCCTCGACGAGGGTGAGGAGCGGCGAGGCCACCTCCTCGCCGAGGCGGTCGGCGAACAGCGAGCGCTGCTTCAGCACCGCGTCGCCGCTGAGCGTCGACGACACGATCGACAGCAGGTCGGAGGTGACCGGCCCCTCGAGCACGACCGTGAGCCGCTCCGAGGCGGGCTTGGTGGCCCCGAGGAGGCGGGTGGCGCGATCGACGGCCTCGCGGGCGCACCGCTCCACGTCGAGGTCTTCGGGCGAGCGCGCCACGGCGACGCCGTAGCCGGTCTGGGTGTCGTCGCCCTCCCCCGCGATCGAGTAGGCCACGAGGTAGCAGCTGCCCGCCCGCGACCAGGCCCGGATGCCGGTGCTCGTGGCGATGGCGGCCTCGCCGGAGGCGTCGCCGTAGTCGGCCGACTCGAGGCCGCGGATCCGGGGGTCACCGGCCCGCACGAGGCGCTCGAGGTCGATGGCGAGATCGATCTTGCGCTCGGTGGGGAACGAGGCGAGGCGCTCGTCCCACGGGTCGATGTCGGCCGCGTCGACGCCGTCCGGTGAGGCGACGCTGGCGAACTCGTCGGGTGTGCCGAAGCCGGCGTTGTCGCGCGCCTCGGCGAGGGTCTCCCGCAACGCCGACTCGTCGAGCGAGCCCGCGTAGGCGAAACCCTGGCGGCCGTCGGCGACGACGCGCACGCCGATGCCCTCGCTGTCGGCGACCGACATCTGCTCGATCGAGCCCTCGTAGACGCGGACGTTGGTCGTGCGCCCTCGCCCCACGTAGGCCTCGACCTGCTCGCCCCCCTGGGCCCATCCGGCCACCTGGGTGGCGAGGTCGAGGAGGTCGCGGCGGGTCGAAGTGTCAGGCACCGGCCGTGCCTCCCACCGTCAGCTGCGTCACCCGGAGCGTGGGGTTGCCGTCGCCGACGGGGACCCCCTGGCCATCCTTGCCGCACATGCCGGGGCTGCCCATGCCGAAGTCGTTGCCGATGACGTCGATGTTGCGGAGGACCTCCGGTCCGTTGCCGATGAGGTTGGCGTCGCGGATCGGATCGGTGATCTCCCCGTCCTCGATCATGTAGGCCTCGACCATCCCGAACACGAAGTCGCCGGTCGCGGTGTTGACCTGCCCGCCGCCGAGCTTGGCGACGTACACGCCGGCCGCCGTGTCGCGGATGATCGCCTCGGGATCCTCGGTGCCGTTGGTGACGAAGGTGTTGGTCATGCGCACCATCGGCAGGTGCTTGTAGCTCTGGCGCCGGCCGTTGCCCGACGACTCGCGCTTCTCCTTGCGCGACCGCAGGAAGTCCCACATGTAGTCGGTGAGCACGCCGTCCTGGATGAGGACGTTGCGCCCGGCGCGGTGGCCCTCGTCGTCGATCGAGTAGGAACCCCACTCGGGGCCCATGGTGCCGTCGTCGACGAGCGTGACGAGAGGGTTGGCGACCCGCTCGCCCACGCGGCCGCGGTACACCGACGCGTCCTTCCCGACGAGGTCGGCCTCGAGGCCGTGGCCGCACGCCTCGTGGAACAACACGCCGCCGCTGCCCCGGTTGATGACGACCGGGAGCGTGCCAGAAGGCGCCGGCCGCGCCTGGAGCTTTCGGAGGGCGCGCTGGGCCGCGGCGCCGGCGAACTCCTCGACGTCGAGGTCCTCGATCAGCTCCCACCCGATCGTGAACCCGGTCGACTCGTAGCCGGTCTGCATCCCGGTGTCGCCGGCCGCCACCGCTTGCACGCCGAAGAACGTCCGCACCTGGTCGTCGGCGGCAAGGAGGCCGTCGCTGTTGGCGACGAGGATGCGCCGCCGCTCGTCGGCGTAGCGGGCGGTGACCTGGGTGATGGCGCGCCCCGCGCCGCGCGCCGCGTCGTCGGCCCGCTTCAGGTACTCGACCTTGCGGGCCTTGGCGACGTCCTCCGGGGCGACCCGCACGGTGCTGTGGACGGGCGCGGTCCGGCGGGTCAGGGCCACGGTGCGCGTGCCTCCCCCGCCGCCTCGCGCCGCCGCCGCGGCCGCCTCGGCCGCGCGGCGGAGACCGTCCTCGGAGAGGTCGGCGGTGTGGGCGAAGCCCGTCGTGTCGCCCACCACGACGCGGATCCCCGCGCCGCGGTCGCGCCCCGACGTCAGCTCCTCGATCCTGCCGTCGTCGAGGCGGCCGCCGGCGGTGCGCCGATCCTCGACGAACACCTCGGCGAAGTCGCCGCCGGTGCGCAGCGCGGTGCCGAGCACCCGGGACAGCACGGACTCCTCGATCACGAGACCCCTCCCTCGGGCCGGTCGCCTACCAGCCGCCGGAAGAAGGTACTTCCGGGGCGAACCGTATGGACAGGCCGCCACGTTCCCGAGGCGTTCCGCCAGGGATCGACGCGCCGGCGATTCCCGAGGCGTTCTCGCCGAAACGCCTCCCGGACGTTTTCGAGGCGAACGCGCCGGCGAACCGCAGGTCGCCGGGCGGGTTTGCCTCGAAAGCGGAGGTCGGTGGCGGGTGACGCTCGATTACCGCGCGCCGGGACGGTTGCGTACGGTGACCTGGTGGTGTTGACCCCGGGCCGTTCGGCCGAGATCGAGCTGACGGTCACCGACGCCGACACCGCGGTGGCGTTCCGGTCGGGTGACGTCCCGGTGCTCGCCACCCCCCGCGTCCTCGCCCTCCTCGAGGAGGTGTGCATGCGGATCGCGAGCGACGACCTCGAGCCCGGTGCGACCTCGGTCGGCTACCGGGCCCAGCTCGACCACCTCGCCCCGGTGAAGGTCGGCTCGACGGTCAAGGCCGAAGCCACCCTCGACAAGATCGAGGGCCGGCGCCTCACGTTCACGGTGTCGGTGTCGGACGGCGCCGGGCTGGTGGCGGCCGGCAAGGTCACGAGGGTCGTCGTCGACCGCGCCGACTTTCTCGACAGGGCGCGCTGAGCCTCCGTACTGACAACGCCACGTCGCGTCTCCTCATCGAGCCGGTTAGAACAGGGCGCCATGCGACTCCTGAGCGCGGGTGGGGTGCTCCTGCTCGTTGCGGTCGCCCTCGGCGCGCTCGGCGTCGCCGGCTACCGGGGCGGGCCGGCGATCGCCGCCGCCGCCCTCGCCACCACGGGCGCCACCGCCGCAGTCGTCGCCAGACGCCGGCGCGGGGACGGGCACCGCTTGGCCTGGGCGGTGGCATTCGCCGTCGCGGGCGTGGTCCTCGCCGGCGCTCTGGTCGACCGTGCGCCGGCGAGCAAGGCGCGGCTCGCGCAGCGAATGGACCGGCTCGTGCTTCCGTTCTTCGTGCAGACCGCCGAGGTTCGGACCGGGCATTCGTGGTGCCGGCCGTCCTGCCCCGCGGTCACCCGCACCTACCGTTCACCGGACACGGCCGACCGCGCGACCCTGCTGGTGGTCGCGACGGCGCTGTACCACGAGGGTGCGATCACCGACGTGCGCACCCTCCAGCAGATCGGCAACCAGCCGGGTTTCCAGATCCGCGACCGGCACCTCTCGGTGACCGTCACCGTCGACTCCCGGCGCGCCGGCAGCCGCACCGTGAAGGTTCGCTACGCGAGCCGGCAGTGACGCACCCGCGGTGTCACGATGGCGTGATCCCGACGGCGACATGGCGTGCCGGATCGATCCGCACGAGCACGCGCCCCCGCGCGGCCGACGGCTTGCTGAGCGACGCCCGCAGCTCCGGCGACAGCGCGACCACCGTTCCGTCGCGGAACACGGCGCCGGCACGAGACACCCTCACCAGCTCGCCCCGGTAGTACACGGCCGGCGGCGTCACCGGTACCACGCCACCGACGGCCGCCATCCAGACCACGCGGCCATGGTCGACGCCCATCTGCACGTACTGGCCCTGCCGCTCGAGGAGCGGCACCGCCTGCAACGTGGACGTCGAGAAGCACTGCAGATCGCGCGTGATGCGATAGCGGCGGCCGCCGTCCAGCTCCACCGACGTGAACGACACCTGCTGCACGACGCCCTCGACATCGGGAAGCCGCGGTCGCCCGTCGAGCACCACGGCCGGCGGGGTGCGCCGGCCGCACCCGCCGGCAAGGAGCCCGGCGACGGCGAGGGCGACCAGCGCCACCGCCAGCCATCGCCCTGGCGACGTCCCGCGAACTCGGGCCGTCAAGCCGAGCCGGCGGTCACCGCCGCGGCCGGCACGCGCCCGCGGTTGATGAGCACCGCCAGGTTCGCCTTCACTCCATCGTCGGGCGGACGTACGCGTTGGGTCATGCCGACATCGGAGAGCCGGTACGACATCCGTCGCACGCGGATCGGGTCGAGGCGCCCCTGACCCTTGCGCACCACGTTGATCGCCGCGACCGCCTGGTCGACCTCCTGCACCACCGAGCCCTCGAGCTTGATGTCGTAGTTGCGCTGGATGTCGTCGAGGCGGCTGGCGACGTCCATGTCCTCGAGGACTTGGAGGACGACGCCGTCCTTCACGTAGATGGCCATCTTCCGGAAGCTTCGCTCCGTCGGGATCGCCTGGTTCCCGGTGCTCGTGTCGGACGGGCGCGGAACGGGCTCGCGCTCCACGTCGTAGCGCACGACCTTCGACCCGCGGCCGGGCTTCGGGAACGGGTCCTCGTTCGGGCGGTAGTCGAGCGAGTCAGGGTTGAACTTGTGGACCCTCATCTCGCGCACGACACCGTCCACGTAGTCGAACACGTGGCGGGCGTCATAGACGGGGTCTTCGCCGAGAGGATGACGCTCCGCGGAGGCCGAGAGCGGGGTCGGGGCGCCCGCGGCGTCGACGACCCACTTGCCGGAGCGCATGGCCGCCGCCAGATCGGGGCCGGTCACCTCGCCGTCGGGACGCGCGCCCGTGGCCGGTGCGGCCTTCTTGCGCAGGAACGAGGCGATCTCGCCGGGCGCCAGGAACCGATCCGCCAGCTCGTCGTCGTAGACGACCTCGTCGAGCACGGGCGCACCGTCCTTGGCGTACGCGGCCTCGTAGCGGAAGTCGTCCTCGACGACGCCCTTGACGTCGGTCTTGGTACCGTCGTTCGTCGTCTCCTCGTAGGCGAACGCCCGTGGCATCTCGGCGGTGCGAGCAAGGGCATCGCGCAACGCCTTCACGTCCTGCTGCTCGGGGTGCCCGCAGGCGGTCGCGCCGGCGGCGACCGCGAGGCCGACGGTCACCGTGGCGATGAGGCGTCGAGCACGGCGCGCGACCCGCGTCACGGCTTCACCTTCAGCATCTCGCGCAGGAGGGCCCGTGGACGCAGGTACTCCTCGCGCGTCGCGAGCACGAACAGGTACGGACCGCGGAACCAGATCGCGAGCGACTGCTTCGTGCCCCTCGTGAGGTACACGGTGTCGTCGCCGACCTTGACCGGGCTCGGCACCGATCCGCCCACCTGGCTCACGACCTGGAGCCGGAACGCGGCGGAGCGCCACCGCGCTCTGTCGTTGAACTTGGTCACCTGCAGCGTCGCCTGGAGGAGATCGTCGCTGCGGAACGAGTACATCCCCACGGCGTCGGCGTAGGAGCGGTCCACGCCCTTGATCTGGGCGCTCACGTCCTCGGGCGCGACTGCGAGCCCGAGGACTTCACTTGGGAGGAAGCCCGCCGGCAGCGTGCCGATCTTCCCCGCCGGCGTCGCGGCCGCGCTGGCGGCCGGTGTGCCGCCGCAGGCGGCGGCGGACAACCCGACCACCAGAAGGAGGACCGCCCCTGCGACGGCGCGAGGGATGCTCCTCACCGCGGCACGACCTCGATGGAGGCGACCGCGTAGGGACGCGTGCCGTCGTGGTAGTTGAACGAGCCGGCCTTGGCGGCGGTGTAGGACCAGCTCTGCCCCGGCGCGATCGGGCCCGAGGCGAACGAGCCGTCGTCGGCTTCGACGGACCGCGGCTGCGCGTCCTTGTTGGTCCACTTCACGATCGACCCGACATACACGCGAGCGCCTGCCGGATCGAACTGGGTCGACGTGGCGTTGTCGCCGTTGATCACGATCTCGATGCTCGCCACCTGCTGGGTCGTCGTGGTCGTCGGGGCCGGGCGCGCCGTCGTGGTGGTGCTCGGCGCCGTCGACACGCCGATCCCCGCCTTGGCCTGCACCTCGGTCGATGCGACGGCAGCCGCGGTCGTGGTGGTCGTGCGCTCGCCGAGCCGGCCCTGTCCCTGGCCCGCGGCGTCCTTGATGTTGAGGTCGACGCCGGAGCCAACCTTGTTCTTCTCGCCGCAGCCGGCGAGAGCGAGCGCGGCGACGAGCGCGACGAGTGCGAAGAGGCGGCGTGTGGTCATCGGAGACTCCCGGAACGGCGGATGGCGGCTTCTGAACCCCCGAGGTAGGCCTCGATCACGCGCTCGTCGTCGAGCACGGTCGCGGGCGTGCCGCGGGTGACGACGGCGCCACGATCGAGCGCGAGCAGCTCGTCGGCGACGCTGGAGATCAGGGGCATGTCGTGCTCGATCACGAGGATCGTGCAGCCGGTCTCGAACCGCACCCGCGTCAGGAGCGAGCCGAGACCCTCCGCCTCGGCCTGTGCGATCCCGGACGACGGCTCGTCGAGGAGCAGCAGCCGCGGCTCACCGGCGAGGACGCACGCGAGATCGACGATGCGGCGGAGACCGGTCGACAGCTCGCGGACGAACTTGTCGCGGTACGACCCGAGGTCGAGCAGCTCGATGAGCGCCTCGGCGCGGGCCCTCACCCGGCGCTCGGCCCGCCTCGACTGCGGCAGCGACAGCGCTCCTGCGAAGGAGCCGCGGACCTCGAGCTGCTGCTCGAGCGCGACGAGGATCGTCTCGAACACGGTGAGCGCCGGGAAGAGCCGAGCGTCCTGGAACCGGCGCATGAGCTTCCGGCGCGCTCGCTCGTCGGGCGGGAGGGTGGTGATGTCGACGCCATCGAAGCGGATGACGCCGGCGTCTGGCACCTGGTAGCCACTGACGAGGTCGAAGAGCGTCGTCTTGCCCGACCCGTTCGGGCCGATGAGGCCGAGCACCTCGCCCTCGGGAACCGAGAAGGAGACGTCGTCGACGGCAGTGATGCCGCCGAACCGCTTCGTGAGGCCCTCGAGCTCGAGGATCGGCCGCGCCGCGTCGAGCTCCCGCCGGCGCTGGGGTGTCATCGTCGTGGTCGCGGCGCCGCCGGTTCCCTTGACGTACACCGCTCGCAGGATGTCGGGTCGCGCCATCAGGTCCTTGGTGCGGCCGAAGAACTTGACCTCGCCCTTCTCCATGAAGATCGCCTTCTCGGCGAGGGTGAGGGCGACGTTCACCGACTGCTCCACGACGATGACGGTGACGCCGGTGGAGTGGATGCGCTTGACGATCTCGATGAGCTCGCCGACGACCGCGGGCGAGAGACCGAGCGATAGCTCGTCGATCATGAGGAGCCGCGGGCTGCAGAGGAAGGCCTGCGCGAGCGAGAGCTGCTGTTGCTCGCCGCCCGAGAGCGACCCGGCGAGGGCGTCGGCGCGCTCCGCGAGCCGCGGGAAGATCGAGAACACCTCTTCGAGCCGGTGGCGCGTCTCCGTGCCGTCCTCGTGCATCCACGTGCCGAGGAGGAGGTTCTCGCGGACCGACAGCCCCGGGAAGATCCCTCGGCCTCCGGGCATGAACACGATGCCGCGCTCGGCCGTCTCGTTCGGCGGCATGAAGGTGATGTCGCGACCGTCGAACACGATGGCCCCGCTCGACGCCGGCGTGAGACCGGCGATGGCGCGCAGGAGCGTCGACTTGCCGGCGCCGTTCGTGCCGAGCAGGGCGATGATCTCGCCCTCCTCCACGTCGAAGTCGACCCCGAAGAGCACCTGCACACCGCTGTAGGCCACGTCGACGTCGCGGCACACGAGGAGCTTGCCCGCGCCCTCGGCCTTCGCCCGTCGGTACTCCTCGCTCGCCGCGTTCGCGGCGAGGGCCGAGCGCATGTCGAGCTCGAACAGCGGCGCCGAGGAGATCTGCACGAGCGCGCTCACGAAGAGCAGCGCGAAGCAGAACAGGAACATTCCTCGGTACCCCCACGAGAGACCGATGGCGGGGATGAAGAGGCCGCCGATCGGGGCGAAGCCGTAGGCGAGGTCGCGCATGGCGATGCCGAGGGTGCGCACGTGGGCCGGAGTGACCTGCGCGTAGAGGACGGCGATGGTCGACCGCAGTGCCGACCTCGCGAGCGACGTGAGCGCCACCGTGGCGACGAGCAGCGCGAGGGGGGCGTTGAACGCGAACGCCAACGTGGTGAGCGTGCTGACGAGGGTGACGAGGCCGAACAGCGTGAGCACCTGCGACGGACGCCGCTGCATGAACCAGTCGACGAGCGGCCCGGCGACGAAGTAGCCGGGAAGCACGATGGCCGCGGTGAGGGCGGCGACGTTCGCGAGCCCGTTCGGCGTGAGCCCGTGCCTCTCCACGAGGAAGCCGGTCTGCAGCGCCGGAAGCGTGACGGTCGCGGCGGACGCGATGGCGTTGGCGACGAACAGCCGGCGGATGGTCCGGATGCCGAACACCATCCGCCACGCTTCGCCCAGCGACGGCGGCTCCTCCGCGATCCTGGCGGTCTCTTCGCCCAGCCCGAGCGCGAGTCGGTCGACGTACCCACGGATCGGGTCGCGAAGCAACAACACGATGAGGATGCCGACGAGCACGACGGGGACCGACGAGACCGCGTAGACGACGCGCCAGCCGTGCGCCTCGACGAGCGCTCCCACGACCTTCGGGACGACGATGCCGGGAAGGGCGCCCATGAGGCCCCACACGGCGAAGACCCGGCCCCGCACCTCGGGCCCGTAGTAGTCCGCGAGGAGCGACCCCACCGGAAGGAGCGCGGCGTTGATGAACACGCTGGCCCACATGTCGGGCAGCCCGAAGGTGAGCGGCGAGTGCGCCGGCGCCGTGAGTCCGGTGCAGATGCCGGAGAGGAGCACGCCCGCGGCAACGATCGGGATGCGACGGCGGCGGTCGAGCAGGTAGGCCACGCCGACGAGCACGAAGATGAGCACGAACTGCGACGTCTGCACGTAGCGCAGGTACGACGCGTACTTCAGCCCGGTGTCGCGAAGCACTCGCTGGAACGCGATGCCGAGCACGGTGCCGTTGAAGTCGACGAAGAATGCCGTCCAGATGAGGAGCACGAGGGGTCGGAGCCCGTAAGGGGACCGGGCGATCGAGGCCCAGCCCCGCAGGTCGCGCACCATCGCCCAGAGCCCGGCCGACCCTGGTTCGTCGCGAACGACAGCGGCCGCGGCGCGCTCGGCATCCTGCTCGTGGGGGAAGCGCTCGAGGTCAGTCACGGACGCCCCCCTCGCCGAACGCGTCGATCACGTCGACGGTGGCCCCACGGTCCTGGAGCGACTCCGCGGCGGCGCCGATCACCGCGGCCTCGACGGTCGGCTTCGGCGGCCGCAGCTTGTCGGCGATGCGCTCGCCGTGGCCGTGATAGAGCTCCGACCGCAAGGCGAACCGCTCGCCGGGCGCGAGCGTGGCGAGGCCCTCGAGGTCGGATGCCGGCGCGAGCGGGATGAGCTTGCGCTCGAGGGCGTCGGCGTCGTAGTCCGCGAACAGGCTCGGCACGACGATCTGGCGCCGCTGGGCGACGATCCGCAGCACGCCGTCGCGGACCCGGTTGAGCAGCGAGATCATTCCGCCGGGGGCCACGAAGAGCAGGAGCAGCACGAAGATCTGCCCGGAGCTCTTGAAGATCGTCGAGAGGAGCGGGTCGCGGAAGTTGAAGTAAGCCGTCACGTTGTACCAGAGCGACCCGATCAGGGCCCCCCCGACCGAGCTGACCCCGCCGAACACGGCGTAGAGGAACACGTCGACGTTGCGGGTCGCCACGAACGAGTTGGCGACGATGCCGCGCTGCTGGAAGGCGAAGACCGCTCCGGCGAACCCCGCGAGAGCACCGGAGATGGCGAACGCGGTGAGCTTCGTGCGGACGACCGCGATGCCGAACGCCTGGACGTTCGCCTCGTTCTCGCGCAGCGCGATGAGCGTCCGCCCGAGGCGCGACCGCCGGAGGTTCACCACGATCACGATTGCGAGGGCGAGGGCGGCGACGCAGAGGTAGTACATGCTCCGCTCGTCCTCGAAGTTGAGCAGCACCAGTGTCGGCCGCTTCACGTCCTTCGCCAGCATCCAGCCGAAGTACCGGTCGTTGAACAGCACGCCGGTGATCGCGAGACCGAAGGCGAGCGTGGTCACGGCGAGGAACAGGCCACGGATCCGCAGCGCCGGCAGCCCGACGAGGATGGCCACTCCGCCGGCGACGGCGGCGGCGACGAAGATCGAGATCCAGAACGGCACGCCGACCTTCGCCGTGAGCGCCGCCGCGACGGCAGCGCCGACGGCGGCGAGCCCGTAGTGGCCGAGGCTCACCTGACCGGACCACCCGGTGAGGACGACGAGCGACAGGATGATGATCGTCGTCAGCGCCACGTTGCCGCCGAGCACGACGGATGCCGTGCCGACGAGGAAGGGGTAGGCCACCACGATCGCCGCGCCGAGAGCGACGAGCGCGATGCGAGCTGCCCTCACCGATCCGATGCTGGCGAGCTCCTTCGGTATCGGCCGCTGCTCGTCGACCGCCTGCCACCCGACGCCGGCACCGTCCTCGCTGCGGCCGTCGGCCCGCCGCTGCAGCAGCAGCGCGACGAGGATCACGATGAACATCCCCACGGTGACGAGCGGCAGGTCGTCGCGGAGGCTCCACTGCGCGGCCTGGGTGATCACTCCGAGCACGATCGAGACGAAGACGGCGATCGGGAGGCTGCGGAACCGAGCGACGACCGCGGCGACGAGCGCCGCGAGCAGCAACCCCGGCGCGAAGCCACGCACCTGCGAGGGCACCAGGATCGCTCCCGTGAGGATCGCCGAGGTGCCGCCGAGGAGGCCGGCGATGACCCAGACGATCATCGACATGGCCCCCACGCTCACGCCCAGCAGCGACGCCCGTTCCGCGTTCTCCGCGAGGCCGCGCACCGCGATGCCGGCGCGCGTGTAGCGGAAGAAGGCGCCGACGAGGAGCAGCGCGACGATCGACGCGTCGATGGCGAAGACCTCCGGGAACCCGAAGGCCAGCCTCAGCGAGCCGAGGTGGAACGTGAACCCGGCGAGGGGGAGGAAGTTGCGGACCGAGGCCGCGCCGCTGGCCTCTGCCAGCGACGCGTGCGAGTAGGGGATGAACGGCAGCGCCCGCACGAGCGCCGGTGAGAACGTGGCGAGGACCGACGCCGCCGCGATCGTCGCCACCGTGAGCACGAGGCGCGACGCGTAGAAGAAGCGGCGGACGAGCAGCAGCTCGAACACCGCGCCCGCAAGCGCCGCGAGGGCAAGACCGATCGGGAGGACGATCACGAAGGGCACCTTCGTGAGCTGCACCATGTCGAAGACGAAGGTGGCGCCGAGCACGCCGAGCGCGGTCTGGGCGAAGTTGATGACCCGGCTCGTGCGGTAGACGAGGATCAGACCCGCGGCGGTGAGCGAGTTGACGAGACCGAGCACGACGCCGGTGAACAGGATCGCCGCCGGGGCGCCCCGCGAGTGCGCGCCCGACGAGCCGGGCAGCACCAGCTGCGTGAAGACGCCGGCCGCGACGAGCGTCGCCACGCACAGGGCGACGGTGCGGGCGCGCGAGCCCCTCGGGAGGAGACGGTTCACTGCGAGCCCGCCGGCGCCGGCGACGGTGTCTTCTGGCCGATGTTGAACGAGAGGTCGACCGTGTTCGGGCCGTCGACACCCTTGATCGACTGGCCGATGACGATGCCCCCGAGGCTGGTCGACACGATCACCGTGTACTCGCGAGTGCCGCCGCTCCCACCGCTGACGGCGAGCGTGCCCGTGACCTTCCAGCCCTCGAGGATCGTTCCGCACGCGTCGACGCGGTCCTTGCCCACGACCTGGGCGTCGTACTGCCACGCCTGGCCGGTCGCAGGGTCGGTGGCGACGCTCGTGAATCGCTGGCCGTCGAACACGGGCAAGGGCAGCAGCAGGAGCCCGGTCGCGGGCTGGAACGCCGGCGTCGTGCTGGCGTTGCCGGCCTTGTCGACGTAGCGGATCGACTTCAGGACGACACCCCGCTCGGGTTCTCCCTCGTTGGGCGGATCGTCGCCAACCGGGTTGAGCACCTGGCGGTTCACGACGGGGTTCGTGTCGACGTAGTAGGTGACGTCGGCGATGTCGTCGGAGCCGATCTGCGGTTCGAGCGACTCCCACGTGTACTGCCGCCGCGGCGTGTTCGGGTCGGGGGCGACGTTGGTGGGACCGCTGTTGACCGTCGGGTCGCGACGCACCGGATCGGTGGGGTCGTCGGGCTCGAGGATGAGGTTGCGCAGCTCGTGGTCCTCGAGACCGGAGATCTGCTGCACACTGCCGCCGGCGCCGGTCACGGTGCCCGACCGCTTCCACTTGTAGATGCCGATCCGAGGCGAGCGGTCGGCGGGCACGTTGCGCGGCTCGTCGCCCTCGGGGAAGGCGTTGAGGGCGGCGTCGTCGCACACCGGAACGGCCGGGCCGTTGTCGAACTGCAGTGGCTTCGGGAGCGGCTTCTTCGCCGGGGAGAACACCTGGGGCGGGAGCTCGTCATAGGTGTCGGACGCCGCGGCCGCCGCCTCGTCGGGCGTGACCGAGAAGTTCGGCGGCGCGGCGGCCGCCGCCTTCGCCTTCACGCCGAAGACGATGTCGGCGTTGAGGGCGCGGATGGCGACGCCCGGCGGCGGCTGCTGCACGCAGCCGGCGAGCAGCGTGCCGCACGCGGCGAGCACGAGGAGGGCGGTGGGCTTAGGCCGCGGCACGGTCGGGCCTCCTTGCCGTGAGGTCGGTGTCGGGCGCGTAGGGATGCCGGAGCGAGAGCCGGGAGACGAGCGCGATGGCACGGAGCGTCACCGGCTGGGTCTGCGCGAGCCGGCGGCGGAGCGACCGTGACAGCTCCTCGGCCGCGATCGCAAGGTCGTCGGTGACGTCGTGTTGCAGGTCGCCCCAGAGCGTGCGGGTCACGAGCCAGGCCAGCTCCGTGTGCTCGGCGTCAGGTATGAACCGGTCGAGGAACATCAGCGGCGTGTCGGTGGCGTGGGAGAACCCGTGGTCGGTCGCGGTGTCGCGCAGCTCGGCATAGGCGAGCGCGATGCGAGCCCGCGGACCGGCCGCGCGGGCCGCGGCGCGCCGCCGGCCGCGGAGACGGCTCTTGCGGATGGCCGGCCAGAGGACGTAACCGAGCACCAGGAGGAGGATCACGGGAAGCGCGACGAGCACCACTTGCCGGATCTGGGCGAAGAGCACGCTGCCCGGCGGGGTGACGATCGGGAGGTACAGCTGCACGTTGACGTCGTCGCTCGGCTGCACCGTCGGGTCGAACTGCTGCTGCGACGACTCGCCACCGACGGTCGGCTTGGCCTGCTTCGGGGTGCCGATGACGGGCAGCCACTTGTAGCCGGGGAAGTAGACCTCGACGAACGTGGCCCCGTTGCGCGGGCGGATCTCGAGCTGGTTGCCGATCTGCTCGCCGCCGTCGAAGCCGTACCCGATCCGGGAGGGCACACCGATCCATCGGGCGAACATCGCCTCGGCGGCGACGATCTCGAAGGGGCTCCCTTCCTTGCTGCCGGCCAGCATGTCCTGGATGCGGGCCGCGTCGATGCTCTTCGGCATCCCCGGCCCGCTCGCCACGACGTTGTCGAGGACGTAGCTCCGCAGGTAGTCGAACTCGTCCCACTTCGACGTCTTCGGTGCCTTGGCGATCAGGTCGGCCGCGGCCGGCGGCGGCGAGATCGGGATCTGGGCGAACTTGGTGGCATCGGCCGGCAGCGCGGCCGTGATCTTGCGAAGGTCGTCGACCGACGGCAGCGCCGCAGCCGTGACGGTGTACTTCAGGCCGGCCTGCACCTGTCCGGCTGCGGTCCGGATGTTGCCGTTGCGGGAGTCGTACGCGAGGCGCGGGCCCTCGGCAACGATGCCCACGGTGTTCGGAACCGTCGGCAGCACCGCGCCTCCGAGCCCGGCGATCGTGAACGTGGCCTTCACCCCGGGCTGCAGCTCCTTGTCGACGATCCCGCTGGTCGGGACGTCCTTGAGGGAGCTCTCGGCGAAGGGCGGGAGACGCCAGTCCTTTCCGTCGTAGACATCGAGGCTGCCGGTTCGCCACGGGCCGGAGATCGACGATTCAACCGTGAACAGGACCCGGTCCTGCACCTGCGACAGCGGCACCGTCTTCGGACGCTGGGCCTGCTGCGTCGGGTCGATCGCCGGCTTCGGGAACAGGAAGCTCGCCTGCGACAGGAGCGCGAGGGCGACGGTGATGGCCGCGATGAGAGGGAGCGACTTGAGTGCCTTCCGGAGCTCGTAGGAAAGCGGCGGCCGCTCGTCGCCCTCCCCGAGCGACTGGCTGCTCGAGAGCAGGCCGAGACCGACGGCGAAGAGGACGAGGACGGCAAGACCGCTCGCGATCTGTGCACTCTTCGGCACGCTGATCCCGGCGATGGCAGCCACGGGCAACGGCAGGAGCAGGGCCAGCGCGGCGCGGCGAAGCGGAATCGCGACCCACGCCGTGACGAAGCCGACGAGCGCCATGAGCCAGCCGACGATGGCGATCCATCCCGGCGTCCACGGCACCGGCGGGCGCAGCACGTCGCCCGACGCCGCTGCCTGCGACACCAGGCCCTTGAGGCCGGTGACGTTGCCGAAGCCACTCGGGAGCACGAGCACGAGCCCGACCGCGAACAGCCCTGCCAGCACGGCGAGGTTCGTGCGCAGCGGCGAGCGCAGCCGGCTGGCGACGGCGCCCAGGGCGACGCCGAGGAGCCCGGCGATGACGGCGTAGACGCGCGGCGACGCACCGAGGAAGACGCCGCCAACCATCACCGCCGCCGCGATCACGGGGAACGAGACCGATACGGCGGTCCGCAGCGCCGGCGCGTCGCGAGGTGTGTCGTCGGCCGGCAGGTCGGCGGGCGCGCCGGGGGGCGATGGCTCGGCCCCGACGGCCGCGTCTTCGGGCGGGGCGACGTCCGGAAGCTCGGCCTCGGTACCCGGGTCGACGGTGAGCGCCATCAGAGCCGGTTCCCCGCGCCGATGTCGCTGTAGAGCGCGGTCGTCAGGTCCTGGCCGGGGTGGACGCCGACGACCTGGCAGCCGAGGGCGGCCGCGGTGCCGATCGTGTCGGCGTTGTCGTCGTCCCACAGCAGGGCGACCACCAGCACGCTCACACCGGTGTCGAGCAACAGACGGAGCTGGGCCGCCTCGGCCTGACCGAGCTTCGGCGTGACCAGGATGTTGTGGGCGGCGCGCCGGGTGTCGGCCACGGCGCGCATCACCATGGCGGAGAGCGGCTCGCGACTGAGCTCGAGCCGGGCCAGGTTGTCGAGGAGGATGAGCTGGCTGGTACCGCCCCGCATGGGGCGCACCAGCGGCCCGCCGTTCGTCTCGACCCTGACCTCGTACCCCTCGCGCAGATGCCGGACGCCGAGGCTGGCGGCGACGCGGATTCCGGCCTCGAAGCTCTCCGACAGGTCCTCGCCCTCGCGGCTGTGGGAGCCGCGGTCGGTGTCGAGCATGATCGTGATCTGGTCGGTGATCCCCTGCTCCGCCTCGCGCACCATGATCGTCCCGGTGCGGGCGGAGGCCCGCCACACGATCCGGCGCAGGTCGTCACCCGGCACGTACTCGCGCATGCCGTAGAACTCCAGGCCCGACGGCCACGGCTTCGACACCGGGGGGCGGATGGGCGGGTCTTCGAACTGGCGCGTGAGCGGCCGGTCGGACACCTGCTCGACGCGCGGGTGCACGAGGAGCTCGAAGGGTTCGGCGACGACGGTCTCGCGCTGGGTGAGCCCGAGCGGGTCGCCGGCGACGGCGACGAGCGGACCGACCTGGTAGACGCCGCGCCGCGCCGCGCGGAGCGAGTAGTGGTGGCTCACCGTGCTGCCGCTCGAGAGGCTCGTGATCGGCACGCGGACGGGCCGCCCGAGTCGCTCGGGCACGCGCTCCTCGAGCACGAAGGTCGACACCCGGCGCCTCGCCGTGAGCTTCACCTCGACGTCGAGGCGGTCGCCCTCCTGCACGCGCGGGAACAGCCCGGCGCGCTCCCCCTCGAGCCGCAGGCGCTTGGGCGCGATGAGGTAGGCGACGACGAGCAACAGCACGATCCCGTAGGCGAACAGGTACATCG
>DATAKR010000045.1:0-37770 GCA_036261495.1 Acidimicrobiales bacterium | reverse complement strand
ACGGCCGAGATGCTCGCGAAGGAGCTCGGCGCCCGCTTCGGCAAGGGCGGCACCTGGGACGAGGGCCTGGCGGTCGTGCGGGCGGCCGTCGCCGAGGCCGGGGTTCCCGTCGATCAGTACGCCGCCATCGACGGCTCGGGTCTCGGGCGGTCCGACCGCCTCACCTGCGCCACGCTGGTCGACACGCTCGACGCGGCCGGGGCCACCGGCCCCCTCGCGGCCGCTCTCCCCGTCGCCGCCCGCTCCGGCACCCTTCGCAAGCGGATGGCCGGCACGCCGGCGGAAGGTCGCGTGCGCGCCAAGACCGGCACGCTCGACCACGTCGCAAGCCTCGCGGGCTTCGTCGACCGGGCCGGCGCCGCGCCGATCGAGTTCGCGCTCATCGCCAACGACCTCCCGGATCGCACCGCGACCGGCCGGGCCCTCCAGGATCGGGTCGCCCTCGCCCTGGCGGCCTTCCCCGATGCACCCGGGCCCGAGGCCATCGCCCCCGAGCCGGCCGTGGCCGCGGCCGCGCCCCGATGACGGGCCGGGCCGCGCCGTTGCCGATGTTCCCGCTCGGCACCGTCCTCTTCCCGCACGCGCCGTTGCCGCTCCACGTCTTCGAGCCCCGCTACCGCGCGCTCGCGCACGACGTCGTCGCGGGGGAGGGGGAGTTCGGCGTCGTCCTCATCGAACGCGGTTCAGAGGTGGGCGGGGGCGACACGCGCACCGCGCTCGGCACGCTGGCGACGGTCGCCGAGGCCCACGAGCTCGACGACGGCCGGTGGGCGATCCTCGCCGTCGGCGCCAGGCGGATCCGCGTCCGGTCGTGGCTGGCCGACGACCCGTACCCCCGGGCGCGGGTGGAGGAGGTCGCCGAGGGGCCGTGGCCGGCGGACGGCGCCGCGCTCGTCGACATGATCGCCCGGGGGGTCCGGCGATCGCTCGCCCTCCGTGCCGAGCTCGGGGAGCCGGCGGCCCCGGTCACCGTCGAGCTCGACCCCGACCCTCGGATCGCGGCCTGGCAGCTCGCCTTCCTGGGCCCCCTCGGCGCCTACGACCGGCAACGCGTTCTGGCCGTCGACGACCCTCGGGAGCGGCTGGTCCTGCTGGGCGAGCTGGTCGCGGACGCGAACGTCCTGCTTGCAACGCGCGCAGCCGGGGGATAGCAAGGGCGGGTCCTGGCCCTCCAGGAGCGTCCCGAGGAGAAGCGCGCGTGTCGCAACGACCCAACGACAAGAGCCTGCCGACGCTCGCCGTCGAGCTCAAGGATCTGGTCGTCGCGTACGCGAAGCAAGAGACGGTCGAGCCGCTCAAGCAGCTCGGACGGTTCGTCGGGTTCGGAGTGGCGGGCTCGTTCGTGCTCGCCGTCGGCGTGGTCCTGCTCGTGCTCGGCCTGCTGCGAGGGCTCCAGGAGGTGTCGACGTTCGACGGCACCTGGAGCTTCGTCCCCTACCTGATCACCCTCGTCGCCTGCGCGATCGTCGTCGGGCTCTCCGCCCGCGCCATCGGGGCGGCGAAGCGCCGGAGGAGCGCCCGCTGATGCCCGACGACCGGATCGGCCGCAACGACATCGAGGCCAAGCTGCGCGAGATCCGCGGGGAGGTCGACAACACCGCCGAGATGGCGAAGCCGGCGCTTCTCGCCGCCGCCGCGGTGGCCGCGGTCGCCGTGATCGGGGTCGTCTACTTCCTCGGCATGCGGAAGGGCCGCAAGAAGTCGACCGTCGTCGAGATCCGCCGCGTGTGATGCGAGGCATCCTCTGGCGCACGGCGCTCCGCAAGGGGCTCCTCGGCGGCAACCGACCGTGGTTCTACCTGTTCGCCGCGCTGGGCGCCGCCCGGGTGGTCCGCCGCCTCGCGGGCAACGTCCCCGAGAAGGTCTACTCCGAGGAGCTACGGCCGGGGCAGGCGCTCATCATCACGCACTACGCCGACCAGACGCTCGGCGAGGTGCGCTGAAGCGGTCACCCGTCTCGCCACCCGCCACAATGGGGTGGACATGAAGGTTCGCCTCCGGAATCCTCGCCGCGAGCTCGACATCGCAGGCCCGACACGGGTCGACGCACTCCTCCGCGACCTCGGGATCAACCGCGAGTCGGTGCTCGTCATCAAGGGCGACACGCTCGTCACCGGCGACGCCCGCCTCGACGACGCCGACGAGGTCGAGATCCGGCCGGTCATCAGTGGCGGCGCCACGTGAGCGAGCGCCTGCGAGAGCGGCCGTCGAACCGCCCGATGCGCAAGTGCCGGCGCTGCCGGGCTCCCGAGGTCGTCATCGAGCTCCGCCGGCACAACGCCTCGTTCTGCCGAGACTGCTTCCTGCACCACTGCCGTGAGCAGGTGTCGCGGACGATCGAGGAGATGCGGATGATCGCGCCCGGCGACCGGGTGCTCGTCGCGGTGAGCGGCGGCAAGGACAGCCTCGGCCTCTGGGACCTCCTCCTCGGCCTCGGCTACGACGTCGACGGCCTCTACATCGGCCTCGGCATCGGCGACTACAGCCGCGAGTCGGGCGAGGCCACGCGCGCCTTCGCCGCGGCCCGGTCGGCCACCCTCGTCGAGGTCGACCTGCCGACCGACTACGGCTTCGACATCCCCGGCGCGGCCTCGGCGACCCACCGGGTCCCGTGCTCGGCCTGCGGCCTGTCGAAGCGACACCTCTTCAACAAGGCCGCGCTCGACGGCGGCTACGACGTGGTGGCGACCGGGCACAACCTCGACGACGAAGCAGCGGTCCTGTTCGGCAACGTCCTGCGATGGGACCGTGACTACCTCGGCCGGCAGCGGCCGGTTCTGCCGGCGTCGCCAGGGTTCGTCCGCAAGGTGAAGCCCCTCGTGCGCCTGGGCGAGCGCGAGATGGCCGCGTACTGCGTGCTGACGGGCATCGACTACATCGTCGAGGAGTGCCCGAACGCGGTCGGCAACAAGCACCTCGGCTACAAGGAGGCGCTGAACGCCATCGAGGAGCAGTCGCCCGGGTCGAAGGCCGCGTTCTACCTCGGGTTCCTCGCCCGTGCGTCCGACCTGTTCGCCGACGACACCGCGGCCGCGGCGTCCGAGCTCCGCACCTGCCCGTCGTGCGGCTCGCCCACGACCGCAGAAGTGTGCGCCTTCTGCAAGCTCGTGACGAGGGTCACCGTCACGTGAGCGAGAGAGGCCCGCGCCTCTTCGAGGCGGGCGACAAGGCGCTTCTCATCGACCGCAAGCTGCGCCGCTACCTCGTGACGCTCGCGCCCGGCGGCGAGTTCCACACCCACGCGGGGTTCGTGCGCCACGAAGAGATCCTCGGTGCGGCCGAGGGTGTGACGGTGACGTCGACCGCCGGCGCCCGCTACCTGGCCGTGCGCCCGACCCTCTCCGACTTCGTGCTGAAGATGCCGCGCGGTGCGCAGGTGATCTATCCGAAGGATCTCGGTCCGATCCTGATGCTCGCCGACGTGTTCCCCGGCGCGAGGATCCTCGAGTCCGGCGTCGGGTCGGGCGCGCTCTCGATGACACTGCTGCGCGCCGGCGCCGACGTCGTCGGCTACGAGCTGCGGGACGACTTCGCGGAGCGCGCTCGAGCGAACGTCGCCGAGTTCGGGGGCCGGGACGCGCTCGACCGGTTCCGGGTCGAGATCCGTGACGTCTACGAGGGCATCGACGAGACCGACCTCGACCGCATCGTCCTCGACCTGCCCGAACCGTGGCGGGTCGTCAAGCACGCCGAGGAGGCGCTGCACCCGGGGGGCATCCTCGTCGCCTACGTGCCGACCATCCTCCAGGTCGCCCAGCTCCGCGAAACCCTCGCCGGGAGCCGCTTCGCGCTGGCCGAATCGCTCGAAGTGCTGCAGCGGACGTGGCACATCGAAGGCACCTCCGTCCGGCCCGACCACCGCATGGTCGCCCACACCGGCTTCCTGACGTCCGCACGTCTGCTCGGCGCCTGATCCAGACTCCTGCCGGCATGAACCTCCTCGACGTGCTCGTGATCGTCGGCATCGTGTCGGCGGCGCTCGGCGGCTACCGGGTCGGGCTGCTGGCACGCGCCGCGTCGTGGGCGGGACTGGCCGTGGGCTTCTACGTCGGGCTGCGCATGGTGCCGACGGCCCTGCGGACCTTCACGCTGCCGAACGCGTCCTCCCGCCTCCTCGTGGCGGTCACCGTGCTGATCCTCGGGACGTTCCTGGGGCAGGCCCTCGGGCTCCTCTTCGGACACCGTCTGCGGGGCGTCCTGCCGATCGGAGGGGCGCGCACCGCGGACCGCGTGCTCGGCTCGGTCGCCGGGGCGCTGAGCGTCGTCGTCGCGCTGTGGCTCTTCCTGCCGACCCTCACCGACGTGCCCGGCTGGGCGGCCGAGCAGTCGCGCAACTCCGTCGTGGCCCGGGCGGTGTCGGCGGTGTTCCCGTCGCCGCCGGACGCCACCCGGGTGGTTCGCCGGCTCGTCGACGAGCGCAGCTTCCCACGCGTCTTCAGCGGCATCGCCCCGGCGCCCAACGCCGGCATCCCGCCCCCCGCCGTCCCGCTCACGTCGGAGCTGGTCGACGCCGTCATCAAGTCGACGGTCAAGATCCAGGGTGAGGCCTGCCGGCGGATCCAGGAGGGCAGCGGCTTCGTCGTGAGTGACGACGTCATCGTCACGAACGCCCACGTCGTGGCGGGGGAGCCGAAGGTCGAGGTGATCCGCCCCGACGGGAAGCACCTGCCCGCCGAGGTGGCCGTGTTCGATCCGGCGCGCGACCTCGCCGTGCTCCACGTCGACCGGCTCGGGATGCCGTCGCTGGCGCGTGCCAACGGTGCACGCGGGGCCGAGGGTGCCGTGTTCGGCCATCCCGGCGGGGAGGAGCAGGTGCGGGCGGCGCCGGCGCGCATCTCCGACGAGGTCACCGCCGAGGGCGAGGACATCTACGGCCAGCCGACGAAGCGACAGGTGTTCATCCTCGCCGCCGAGCTGAAGCCCGGCGACTCCGGCGCGGCGCTCGTCGACACCGGGGGGCGGGTGATGGGCGTCGCGTTCGCCATCGCCCCCGACCGCCCCGGCACCGCCTACGCGCTCACCCACGTCGAGCTCGACAGCGTGCTGCGCACCTACGGTGCGAACCCCTCCCAACGCACCGACACCCAGCGCTGCGTGGCCTGAGCCCTGACCGGGCGCCGGACGCGACGAGGCCCCCGGCGAGCGGGGGCCTCGGGATCCGACCTCGGAGCCGCCGGTGCGGCTACTCGACCTCGATGAAGATGCACTCGCCGGGGCACTCCTCGGCGGCCTCGATGACGGCGTCGTCCATGCCTGCGGGCACGTTCGCAAGACCTTCGGGCCCCCCCGGGTTGTTGAAGATCTTGTCGCCCTCCTTCACGTAGGCGAGGCCGTCGTCGAGCAGTGTGAAGACCGCAGGCGCGATCTCCTCGCACAGCCCGTCGCCGGTGCAGAGATCCTGATCGATCCAGACCTTCATGCCCATTGTGTTGGCCACCTTCTCTGAGAGACCTCGGGGGAGGACTTCCGGGGGGATTGAGGCGACGGTATCGACGCCGTTCTTCGACTGTCAATTTACCCGGTCCCGGCCGGATTAATGGATCAGACCTCCACTCGTAGCCGGAAGGGCAGGTGTATGGTCCGACCGACGACGGCCGGAGCGGTTGCGTCGGCCGGAAGGAGGTGATCCCGACGTCGGACGGGGAGCTGAAGCGGGAACTCGACGAGCTCAGGGAGCACGCCGTGATGCTGGAGGAGGAGGTCCAGACCCTCCGCCGCCGCCTTCAGGAGGCGCCCAAGCGCGTCCGCACGCTGGAGGAGAAGCTGCTCGAGACCAAGGGGCAGCTGGCCCAGGCCGTCTCCCAGAACGAGAAGCTCACCTACACCCTCCGCGAGGCCCGCGAGCACATCGCCGCCCTGCGCGAGGAGGTCGACAAGCTCACCCAGCCTCCCGCCGCCTACGGGACCTACCTCGGCCGCAACGACGACGGCACCGTCGACGTGTTCTCCGGGGGTCGCAAGATGCGCGTCGCGCTGCACCCCGAGCTCGAGGAGGACGAGCTCTCCAAGGGCCAGGAGGTCGTCCTCAACGAGTCGTTCAACGTCGTGCTGGCTCGGAGCGCCGAGCTCACCGGCGAGTCGGTGGTCCTGAAAGAGATCCTCGAAGACGGGCGCCGGGCCCTCGTCGTCGGGCGTGCCGACGAGGAGCGGGTCGTCGAGCTCTCCGAGTCGTTGATGAACGACACGTCGATCCGTCTGCGCTCCGGCGACACCCTGCTCATGGACTCGCGGACGGGCCTCCTCCTCGAGAAGCTGCCGCGGCCCGAGGTCGAGGAGCTCGTCCTCGAGGAGGTGCCCGACATCTCCTACGACGACGTCGGCGGCCTCGACGACCAGATCGAGGCGATCAAGGACGCCGTCGAGCTGCCGTTCGTGTACCGCGACCTGTTCGGCGACTACGACCTCCCGCCGCCGAAGGGCATCCTCCTCTACGGGCCTCCGGGATGCGGCAAGACGCTCATCGCCAAGGCGGTCGCCAACTCGCTGGCCAAGAAGGTCGCCGAGGTCACCGGCAACACCAACGCCAAGAGCTACTTCCTCAACATCAAGGGCCCGGAGCTCCTCAACAAGTACGTGGGCGAGACCGAGCGCCAGATCCGGCTGGTGTTCCAGCGGGCCCGGGAGAAGTCCGAGGAGGGCATGCCCGTCATCGTCTTCTTCGACGAGATGGACTCGCTCTTCCGCACCCGCGGCACGGGCATCTCCTCCGACATGGAGTCGACGATCGTGCCGCAGCTGCTCGCCGAGATCGACGGCGTCGAGACGCTCAAGAACGTCATCGTGATCGGCGCCTCGAACCGCGAGGACCTCATCGACCCGGCGATCCTCCGGCCGGGCCGGCTCGACGTGAAGATCAAGGTCGAGCGTCCCGACGAGCTGGCCGCGCAGTCGATCTTCAGCCGCTACCTGTCGACCGACCTCCCGCTCGACACCGACGAGGTGCGGACGCTCGGTGGCGGCGACGCCGGCAAGGCCGCCCAGGCGATGATCGAGCGCACGGTCGAGGTCATGTACTCGACGGGCGAGGAGAACCGCTTCATCGAGGTGACCTACCAGAACGGCGACAAGGAGGTCATGTTCTTCAAGGACTTTTCCTCCGGCGCCATGATCGAGAACATCGTCCGGCGCGCCAAGAAGCTGGCGATCAAGCGCGAGATCGCGGGGGAGGGGCGGGGCATCCGGCTGCAGCACCTGCTCGACTCGATCCGCCAGGAGTTCAAGGAGCACGAGGACCTGCCGAACTCCACCAACCCCGACGACTGGGCGAAGATCTCGGGCAAGAAGGGCGAGCGGATCGTCTACATGCGCATCCTGCTCAACGACGCCAAGACCGGCGAGGCCACGGGCGGACGCGCCATCGAGCGCACCGGTACCGGCCAGTACCTCTGACCCTCCTCTGACCCTCCCCGTTCTGCAGGCACTGGCGCGGGTTCAGGCCGTGCTGGTGCCTGCAGAACGCGGGTGATCCGGTGTCGACACGCGGTGGCCGGGCGGTAGCGTCATCCTCGTGGCCCTCCGCAAGGTGATCGGCGTCGAGACCGAGTACGGCATCCAGCAGCGCGGCGCCGGCGAGTCGAACCCGATCGCCGCCTCCTCCGTCCTCATCAACGCCTACGTCGCGGAGCTCCAGCGCAAGGTCGGATGGGACTTCGAGGACGAGTCGCCGGGCAACGACGCGCGCGGCTTCGCGCGCGAGGGCTCGATGCCTCCCGAGGTCGAGACGCACCTCGTGAACGCGGTGCTCACCAACGGCGCACGGTTCTACGTCGACCACGCCCACCCCGAGTACTCCACGCCCGAGTGCTCCGACCCGCGGCAGGTCGTCCTCTTCGACAAGGCGGGGGAGCGGATCCTCGTGGCGTCGATGGACGCGGCGGCTCGGTCGCTGCCGAACGGCCAGGGGATCGTCGTCTACAAGAACAACAGCGACGGCAAGGGCAACTCCTACGGCACCCACGAGAACTACCTCATGGATCGCCAGGTGCCCTTCACCCGGGTGGTGCAGCACGTCATGCCGCACTTCATCACCCGCCAGATCTACTGCGGCGCCGGCAAGGTCGGCACCGAGGCGGCGACAACCGGTGGCGTCGAGGTGCCGTTCCAGCTGTCGCAGCGCGCCGACTTCTTCGAGGAGGAGGTCGGCCTCGAGACCACGCTCAAGCGACCGATCGTCAACACCCGCGACGAGCCGCACGCCGACGCCCAGAAGTACCGGCGGCTCCACGTGATCGTCGGCGACGCCAACCTCTCCGAGGTCGCGTCGCTCCTCAAGGTGGGCACGACGGCGATCATCCTGTCGATGATCGAGGACGACGTCTTCGGTGGGCGCGACTTCACCTACGCCGCGCCCGTGCAGGCGATCCGGAGGGTTTCGTACGACGTGTCGCTGACGACGCCACTCGAGCTCGCCGACGGTCGCAAGATGACCGCGCTCGAGATCCAGTGGGAGTACCTCGACCTGGCGAAGAAGTACGCCGAGGAGCGGGGGCTCGAATCGGTGGGTGCCGACGTCGGCGCCGACGTGCTCCGCCGCTGGGAGGAGACCCTCACCGGCCTCGAGTCCGATCCCATGTCGCTGCACCGCCAGCTCGACTGGGTGGCGAAGTACCGCATCCTGTCGGCGCGGCGCGACCGCGACCGCCTGTCGTGGTCGGATCCGACGCTCGCGTTGATCGACCTGCAGTACCACGACCTCCGACCGGGTCGATCGCTCTACGAGAAGCTCGGGATGGAGCGGATCCTCACCGAGGACGAGGTGCAGGAGGCGATCTCCGAGCCGCCGCGCACCACCCGCGCCTACTTCCGGGGCCGGTGCCTGCAGCGGTGGGCGCCGGCGATCGCCGCCGCGAATTGGGACTCCCTGGTGTTCGACCTGGGTACCGAACCGTTGAGGAGGATTCCGATGATGGAACCCCTCAGAGGTACCGCCGACATTGTCGATACGTTGTTGAGCAGTGTCTCGAGCCCCGCGGAGCTGATCGCGGCGCTCGATTCCTAGGAGGGCAGCAAGACCGCCATGGCAGAACGAGAGCAGAAGCGCAGGACGGCCCCGGCCCGGACCGAGGAGGTCGTGGAGGACGATGCCGTCGCGCCCTCCGCTCAGGGCGAGAAGCTCAAGGCCGAGCTCGACGATCTCCTCGACGAGATCGACGAGGTGCTCGAAGACAACGCCGAGGACTTTGTCCGGGCGTACGTCCAGAAGGGTGGTCAGTAGTTTCGTACAAATAGCCGTCTGACCAGCACTTCTCGTTGTGTTCCGAACGTGTGTTCGGATACGATCTGGATATGAAGAAGCGCTGCGTCAAGTGCGGCAAGGTGAAGCCACTCTCGGACTTCTACACGATGGCCGGCATGCGCGACGGCCACCGAAACGACTGCAAGTCCTGCAACCTTGCCGCGAAGGCCGCCCGCTACCGGGCGAATCCGGAACCCGCCAAGGAACGGGCAAGGCAGTGGGCACGCGAGAACCCCGACCGAGTGAAGGCCCAGCGCGCCAGGGTGCGGGAGAGCGGCAGGCGTGCAGAGCAGAACCGCCGGTCGCACCTCAAGCGCAAGTACGGCATCTCGCTCGCCGAGTACGACCGCCTGCTCGACCGGCAGGACGGCCGGTGCGGCATCTGCGGCCGCCCACCCCGCGACGACATCTCCCTCCACGTCGACCACGACCACGGGTCTGGCGAGATCCGTGGCCTGCTGTGCTTCCGGTGCAACAACGCGCTCGGCGACTTCGGCGACGATCCGCAGCTCCTCGACCGCGCCGTCGCCTACCTCGCCGGTCATCGCGAGAACCTCGCCGAGGTCGAGCGCATGACGGCCCTGGCCCGAGCGCGAGCCCAGCTGCTGGTGGTGCCGAACGGCGCGGACGCGGCGCCGACGCTGTTCTGACCTCGAGACGCACACCCCGGTTCGCGCCGGCCCGCCCGCTTCCACATAGCGCCGGCCGCTCGGCAACCCTGGTCGTCGCGATGCAGACCTTCGTCCCGTATCCCGATCTCGTCGCCACCGCCCGCGCCCTCGACGATCGCCGGCTCGGCAAGCAGCGGGTCGAGACGATGCAGATCCTGCGGGCGCTCACGCGCGAGAAGTACGGGTGGAAGCACCATCCCGCGGTCAAGATGTGGCGGGGCTTCGAGCCGGCGCTCGTCGTGTACGGCCGGGTGATCTGCGAGGAGTGGCGCCGGCGTGGCCATGCCGACACCTGTGAGGCGACGATCCTCGCCGACGCGGCCGAGGCGGGCATCGACGTGACGAAGACGGTGCTCCGCCGGCGCGGGGGAGTGGTGCCGCGGGGCGTCGCGTTCCCGCCGTGGTGGGGCGACGACGCCGTCCACGAGAGCCACCGTGCTTCACTGCTGCGCAAGGACCCCGACCACTACCGGCCGATCTTCGGCGACGGGACGCCCGACGATCTGCCCTACGTCTGGCCGACGAACGCCTCGCCGGCGGGCGACGGTCGCGGCGCGCGTTAGCCTCGCCGCCACGATGACCCTGCCTCTCTTCGATCCGACCGAAGACCCGGGTCCGAGCTTCAGCGCCCTGCTCCGCCGGCTCGACCTCGTCCCACCCTCGCCCGATCCTGCGGCCGCCGCCGGCTTCGTGATCACCCACGGCACGACGATCTGCGCGCTGCGCTACACCGACGGCGTGGTGATGGCCGGTGACCGTCGTGCCACCGCCGGCCCGACGATCGCCCACCGGGCGATGGAGAAGGTGCACCCCGCCGACCGCTTCAGCGGCGTCGCCATCGCCGGCGCCGCCGGCTTCGCCCTCGACATGGTCAAGGTGTTCCAGCTCGAGCTCGAGCACTACGAGAAGCTCACCGGCAACGGCCTCTCCCTCGAGGGCAAGGCCAACATGCTCGCCACCATGGTGCGGTCGAACCTGCCGATGGCGATGCAGGGGCTCGTCGTCGTGCCGCTCTTCGCGGGCTACGACACCCGCCGCAACATCGGCCGCATCTACACCTTCGACGCCACCGGCGGTCGCTACGAGGAGACCGACTTCAGCGCCGAGGGCAGCGGCGGTCGCGACGCCCGCACCACGATCAAGCTGCGCTGGGTCGAGGGGATGGGCCGCGCCGACGCCATCGAGCTCGCGGTGCAGGCGCTCTACGAGGCGGCCGACGAGGACTCGGCAACCGGCGGCCCCGACGCGGTCCGCGGGATCTATCCAACGGTCGCCACCATCACCTCGCAGGGCTACCAGGAGGTGCCCGAGACCGAGGTGGCCGAGCGGTTCGCGGCGCTGATCGAGCGCAAGACGGAGAGGGGGCTCACGCGATGACCATGCCCTTCTACGTCGCGCCCGAGCAGTTCATGAAGGACAAGGCCGACTTCGCGCGGAAGAACGTCGCGCGCGGCCGGCCGCTCGTCGCGGTGATCTATGACGGCGGGATCCTCCTCGCCGCCGAGAACCCGTCGCACACGCTTCGCAAGATCAGCGAGATCTACGACCGGATCGCGTTCGCGGGCGTGGGCAAGTACAACGAGTTCGACGCGCTGCGCCAGGCCGGTGTCCGCTACGCCGACGTCGAGGGCTTCCGCTACTCGCGAGAGGATGTGCACGCCAACGCGCTGGCGAACGCCTACGCGCAGATCGTCGGCAACACCTTCACCCACGACGTGAAGCCCATGGAGGTCGAGATCCTCGTCGCCGAGGTCGGCACCACGCCCGACGACGACGAGCTCTACCACATCCTCTACGACGGAGTGGTCGTCGACGAGACCGGCTATGCCGTGCTCGGTGGCGAGACCGACGCCATCGACGCGCGCATGAAGGAGTCCTTCGTCGAGGGCTTCTCGCTCGCCGCCGCCGTGCGTGCCGCGGTCACCGCGCTCGCCGGCCCCGAGCGCACGCTTGCGGCGGCCGACCTCGAGGCCGCGGTCCTGGAGCGCGACGCGGCCCGCCGGGCCTTCCGGCGCCTCGAGAACGGGGAGCTGGCCGAGCTGCTGCAGTCGACCGCGCCCGCCGAGGCCACCGCGCCCGGCGCCGACCCCACCGATGCCACCGCTGCCACCGAAGTCACCGATGCGACCGCCGGCGGTGAAAGCGGTGACGGCGCTACATCCAGCGAACCAGCAGGCTGACGGCCCAGACGAGGCCGAGCAGGGCCACGACCACTCCGGCCGGCACCCGGCGCCGCGCGCCGGCATCGGGGGTGGCCTCGGTGAACGCGTCCTCGACCTCGTCGGCGAGCAGCAGCTGGCGGCTCAGGTCGAGGTCGCCCTCGCCCACGTACACGCCGACGTCACCGACCGGGTAGGGGCCGCTGATGCCTCCGCGCAGCTCGGTGACGATCCCCTCCGAGCCGAGGCGGGCGGCGATGACTCGGGCCTGGAACCCGCTGCGCACCGTGAGCAGGTGGACCATGTGGATCACACGTCACGTCCCGATGGTCAGGGCCGCTCGTACGGCCTCAGAACGACCTCCATCCGCTGACGTAACGCTACCGTTGAACACGACCGCGTAAAGGGGCCACCGCATGGAGCGTCGGATCTTCGGGCTCGAGAACGAGTATGGCGTCACCTGCACGCTTCGCGGGCAGCGCCGGCTGAGCCCCGACGAAGTGGCGCGCTATCTGTTCCGGCGGGTCGTCAGCTGGGGGCGCAGCAGCAACGTCTTCCTCGAGAACGGCGCTCGCCTCTACCTCGACGTCGGCAGCCATCCCGAGTACGCCACACCCGAGTGCGACTCGATCCACGATCTCGTCGTCCACGACAAGGCCGGCGAGCGCCGCCTCGAAGATCTCCTCATCGCGGCCGAGCAGCGGCTCCGCGAAGAGGGCATCCGCGGCGTCATCTACCTGTTCAAGAACAACACCGACTCCGCTGGCAACAGCTACGGCTGTCACGAGAACTACCTGACCAGCCGGCGCGACGACTTCGGCCACTACGCCGAGGTGCTGATCCCGTTCTTCGTGAGCCGGCAGATCTACGCCGGCGCCGGCAAGGTGCTGCAGACGGCCAGGGGTGCGATGTACTGCATCGCCCAGCGGGCGGAGCACATCTGGGAGGGCGTCTCCTCGGCCACCACGCGGAGCCGCCCGATCATCAACACACGCGACGAGCCGCACGCCGACGCCGAGCGGTTCCGGCGGCTCCACGTCATCGTCGGCGACTCCAACATGAGCGAGTACGCCACCTTCCTGAAGGTGGGCGCCACGAGCATCCTGCTGCGCATGCTCGAGGATCCGAGCGTCGTGCTGCGTGACATGACCCTCGAGAACCCGATCCGGGCCATCCGCGAGATCAGCCACGACCCGACGTGCAAGCGGAAGGTGCGCCTCGCCAACGGGCGAGAGGTGACCGCCCTCGACATCCAGGGCGAGTACCTCACGCGCGCCATCCGCTACCACGAGACCAAGGGGCTCTCGCCGCTGGAGGAGCAGGCGCTCGGGATGTGGGAGCACTGCCTGAACGGCCTCGAGAAGGATCCTCTCAGCCTCGACCGCGAGTGCGACTGGGTCATCAAGCACAAGCTGATCGAGTCGTACCGAGAGAAGCACGGGTTGTCGCTCAGCCATCCGAAGGTCGCGCTCCTCGACCTGCAGTACCACGACGTCAACCGCGAGCGCGGCCTGTTCTACAAGATGCAGGACAAGGGCCTCGTCGACCGGATGTGCGACGACGACGAGATCGAGCGCGCCATCCACGAGCCGCCGCAGACCACCCGCGCCAAGCTCCGCGGCGAGTTCATCAAGCGGGCCACCGAGCGGCGGCGTGACTACACCGTCGACTGGGTCCACCTCAAGCTCAACGACAACGCCCAGCGGACCGTCCTGTGCAAGGACCCGTTCAAGAGTCGCGACGAGCGCGTGGAGAAGCTCATCGCCTCGCTGTGACGACGGCGCCGCCTGAGAGCATGCCCTCGTTCCGCACCGGCACCGTCACCGAGATCCTCGCCCAACGGGCGGGGTTGCAGCGCGTCCTCGTCGGCAGCGAGCGGGCCTACGTGCTCACGCAGCTCACGGGCGACGTCGCTCCGGGCGACGAGGTCGTGATGAACACCACCGCCGTCGACCTCGGCCTCGGCACCGGCGGATGGCACGTGGTGCACTGGAACCTGTCGCGGCGCGAGTGGTCGGAGCCCGGGCCCGGCCACATCCTCAAGCTCCGGTACACGAGCCTCCAGGTCGACACCGGCGCCCGCGAGGAGGAGGCGCCTCCGCCCGACGACCTCGATGGAACGCCGGTCGTCGCCTGCTTCCTGCACAGCCAGCTCCCGGCCGTCGCCGCCGCGTTCAAGTCGCTGGCGCCCGGTGCGCGGCTCGCCTACGTGATGACCGACGGCGCCGCCCTGCCGCTGGCGCTGTCCGACCTCGTCGCCGAGCTGCGCGACCGGAGCCTCCTCGACCTCACCGTCACGGCCGGTCACGCCTTCGGCGGCGATGCCGAGGCGGTCAACCTCCACTCCGCGCTGCTGGTGGCGCGGGGCGCCGGCGCCGACGCGATCGTCGCAGGCATCGGTCCCGGGGTGGTCGGCACGGGCACGGCCTACGGGCACACCGGTCTCGGCGTCGTCGACATCGTGGAAGCGACGTTCTCGCTCCGCGGCGCGCCGATCGTCGCGCTGCGGGTGAGCGATGCTGATCCACGCGAGCGCCACCGCGGTGTCAGCCATCACGCGCAGGAGGCCCTCGATCTCCTCTCGGCACCGCCCGCGATCCCCGCGCCCGACGACGCCACACCCGATGCGGTGGCGCTGTTCGCCGAACACGACCTCACGGTGACCACGATGGGCCGGCGCGCCGAGGAGGAGCGCGCCTTCTTCCAGTACGCCGCCGCCGCCGGCGCGGCCGCCGCCCACGCGCTCGCCCGAGACTGAGGTGCCGGCCCCGATCCGTGGCGCTCGGCCGGACCCCGCGCCACTACCCTCGCCGCCGTGGAGCGGCTCGAGCGCCTGATCAACCTGGTCGCCGCGTTGCTCGCCGCCGACCGGCCGCTCACCCGCGACGAGCTGGCCGAGCGGGTGCCGGGCTACCCGCCCGACGGCCCCGCCTTCCACCGAGCGTTCGAGCGCGACAAGGACGCCCTGCGGACGATGGGGATCCCGATCGCCACGGAGAAGGTCGACCCCACGGTCGCCGACTCGCCCGAGGGCTACCGCGTGCACCGCGAGCAGTACGAGCTCCCCGATCCCGATCTCGATGCCGACGAGCTCGCCGCGCTCCACCTGGCCGTGAGTGCGGTGCGCATGGACGGTGGCGACGCCACCGCGGCGATCTGGAAGCTCGGCGGCGACGCCCAGGCTGCGGCCGAGGGAGCCGAGGTCGCCCTGGCGGGCAGCGAGCACCTCCCGGTCCTCTTCCGGGCCGTGACCGAGCGCCGGCCGGTCGGCTTCGGCTACCGCGATGCGGCGCGGCTCGTCGACCCCTGGCGACTCACCTTCCGAACCGGGCGGTGGCACCTGATCGGCTACGACCACGATCGCGGTGAGGAGCGACAGTTCCGGCTCGACCGCATGGACGGTGTCACCCTCGCGGGGGAGGCCGGTGCGTTCGAGCGCCCCGCCGCCACCGGTGCCGATCCGGCGTTCCCGTGGCAGTACGGCGACGAGCCCGAGGTCGAGGCGCGCCTCGCCGTCGATGCCGGCCACGCCGACTGGGCCGTCCGCTACGTCGGGCCGGAGGCGGTGGCCGAGCGGCGCGACGACGGCACCACCGTGCTCGGCCTCCTCGTGCGCAACCGCGACGCCTTCCGGTCGTTCGCGCTCGGGTTCCTCGATCATGCCGAGGTGCTGTCACCGCCCGAGCTTCGCGACGATCTCGTCGCCTGGCTCGAGGCGATCGCCGGCGGGCAGGTCGCCTGATGCCTCGCATCGGGGCCGACGACCGGCTGCGACGCCTCCTCGCCCTGATCCCGTGGGTCGCGGCGCGGGAGGGGCCGGCCGTCGAGGAGGTGTGCGCCCGCTTCGACGTCACCGAGCAGCAGCTCGCCGAGGAGCTCGAGGTGCTGTTCATGTGCGGGCTGCACCCGTTCTCGCCCGACATGCTCATCGAGGCCGACATCGCCGACGGCCGGGTGTGGATCCGCTACGCCGACTTCTTCTCGCGACCGCTCCGGCTCACCGCCGCCGAGGGCCTGGCCCTCGTCGCGTCGGGCGCCGCCCTGCTGGCCGTCCCCGGCACCGAAGCCGAGGGGCCGCTGGCGCGTGGGCTCGCGAAGGTGGCGGCCGTGCTCGGGCTCGGCGCCGACGGCGCCGTCGAGGTGGACCTACCCCCGCCACCGGCCGCGATCCTCGACGTCCTCCAGCGGGCCGCCGCCGACCACCACCGCGTCGAGATCGACTACTACGCGTACGGCAAGGACGAGCGGACCACGCGAACGATCGAGCCCTGGCTCGTGTTCTCCGCCATGGGCCAGTGGTACGTCCAGGGGTGGTGCCTCCGGGCCGGCGGCGAGCGCAGCTTCCGCCTCGACCGCGTCGAGCGGGCGCAAGTCCTCGACGAGACCTTCCGCCCGCCCCGCCACCGGGCCGAGCCGCGCGTCTACCGGCCGCGCCCCGACGACCCCTCCGTCACCCTCGATCTCGACCCCGCCGCCGCCTGGGTCGCCGAGCAGTACCCGACGGAATCGGTCGACCGGCTCCCCGGCGGCCGGCTTCGCGTTCGCCTTCGGGTCAGCGAGCTTCCATGGTTGGAGCGGCTGCTCCTCCGGCTCGGACCCGCCGCGGTGATCGTCGACGGTGACCGCGACGTCGCCGCGGTCGCCGCCCGGCGCGTGCTGCAGCGGTATCGGTCTGGCCGGCCGGTAGTGTCGGACGCCTCGTGACCGACAGTCCTCCCGACATCCGGCCGGCGAGCGCGACGAGCCGCGCGCTCCGCTCGACGATCGAGTGGGTCGTGATCATCGCCGGGGCACTCATCGTGGCGCTGGCGGTGCGCACCTTCGTCGTGCAGCCGTTCTACATCCCGTCCGCCTCGATGCAGCCGCAGCTCATGGTCGGTGACCGGGTGCTCGTCAACAAGATGAGCTACCACCTCCACGACATCAACCGCGGCGACGTCGTCGTCTTCGAGCGCCCCAAGTGCGAGAGCGGGGAGCCGGCGATCAAGGACCTCATCAAGCGCGTGATCGGCCTCCCCGGCGAGCGGGTCGAGGCGCGGGGCGGCTCGATCTACATCGACGGCCGGCGCCTGGCCGAGCCCTACCTGCCGACGACCGCCATCACGTCCGACTTCGGTCCCGTCGAGGTGCCCGCGCACCACATCTGGGTGATGGGCGACAACCGGCAGAACTCCAAGGACAGCCGCTTCCTCTGCAACAACGGGCCGACGTTCATCGACGAGGGGGGTGTGGTGGGCCGCGCGTTCGTGCGCGTGTGGCCACCTGCCGACATGGGCGGGCTGTAGCGGGCAGGCACGCCACGGGCGGCGCTATCGCTGGTGCGCCGCGATGGTGTCCATCATCCGGTCGACGTGGTCGCTGTAGACCGCGTCGATGCCCATGCCCAGAAGGCCTGCCAGCACGCGGTCGAACTGGGCGTCCCACCCGAAGCAGTACCGCTCGAAGCGGTGGAAGAGGGCGGTCAGCCCGCCGGTCCAGTCGGTGTGGTGCAGGTTGACGGCGTCGATGCCGGCATCCGCGATCGACGCGGCGCGTCGCTCGGGGCCCTCCTTGATGCGCCGGATGCGCGTCGAGTCGACGAGCTTCACGTCGTCGGACAGCGACCGCCACCGGGCCACCTGCTGCCAGTCGGGGTGGCACAACCACAGCCGGCCCACCGCATCCCCACCGGCCTGGCGTGCGACGTCGACGACGGCAGCTGCCGCCGCGGCGTCCTTCACGTCGAGCGACAGCTCGTAGTCGGAACCACACGCGTCGTAGAGCTCGGCGAGGGTCGGGATGTGGCCGGGCAGGGCGGCGCGCTCGACGTCGCCGATCGCCCGCTTGCGCACGCCGCTGCGAACGACGCCGTCGTGGTCGAGCACCGGGATCCCGTCGGCAGTGAGCCACACGTCGCTCTCGAGCCCCGTGGCGCCGAGCTTCAGCGCGAGCGAGAACGATTCGAGGGTGTTCTCGGGTGCGTGGGCCCGCGCACCCCGGTGGGCGAACCCGATCGGCGGCGTCCGGAGGGCATCCACGTGCCCATCATTGCCGAGGCCGGGCGCATGCCGCGGCGTGCGGGGCGCCGCCGGGCGAGGCGATCAGGCGGTCGCCGGGAACTGCGCGACCCGGGCGGACTCGGGGATCGGCCCGTCCTTGGGCAGGGTGAAGGCGAACCGGCTGCCGACGCCGAGCCGGCTCTCGCACCAGATCCGGCCGCCCTGCAGCTCGACGAGCCGGCGGCAGATGTAGAGACCGAGACCGGTGCCGCCATGGGCGCGGGTCGAGCTCCCGTCGAGCTGGCGGAAGCGCTCGAAGAGCTGGGGCACGTCGCCCGAGTAGATGCCGGGACCGTTGTCGTCGACCCGGATCTCGACCTCGTGGCCGTGGTCGATCATCGAGAGGACGATGTCGCCTTCGGTGTACTTCAGCCCGTTGTCGATGAGGTGGTAGAGGATCTGGTCGAGCTTGGGCCGGTCGAGCGCCAGGTCGACCCTCGTCCGCGGGCGCTGCACCACCACCCGGGGCTGGGCGAACTCCTGGAGCACGCTTCCGATGTCGATGGGCTGGAGGTCGAGCCGGGGCGTGCGCGACTCGATCGACGACACGAAGAGCAGATCCTCGATGAGCCGCTCGAGACGGTTCGTGTTGGTGGTGATCGCCTTCACCGCGGCCTCGAAGGCGCTGTCTTCGATCGCCTTGCCCTTCATCGTCATCATCTTCACGTAGCCCTTGACGACGGTGAGGGGCGTGCGGAGCTCGTGGCCGATGACCGACACGAAGTCCTGCTTCGTCCGCTCCGTCTCCCGCTGCGTCGTCACGTCCTCGAGCACGAGGACCCGACCGAGGCTGCGTCCGCCGGGTGCCCTCATCACGCGCGTCGCGGCGTACCACACACGATCGGGCGGCGACCCGAGGAGCAGCTCCATCTGGCCGTCGCCGTCCGATCGGAGGAGCTCCTCGAGCCCCTCGTGGCCCAGCCGGCCGGCGACCGGCTGGCCGACGGCGAACGCCTCGGGCAGGTGGAACAGCTCGGCCGCCGCGCCGTTGACGAGCACGAAGTGCTCGTGGTCGTCGACGACGATGACCGGTGTCGGCGCCGAGTGGACCACGCCGGCGAGGCGCTGCTCGTGGTCACGGAGCCGTTGGTTGATGTCCGACGAGCGCAGGATCATGGCGACCTGGTTCGCGAACGAGTTGAGGAGGGCTTTGCCGGTCTGGTCCGGTGTCTCGCCCAGCAGCAGGACGAGGAAGCCCATGCGTCGGCCGGCGGCGACGAGCGGAACCGACACCGCCGTCTCGGCGCCCTGCACGAGGTGGGCGACGACAGGGTGCGTCGGAGGCTCGACGCGCATCTGCACCGCGGCGACGAAGCCGCGGAAGTCGGGATGCCGCGCCGCGTTGCGGAGGTCGGCCGACGTGATGCCCTGGTAGTGGGCCACGCGCCACCCGTCGCCGTCGGGCACGACGCAGAACCCGCCCAGGGCGCCGAAGAGGCGCTCGGCGGCGTCGAACACCTTCGTGAGCACGGCCGACTGGTCGAGGTCGACACCGATGTCGAGGAGGGCGTCGGAGAAGTCAGGGACGGAGGCCCGGCCGACGGTCGGCCGGCGCGACAGCGCGAGCGCCGCGCCGTCGGCGAAGAGGGGCAGGGCACCGGCGTCGAGGAGGACGGGGTCGCCGCCGATGGCGATGGCGCCGACGACGCGATGCGACAGCCGGATCGGTTCGGCGACGGCGCCGGCGCCGGCCGCGGGATCGCGGCGCCGGGTCAGCTTCAGCTCGGCGATGCACGCCTCTGCCGCCTCGCGAACGACGCGCGGCGAGGTACCGCTCGCGGCCACGACGGTCGGTGCGCCGTCGACGAGGCCCATGATGAGGCCGTGGCGGCCGTGCGAGGCAGCGATGGCCCCCGCCAGCGCGTCCTGCAGCAACCGCACCGGATCCGTTCCCACGGTGAGGCCGCGAAGCACCTGCGCGAGGTACTGCACCACGCCTTCCTGCATGGATCGGTGATCGGGCCAGACCCGGGTGCTCCTTGAGAGTCATTTGGACGTGGCCAGATCGGCCTAGCCCGCTGTCAACTCGAAAATGCCTCCGCAGGGCTATTCCTTGAACAGTGGACTTCTCGGCACGATCGGCACCAAGCGACGCGATAGGTGCGCCGGCGGCTCGTGGGTCTCGTCCGACCCGCGGCTCAACTCGTGAAGGGAACGGGCCGATGGCAAGACCGAGGCGAAGAAGGGAGACCTTGGTGGCAACCATCCGGGCCAGCTGCCCTACCTGCGGGGACGTCGAGCTCACCTCTCGCGATGTGACGGTTCAGGTGTGCGCCACCAACAACCAGGGCTCCTACGCGTTCCAGTGCCCCCAGTGCCTGCTCGCGGTGGCGAAGCTGGCCGAGCAGCGCATCGTCGACCTCCTGGTGTCGTCGGGGGTGCGCCTGTCGGTGTGGAGCCTTCCCGCCGAGCTGGAGGAGGCGCACCACGGCGCCCCGATCGACTACGACGACCTCCTCGAGTTCCACCGCCTGCTGCAGGACGACGACTGGTTCGACCGCTTGTCGCGCTCGCTCGCCCGTGGCGAGGAAGGCTGAGTAGGGTCGACGACATGGCGCTCTGGGTGATCCCCGCAGCCGTCGCCCTCGTCGGCGTGTTCAGCGTCATCGTCGTGCTGCGCGGCACGCTCGAAGAGGCCCAGCGCCTGCAGTCCGAGCTGGTGCGCGTCCGCGAGCTGCGGTCGCCCCTCCTCGAGCTGCATGACGACGCCGTGCGCCTCCGCTCCGGCGTCGCCGACCACTTCGACCGCCGCGCCTGAGCCCGCAGCCACGCGCCTCCCGCGGCGCCCGCCGCGCGGACACCTGCCGGGGATCGACCCTTAGACTGACCCCGTGGGCAGCATCGGGCCGTCGGAGGTCCTCGTCGTCCTGCTGGTCGCGCTCATCGTGCTCGGGCCCAACCGCCTCCCCGACGCGGCGCGACAGCTGGGGCGCGCCGTCGCGGAGCTGCGCCGTCTCTCCGCGGGCTTCCAGGAGGACATGCGCGGCGCCTTCGAGGAGGCCACGCGCACGCCGGCGCCGTCGTACGGCGACGAGCCGCGCCCGGAACCGCCGCCGGCGGTCGACGGCGACGCGCTCCCACCCCTGCCTGGGCTGACGCCCGGTCCGCCGGCGGGCGGGTACGGCACCGACTCCGACGCCCCGGGAACCGCACCCGATCGCCACGGCGACGAGCGCTGACCGGGTGACCACCACGTCCGAGCGACCCGCGGTCGACGACGCGGGCCTGGCCCGCATGACGCTCGTCGAGCATCTCGCCGAGCTCCGGAACCGGTTGGTCAAGGCGGTTCTCGCCGTCACCGTCGCGGCGGTGATCGTGTTCGTGCTCTACGACCGCATCCTCACGTTGCTGATCGCCCCCTACAAGGACATCACCGGCCAGGCCGACCTCACCATCTTCTCGCCCCTCGAAGGCATCGCGGCCCGCCTGAAGGTCGCCGGCTACGGAGGGCTGTTCGTGGCGTCGCCGGTGGTGCTCTGGCAGCTGTGGCGGTTCATCACGCCGGGCCTGCACCCCAAGGAGAAGCGGTATGCGATCCCGTTCCTCCTCTCGTCGATCTTCCTGTTCCTCGTCGGAGCCGCCGTCGCCATCCTCACCTTCCCGAAAGCGCTGCAGTTCCTGATCTCGATCTCGGGTCAGCACGTGCAGACGCTCTTCGGGCCCGAGCGCTACGTGACGTTCCTGCTGAAGGTGATCCTGGCGTTCGGCGTCGCGTTCGAGTTCCCGATCCTGCTCGTGTTCCTCCAGCTCGCCAACATCATCACCAGCCGGCGCCTGCTCAAGAGCTGGCGGGGGGCGGTGGTGTTCATCTTCGCCTTCGCCGCGGTGATCACGCCGAGCCAGGATCCGTGGAGCCTCTTCGCCATGGCGATCCCGATGACGATCTTCTTCTTCGCGGCCATCGGCATCGGGCGCCTCCTGAAGCGGTAGGACGCGGGTGACACGCGACGAGTTCGTCGCCGAGCTGGGCTTCGACCTCGACCCGTTCCAGACCAAGGCGCTCGACGCGCTCGACGGCGGGCGCTCGGTCCTCGTGGCCGCGCCCACCGGGTCGGGCAAGACCGTCGTCGCCGAGTACGCGGTGGCCAAGGCGGTGGCCGAGGGTGCGAAGGCGTTCTACACGACCCCACTCAAGGCGCTCTCGAACCAGAAGTACGGCGACCTGGCGCGGCGCCACGGCGCGGGCAACGTCGGCCTGCTCACCGGCGACAACTCGATCAACGGCGAGGCCCCGATCGTCGTGATGACCACCGAAGTGCTGCGCAACATGATCTACGCCGGCTCACCGACGCTGCGCCGGCTCCGCTACGTGGTCCTCGACGAGGTCCACTACCTCCAGAACCCCTACCGCGGCCCGGTGTGGGAAGAGGTGATCATCCATCTGCCCCTCACGGTCGACCTCGTGTGCCTCTCGGCCACCGTGTCGAACGCCGAGGAGTTCGCCGCCTGGATCCACACCGTCCGGGGCGCGACGGAGACGATCATCGAGGAGAAGCGGCCCATCGAGCTGCAGAACCTCTACATGGTCGCCGACCGCTCGTCGGAGGTGCCGCTCCTGCTGCCCACGTTCGTCGACGGTCGACCGAACCCCGAAGCGGAAGCGCTCGACCGGCGCGCCGCCGCCGACACCCGCCCGGTGCGGGGCATGCGCCGGGGTGGGCTGCGCACGCCGCGCCGCACCGAGGTGATCGACCTCCTCCGCGACGCCGACATGCTGCCGGCGATCTACTTCATCTTCAGCCGGAACGCCTGCGACGATGCCGTCGACCAGTGCCTGCGCGACGGCATCCGCCTCACCTCGGCGGAGGAGCGAGCCCAGATCCGGGCGATCGCGGAGGCGAAGGTCGAGAGCCTCACCGACGACGACCTGCGCGTCCTCGACTACGGCCGCTGGCTGTCGGGGCTCGAGGCCGGCGTCGCGGCGCACCACGCCGGGATGGTCCCGCCGTTCAAGGAAGCCGTCGAGGCATGCTTCGAGGCCGCCCTCGTCAAGGTCGTGTTCGCCACGGAGACGCTCGCACTCGGCGTCAACATGCCGGCCCGCTCGACCGTGATCGAGAAGCTCACGAAGTTCAACGGCGAGACCCACGAGAAGCTCACACCCGGCGAGTACACCCAGCTGACCGGCAGGGCGGGTCGCCGCGGGATCGACCGCATCGGTTACGGGATCGTGCTGTGGTCGCCGTTCGTGCCGTTCGACCAGGTCGCGAGCCTCGCCTCCACGCGGACCTACGAGCTGCGGTCGGCGTTCCGCCCGACGTACAACATGGCCGCCAACCTCGTCCGGCGGTACGCGCCGAACGAGGCGCACCACCTCCTCAACCTGTCGTTCGCGCAGTACCGGTCCGACCGTGAGATCGTGCGCGACGAAGCGAGGATCGAGCGGTTGAAGGGCGAGGTCAGCACCCTCGAGGCCGGCGTCGGCTGCGAGTACGGCGACGTGCAGGAGTACCGGCGGCTGAGGGCGGACGCCGAGCACGCCGGCCGCATCAAGCCGGCGGCGCGGGTCGACGTCGAGCGGGCTCTCGATCGGATCGGACCTGGCGACGTGCTCGTCGTTCCGGGCGTCGTCGCCGGCGGGCGCGTGGCGGTCATCACGACGGCACACCGCAAGGGCGGCAAGGTCCTCGGCGCCGTCACCCTCGCCGGCAAGCGCCTGCAGCTCACCAGCCGCGACTTCCCGGCCCCGCCACGCGCCGTCGGCCAGGTCGACCTGCCGCGGCCCTTCGCCCCGAACAACGCGGCGTTCGTCCGCAAGGTCGCCGATGAGCTCCGCACGACGAGGCTCGAGGATGCGGGGGCCGCGTCGCCCGTGCCGGCGGACGGGCGTGCGGCCCGGGCCATGCGGCTGGCGAACGCGGTCGCCGCCCACCCGGTGAACGCGTGCCCGGACCTGAAGGACCACCTCCGAGCGGCGTGGCGCGCCGAGCAGAAGGCCCGCGAGCTGCGCGCCATCGAGCGCCAGGTACGGGGCCGCTCGGAGTCGCTCGCGCGGCAGTTCGAGCGCGTGCTCCGGATCCTCGAAGCCTGGGGCTACGTCGACGGATGGGCGCTCACGCCGGCGGGGGAGCGGCTGGCGTCGCTCTACCACGAGTGCGATCTCCTCGTCGCCGAGGCGTTGCGCTCGGGCCTGTTCGACGGGCTGGCGCCGCCGGAGGTCGCCGCGCTGGCGTCCGGCTTCACCTACGAGACGCGGGGCCCGGGGCAGGCGCCGGAGCCGACGTTCCCACGGGGATCGCTGCGGGCGCGGTGGGCGGACCTCGAGTACGTGGCCCGCGAGCTGAACCTGGCCGAGGAGGAGGCCGGGGTCCCGCTCACCCGGCTTCCCGACCCCGGGTTCGTCGACATGGCCTACGGCTGGGCGTCGGGAGCCGACCTGGGCCGCCTGATCGAGGACGAGGAGATGACCGGCGGCGACTTCGTGCGCAACGTCAAGCAGCTGATCGACCTCCTCCGCCAGATGGGCGACGCCGCCGACGACCGAGCCACCGGCGAGGCCGCTCACGAGGCCGCCGATGCCCTGTTCCGTGGCGTCGTGGCATCCTCGTCAGTGGTGTCGGCCTGACGGGAATCGGACGGTCGTGACCATCGAGAAGGGAGCGCCCTGGGGCGAGTCGCGGCCGCTGGGCGACGACGGCGTCGTGGTGCGATCCGATGCCGAGGCGCGCCGGCTGCTCGAGGACGCGCACCGCGCCCGCGGGCCCTACCCGACGATCGGCCTGCTCGGCGGCGACCTGTGCCGCACCCTCGGTGGGCGCGGCGACGAGGCGCGGCTGCGGTCGGACCAGGCCGTCACCTTCCCCGTCGACCTCGGCGAGGTGCTCGTCGACGGCCGGCTCCACCTCTTCGTGGCCCACGCGGTGGCCCACAGCCGGCTCTGGACCCGCGCCGTCGTCGCCATGAACGCGCAGTGGTACGGCCACTGGAACCTCGGGCCGCGCGCCCACCCGGACGATGGGCTGCTCGACACCTACGACGCGCGCTTGCGTGTCGGTGAGCTGGCCAAGGTGCGCGCCCGGCTCGGCGCCGGCGCCCACCTCCCGCACCCGCGCGTGCGGGAGCGGCGCGCCGCGGCGGTGCAGGTCGAGCTCGACCGGCCTCTGCCGGTCTGGCTCGACGGAGAGTGGGTCGACGAGGGCCGCAGCCTGTCGTTCCGTGTCGAGCCCGACGCGCTCCAGGTCGTGGTGTAGCGCGACCGCCGCTTAACGTCCGACCCCATGCAGGCCTGGATCCTCGACGAGTCCCCTGGCAGCTACCGCTTCGGCGAGATCGACACGCCGCGGCCAGCACGTGGAGAGGTTCGTGTCCGCGTCACCGCCAGCGCCCTCAACCACATGGACCTGTGGGTCACGAAGGGGCTTCCGAAGCCGCACACCCCGCATGTGCCGGGTGCCGACGGCGCCGGGGTCGTCGACGAGGTCGGGGAGGAGGTGACGTCGGTCGCACCGGGCGACGAGGTCGTCCTCAACCCGGCGGTGTCGTGCCGGCACTGCCGGATGTGCCTGGCCGGCGAGTCGCCTCTGTGCCGGTCGTTCGGGATCCTCGGCGAGCACCGGTGGGGGGCCCACGCCGAGTACCTCGTCGTGCCGGTCGAGAACGTGGTGTCGAAGCCGGAGCACCTCGACTGGGACGCGGCGGCGGCGTACCCCCTCGCGTACCTCACCGCCTGGCGGATGCTGAAGCGGGCGCGGCTCCGCGCCGGCGAGACGCTCCTCGTGGTCGGCGTCGGTGGCGGGGTGTCGGCAGCCGGCCTCGTGCTCGGCGTCGCCATGGGCGCGCGGGTGTTCGCCACCTCCCGTTCCGAGACCAAGCGCGGCGCGGCCGTCGCCCTCGGCGCGGACGACGCGTTCGACTCCAACGACGACTGGCCCGTGCAGGCCGACGTCGTGTTCGAGAACGTCGGCGCCGCCACGTGGGACCGCTCGATCCGGGCGCTCGCGCCGCTCGGCCGCCTCGTGACGTGCGGCGGCACGGCGGGCTCGAAGGTCGAGATCTCCCTTCCCCGGCTGTTCTTCAAGCAGCACGAGATCATCGGCTCGACGATGGGGTCCTACGCCGAGTTCGACGAGGTGACGGCTCTCGTGGCGAGCGGGCGGGTCCCCGTCATCGTCGACGAGGTCGTGGACGGCCTGGCGGCGTACCCCGCCGCCCTCGAGCGGCTCGAGGCGAGCGACCAGCTCGGCAAGATCGTCGTGCGCCACTGAGTCGAGCCGCCGATCGCGCCACTGGCGGGGAGCGATGCCGGCGAGATCCACCATCGACGCGGCCGGCGCACCGTAACCTCGCGCTCGGTGCTCTACACGGCCGAGCAGTTCACGCCGGAGGAGGAGGGGATCCTCCGCCGGTACTTCACCAACCTCGATCAACCGGTGTTCGCCCTGGTGAACCTGCCCGAGGTCGTGAAGGGCGCGCTGTTCGCCCGCTACTCCCGGTCGCCGAAGAGCCTCCGGCGGTTGTTCCTCGACGAGTTCGTCGGCGAGCTCGACGTCGAAGGCGACGCCAGCATCGACGCCACCGTCGGACTCGATCGGGCCGAGGAGCTCTACGACAAGGTGTTCCTCGAGTACGGCGACGACTCGGTCGCCCAGCTCGGCGGCGTGCACCTGGCCTGCGAGCAGGCATCGAACCTGCTCACGAAGGTGCTCGAGTGGGGCCGGCTCATGTCGTACCTCGAGCAGTCGACCCGCTACATCGCCTACGACACGCGCGTCGAGGGCCGCTATCGCTACTACCGCGATCCCGAGATCATGGCGTCGTCGGCCGCCTTGCGGTTCATCGGCGACATCGACCGGCAGTTCGACAGCTACGCGGAGCTCGTCCCCCAGATGCAGGCGTGGTTCGCGAAGCGCTACCCGAAGGACCCGGCCGACTCCGACTTCGTCTACCGCCAGTCGATCAAGGCCAAGGCCCTCGACGCCGTGCGCGGGGTGCTGCCAGCTGCGGCCCAGTCGAACGTCGGCATCTACGGCACCGGGCAGGGCTACGAGCAGCTGCTCCTTCGCATGCGCGCCCACCCGCTTCCCGAGGCCCGGGCCTACGCCGACCTGATGCTCACCGAGCTGAGGAAGGTGATCCCGAGCTTCCTCACCCGCGTCGACCTGCCCGGCCGGGGCGGCGCGTGGTCGGCCTACCTCGAGACCAACCGCAAGGCGATGACGCACGTGGCCGAGGAGCTCCTCGGCGACGACGACAGCGATGGTGCGGCGCCGCTCGTGACCCTCGTCGACTGGGACCCCGACGGTGAGGACAAGGTCGTCACGGCCATGCTCTACCCCTACTCGCACCTGTCCGAGGAGCGGTTGCTCGAGCGGGTCAGGGCGATGTCGGCCGACGAGAAGATGAGCGTGGTGCGGGCCTACGCGGGCGAGCGCACCAACCGCCGCCACCGCCCGGGACGGGCGCTCGAGCGCACGGGCTACCGATTCGACATCGTCTCCGACTACGGCGCGTTCCGCGACCTCCAGCGCCATCGCCTGCTCACCATCGAGTGGCAGGACCTCACCCCCCGTCACGGCTACACCCTCCCCGAAGCGCTGGAGGAAGCCGGCGTGGCCGAGGCCTACGTCGAGGCCATGGAACGCTCCGCGGCGCTCTACGACGAGCTCGACGTCGCCGTCGGCCGCCCGCAGGCGAGCTACGCGGTCGCGCTCGCCTACAGGATCCGCTACGCCATGCAGATGAACCTCCGCGAGGCGCTGCACCTCGTCGAGCTGCGCACCAGCCCCCAGGGCCACCCCGAGTACCGCCGGGTCGGCCAGGAGATGCACCGCCTCGTCGCCGAGCGCGCCGGCCACCGGGTCCTCGCTGAGCTGTTCACCTTCGCCGACCACGGCACCTACGACCTCGAGCGGCTCGATTCGGAGCGTCGAGCCGAGCAGCGCCGTCTCGCCCGCGGCTGACACCTCACCCCTCGTCGCACGCCCCTACGCCGGCGATCGGCTCAACCGGTCGTCGCCGCGCGACGAACATTGTGGGGTGGATGTTGACGAAGTGGTTGTAGAGGCCAGTGTGGCGTGGCTACAGTACGACTGGGCGGAGAGGGGAGACCTCTCGTGAAATCTGCGCGCCTGTCCTACATCGGAGCGCTCGCCGCCCTGCTCGTCGCCGGCTCGGCCGCGGGCACGACCTACACCCTCCGCCGCGGCGACACGTTGTCGCGCGTGGGCTCGCAGTACGGGGTGTCGGTGAGCGCGCTCGCCGTCGTGAACCACATCCCGAACCCCGACCTCGTGATGGAGGGGCGCACGCTCACGGTTCCGGATGCGAGGACGGCCCAGGTCGCGGTGGCGACGCCGATCGCGGCGGTCGTGGGCAACACGTCCTACAAGGTGCGCGCCGGTGACACGCTGACATCGATCGCGTCGCGCTTCGGCACGACGATCTCCGCACTCGCCCGCGCGAACGGGATCGCCGACAGCGACATGGTGCGGGAGGGGCGGACGTTGAAGGTCCCGACGGGCACGGGCAGCGCCTCGGCGCCGTCCGCGCCCGCCGGGGCGCAGACGCCGATCTGCCCCGTGCAGAACGCCGGGAAGTGGGACGTGTCGAACGGTTTCGGCTCCGGCCGCGAGACCGGTCGCCACATGGGCGACGACATCTTCGCCAAGCGGGGCACGCCGGTGCTGGCCAGCGTCGACGGCACGATCCGCTACGCCAACGGGAAGATCGCGGGCAACGCCTACTACCTCGTGCCGTCACACGGTGGCCCCACGTTCTACGGCGCCCACCTCGACGCCTTCGTCGCTCGGCCGGGCCACGTCAACCAGGGTGACCTGATCGGCTACGTCGGCAACACCGGTGACGCCGCCACCACGCCGACCCACCTGCACTTCGAGGTCAAGCCCGACGGCCGCACGTCGGTCGACCCCTACGCCTTCCTGCGGAGCTGGTGCACGGGCAGCAACTAGCCCCGCCGGGGAGCTTTCCCGCTGGTCCACGTTCTCGCGCCGCCTCTAGCACACCACGAACCCTCGACCAATGATCGAGGTGGGGTCGGGACGTGGGATAACGCGCGTTCTCGCACGTCAACCCACCTTCGCGTTGTGCGCGGCGCCCTTGACGCCCGCCGATCCAGCGGCCATAAAGAGAGCCGTCCAGATGACGCCCCGACGCCAGGTCGTGGGCCTCCCGGCCGCTCGCCGGTCGGGAGGGGGCCGTCGAAAGGGCAGGGAGGGTCCGCGGCGTCCAAGTAGAGAACGTCCCAATAACCCGCGTGCCGGTCCGCCGGTGACGCCGGGCTACCGGATGGCCCCAACGGACGCCACGGACCCTCCAGCACCTCCGGCCCTCGACCGACCCGCGCCGCCGCGGGCGGACGCCGTTCAGCCTGATGCATGACGGGACCGGAGTTTCGGTAAGGTTCCGCCGTCCGAATCGGGAGGGACCTTGGTCGACGCCATCATCTCGCTACGGGGCGTGACCAAGTCGTTCGGTTCCCACACGGTCCTGCACGACATCAGCTTCGACGTCCCCAAGGGCAAGATCACCGCCATCCTCGGCCCGTCGGGAACCGGCAAGTCGGTGCTCCTCAAGAACATCATCGGCCTCCTCCGGCCCGATGCCGGGGAGATCTGGGTCGACGGCGAGAACATCGTCGGGATGCGAGAGAAGGACCTCTACCGCGTCCGGCGCAAGTTCGGCGTGCTGTTCCAGGATGGTGCGCTGTTCGGGTCGATGAACCTCTTCGACAACATCGCCTTCCCCCTCCGCGAGCACACGAAGAAGGGGGAGAAGGAGATCAAGGAGATCGTCATCGAGAAGGCCGGCCTCGTCGGCCTCCTCGACCATCTCCGAAAGACGCCCGGCGAGGTCTCGGGCGGGATGAAGAAGCGGGCGGGCCTCGCGCGTGCGCTGGTCATGGACCCCGAGATCGTGCTCTTCGACGAGCCCGACTCGGGCCTCGATCCGGTCCGGGTGGCCTATCTCGACGAGCTGGTCGTCAACGTGCAGCGCGAGACCGGCGCCACGTTCTTCATCATCACCCACAACATCCCCTCGGTGATGCGGACCGCCGACTACATGGGGATCCTCTTCCGCTCCGAGCTGGTGCGCTTCGCGGGCAAGGACGAGATGACGGCGAGCCGCAACCCCATCATCCGGCAGTTCCTCTCGGGCCGCGCCAAGGGGCCGATCGGGATGGACGAGCTCTCCGACGCCAGCTCCGAGGTCGACGCCATGCTCGAGGACCAGGAGGACGAGCGGTTGGAGTCGGGCGAGATCGACGTCATGCAGGTCTAGGCCCCATGGCCAGCGCGTTCCTCGCCAAGCCCCGGACCCTGATGCAGGAGACCGGGAACATGTTCGCCGTCTGCCTCGAGGGGCTCCGCTCCACCTGGCGGATCAAGGAGTGGTTCCCCGAGTTCCTCGAGCAGTGCTGGTTCATCGCCAAGGTCACGATCCTGCCGGTCATCCTCATCTCCATCCCGTTCGGCATGGTGATCGCCCTGCACGTGGGTTCGTTCAACCGGCAGCTCGGCGCCGAGTCGGCCACGGGCGCGGCCATGGTGCTCGCGATCGTGCGCGAGGCCGCGCCCGTCGCCACGGCGCTCCTGATCGCCGGCGCGGGGGGTTCTGCCATGACCGCCGACCTCGGAAGCCGGAAGATCCGCGACGAGATCGCGGCGATGGAGGTCATGGCGGTGAACCCGGTCCACCGCCTCGTGACGCCGCGCCTCTGGGCGGCGAGCGTGGTGTCGGTGCTGCTGGTGTCGCTGGTGTCGGTCGCCGGCCTCGCCGGGGGCTTCGTGTTCAACGTCCTCGTGCAGGGGACGACCGCCGGGGCGTACTTCTCGGGCTTCACGGCCCTCGTGCAGCTGCCTGACCTGTGGTCGTCGCTCGTGAAGGCCTTCGTCTTCGGGTTCCTCGCCGCGATGGTGGCCTGCTACAAGGGCCTCTACGCGAAGGGTGGGCCGAAAGGGGTCGGCGACGCGGTCAACCAGGCGGTCGTGGTCACGTTCATCCTCATCTTCTTCGCCAACTTCATCTTGACGACGCTGTACTTCGCGCTCGTTCCGCAGAAGTTCTGACGTGGCCGCCCCGACCGTCCTCCAGCCGTTCACACGCACGGCGCGCTGGGTGTCCGACAGCCTCGCCGAGGTCGGTCGCCAGCTGTCGTTCTACCTGCGGATCCTGTCCGACACGGCCAGCCTCCAGGTGTTCCGGCGGGGCTACGCGTCGATGTTGTTCGCGCTCGTCTCCGACATCGCCATCGGGGCGGGCGCGCTCATCGTCGGCGGCGGGATGGTGTTCGTCATCTTCTCGATGTCGTTCTTCACCGGCACCGAGGTCGGGCTGCAGGGGTTCAAAGGCCTCGAGCAGATCGGCGCCCAGGCCTTCACCGGGCTCATCGGGTCGTTCGCGAACACGCGTGAGGTGACGCCGCTCATCGCCGGGGTCGCCTTCGCGGCCCAGGTCGGCGCCGGCTTCACCGCGGAGCTCGGCGCCATGCGCATCTCCGACGAGATCGACGCGCTCGAAGTCATGTCGGTGCCGACCTTCGTCTACCTCGTGTGCACCCGGGTGATGGCGGCGCTGCTCTGCATCATCCCGCTCTACCTGTTCTCGCTCTACGCCAGCTTCCTCGCCACCGAGATCGTGACGACGAAGTTCTTCGGGCTCTCGCCCGGCATCTACCACCACTACTTCCGGCTCTACCTTCCGGCGATCGACGTCGTCTACAGCCTGGCCAAGGCGTGCATCTTCGCGGTCGCGGTCACCCTGATCCACTGCTACTACGGCTTCTACGCGAGCGGTGGGCCCGAAGGCGTCGGCGTGGCGGTCGGCCGGGCCATCCGGCTGTCGATCGTGACGGTGGTGCTCCTGAACCTGCTGTTGTCCTTGATCTTCTGGGGGGGCGGCAACACGGTGAAGATCGCGGGGTAGGGGCGCAGCGTGCAGCCGCCGACTCTTCGCGCCCGCCAGGCGATCATCGGCGCGATCTCCCTGATCGTGATCATCGGCTTGGCGGTGCTGGGCGTGCGCGTCGCGAACGGCGCGTGGGCCTCGCGCTACCGCCTCACCGCGTCGTTCGATTCGGCCGGCCAGGGGCTCATCAGGCAGTCGGACGTCAAGATCCGCGGCGTCGACATCGGTCGGGTCGAAAGGGTGCAGCTCCGCAAGGGGCGCGCCGTCGTGACCATGTCGATCGACGAGCCGCAGAAGGTTCCGGTGGCAGCCACCGCGACGGTGCGGCCGAAGACGCTCTTCGGGGAGAAGTTCATCGACATCGATCCGGGGCCGACCGAGAGCTCCGGGCCGTACCTGCACGACGGCGGGCGCATCACCCACACCGTCGGTGCGATCGAGCTCGAGAAGCTGTTGAGCGAGGCGTATCCGATCCTGAAGGCGATCAATCCCGACGAGCTCGGCGTCGTCATCTCGGAGCTGGCGACGGCGTCGCGCGGGATGGGCCCGACCATCAACCGCACGCTCTCCAACGGTGCCGAGGTCCTCGACGTCCAGGCTCGCCACGACGCCGATCTGCGCCAGTTCCTCGACGATCTGACGCTGCTGTCGGCCACCATCGACCAGCACGCCAACGATCTCGTCTCGACGGCCAAGACGCTCAACAGCGCCCTTCCTCCGCTCAACGACCGCGCCGGCGACCTGACGACCGTGCTCCAGCAGGCGGCCCGCGTCTCGGCCGACGTCGCCGACGTGCTCGAAGCCAACAAGCCCTTCCTCGACAAGAGCGTCACCGAGGGAGGGAAGAGCGTCCAGCTCCTCTACGACCAGCGCGGCCAGCTCCCGGGCCTCATCCGGGGGCTCCGCTACTTCGTCCAGGTGCTCTCCGAGATCGGTCGCTTCGACCTCGGCGACGGCACCAAGGCGGCTGCCGTCAAGGGCGTGCTCGGTGGCGGCTCGGTGTGCGGCCGCACCCCCGTCGGCTGCCCAGTGTACGCGCCGCCGGTGACCACTCCGCCGCCCGGTGGACCGCCGCCCACGACGTTGCCGACGATCCCCGGCCTGCCGCCCCCGACGCTCCCCACCATCCCGGGCGTGACCCTCCCGCCGCCGACCGTCCCCGGCGTCACCATCCCCGGTGTCACCGTCCCGGGCGGCACGGGCTCGTCCACCTCGACGTCTACGACGCTCGGCCTCCCGATCCCGCAGTTCGGCTCGGCGGCCGTCTTCGGTCTCATCGCGGGGCTCCTGCGGTGAAGGGCACCATCATCAAGCTGGCCGTGTTCGTGACGGTCGGCGTCGTGATCACCGCCGGTCTCGCCATGGCGATCGGCAACATCCACCCGTTCCGTCACACGTACTCGGTGAGCGCGACCTTCGACGACGTCACCGGCCTCCTCCCCGACGACAACGTGAAGGTCGCCGGCGTCTCCGTCGGCAAGGTGCAGGGCATCCGGGTCGAGCACGGTCGTGCCGTCGTCAAGATGAGCATCGACCAGAACGTCCGGGTGCCACGCGACTCGGAGGCCGTCATCCGGTGGCGCAACCTGCTCGGCCAGCGCTACGTCTACGTCGTCCCGGGAACGGCTGCGACGGTGCTGCGATCGGGGGACCGGATCGCCAAGACGCGGTCGGTGGTCGACCTGGGCGAGCTGTTCAACCGACTCGGGCCGATCGTGCAGGCCATCGACCCGTCGAAGGTCAACGAGTTCCTCGACGCGGTCGTCGCGGCCCTCGACGGCAACGAGGTCAAGCTGCGGCAGGCCGTCGACGACCTGGCCACGCTGACGTCCGCGCTCGCGCAGCGCGACCAGGCCATCGGCCGCATGATCCAGAACCTCGACACCGTCGCGGGCACGATCACCAGCCGCGACCGAGAGATCCGATCCGTGCTCGACAACCTGCTCTCGCTCGCGCAGACGTTCCACGACAACACCGACGTGCTGAACCAGGCCATCACCGACCTGGGCGGCGTGAGCCACAACATGTCGATCCTCCTCGCCAACAACCGCGCCGAGATCGACCGGATCATCGCCAACCTCAACACGCTGCTCGCCGTGGTGAAGCAGAAGCTGCCCCAGCTCGACGACACCCTGAACCACCTCGACGAGGGCGCGGCGGCGCTCTTCCGGTCGGCGAGCTACGGCGAGTTCCTCAACCAGGAGATCCTCTGCATCCGCGTGGCCGCGGCCGGCGTCGAGACGCCGTGCGGCGCCGGCGTGGCGAAGCCGGGATCGAACGGACGCAAGGCGATCGTCGAGCTGATGGCGGGCGCGTCGGGATGAAGTCGTTCCGCGACATGAACCCGTTCGTCATCGGCGTCGTGTCCATCGGCGCCATCGCGGTGCTCGTCGCCATCGCCTTCGCGGTCGGCGTCCTCCACCTGCTCGAGCACACCTATCCGGTGCGGGCGGTGTTCACCGACGCCGCCGGCATCCGCAACGGCGACGACGTGCGGGTGGCCGGCGTGAAGGTCGGCCGCGTCACCGGGGTTGCGGCCGACCGCCGGCACGGCCACGTGATCGTCGACATGGTCGTCAACGACGGCGTCGACGTCGGCCACGACGCGACCGCGGAGGTCGCGCTCGAAACCCTGCTGGGCACGAAGTTCGTCCGCCTGGCGGGGCCGGTCGCGAAGCCCTACCTGGCTGACGTCGCCGCCAAGGACCGGGTCATCCCGGTGAGCCGCACCAAGACGCCGTTCGACGTGTTCGAGCTCACGAAGGTGGGCACCCGCTCGATCGAGCAGACCGACACCGAGCGGCTCAACAAGCTGATCACCGAGCTGGCCGACGTGAGCGAGGGCAAGCACGACCAGATCGCCACGCTGCTGACCTCCATCGCCCAGGTGTCCGACGCCGTCACCATCCGTGACACCCAGCTGAAGGAGCTCCTCGATCGAGCCGACCAGCTGTCGGCCACCCTCGACGACAAGGACCAGACGCTGGTCGGCCTCATCGACCAGAGCCAGGCGGTGCTCGACCTGATCGCGCAGCGACGCAACGACCTCGCCCAGGCGCTCGGCGACGGGGCGACCACCGTCGACCAGCTCGCCCAGATCATCGCCACCAACAAGGCCCAGCTCGACACCATCCTGGCGACGCTCCACCCGACGCTCGACGTCGTGGCCAAGAACCAGGCCGACATCGACCGCGGGCTCGGGTGGATCGGCGACGGCGCGCTCGGCCTGGCGCGTGCGTCGGCGAAGGGCCCGTGGCAGGACATCTACATCAGGTCGCTCGGCCCCGACGTGGTCACGCTCCTCCAGGGGCTTTCCCCGAAGACGGGGGCACCGTGAGCCGCCTCCACCGCCCGGTCGCCCTCCTCGTCGCCCTCGTCCTCGGCTGCGCGCCGCTGGGAGCGTGCGGCCGCGGAGGCGGCACGTACCGCATGACGGCGTACTTCGACCGAGCCGTCTCGCTCTACGCCGGGTCCGACGTGCGGGTGCTCGGGCTGCCCGCCGGGAAGATCACATCGGTGCGAGCCGACGGCACCAAGGTGCGCGTCGACATGGCGATCCGCACCGACGTCCCTGTCCCTGCCGACGCCAAGGCGATGATCGTGCCCCTGTCGCTGATCGGGGAGCGCTACGTGCAGCTCTTCCCGGCCTGGACCGACGGCACCCCGAAGGCGAAGCCAGGCATGGTCATCCCCCTCGACCGCACCGGCATCCCGGTCGAGCCCGACGAAGCCCTCGCGGCACTGAAGCGCTTCCTCGATGCGCTCGACCCGAACGCGACCGGCCGCCTCGTGAAGAACCTCGCCGACGACATGAAGGGCAACGGAAAGGCGCTCAACGACGCGATCTCCGGGCTCTCGCAGCTCTCCCAGACGTTCGCCGAGAAGGACCAGCAGCTCGCCTCGATCGTCGACCACTTCGATCGGTTCACCGCGACGATGGCCACCCGCGAGCAGCAGCTCGGCAAGGTGCTCGACGGATTCGCCACCACCGCCCAGGTGCTCGCGCAGGAGCGGCAGGACATCGAGAAGCTGATCTCGTCGCTCGCGTCCCTCTCGACGAACGCACTCGACCTCGTGAGCGAGCATCGGGCCAAGCTCCAGAAAGACCTCGACGTCCTCACCCAGACGTTGCAGGCGGTCATCGCCAACCTCGACTCCGTCCGCGAGCTCCTCGACGCCGCGCCCCTCCAGGTCGCGGGCGCGAACCTCGACGGCAAGGGTTCCGGCCTGATCAACGCCTACGACCCCTACTACCACCGCATCGACCTGCGCGACGCCTTGAGCCCGGTCGTCTCGGACCTTCTCGCCACGATCGGCGTCAACGGCATCGTCGCGTGCGTACCGGTCGGGACGGTGTGCCCGCCGGGAGGCGTTGCGCTCCCCGCGCTGCCGGCATCGGCGAGCACGGGCCCGACCACCGCGGCCGGCAGCACGACGGAGGCCGGCGCCGGCATCCCCGCGGGGCCGGTCACCACCGTCGCCGCGCTGCTCGGAAGCCCGACGGATGCGCGCACCACCCGGGCCGCCGAGCTCGTGCTCGCCTCGGCGCGCACCCCGACCTCCCGGCCGAACGCGGTCGTCGGGGCGTGGCGCTCGGCCGGCCGCCTGCTCGAGCAGGTGTTGCCGTGACTCGCCGGCTCGCCCTGCTCGTGCTGATCGCCCTCACCGCCACCGCGTTCCCGGCGTGCGGCCGCCACGCCTTCGAGGTCAGGGCCACCTTCGACGACGTCGGCGACCTGCAGCCCCGGCACTCGGTGCAGGTCGCCGACGTGCGCGTCGGCCACATCGTCTCCATCCACCTCACCAACGACTTCCGCGCCGAGGTGACGATGTCGATCGACGCCGGCCGCAAGATCCCCAAGAACTCGGAGGCGGTGCTGCGCACCACGTCGCTCCTCGGCGAGAAGTTCGTCGAGCTGCGCGCCCTCGGTGATCCCGCGGCCGCGCCGTACCTCCACGACGGGGATGTCGTCGCCCGGACCGAGCAGGCACCCGAGCTCGAGTTCGTCGCCGAAGCGGCGGTGAACGTACTCGGCGGCGTCGTCGGCTCCGACGTCGCGACCCTGATCAACACCGGCGCCGAGGCCTTCGGGGGTCGGGGCGACGATCTCCGGCGCATCATCGACGACCTGTCGCAGCTCAGCGCCACCCTGGCCGGGCGCAGCGCGGAGATCCAGACGATCATCGACCACTTCGACACGACGACCCGCACACTCAGCGCGAGCGCCGGCGACCTCAGCACGCTGTTCGCGAACCTGGCGCAGACCACCAAGGTCCTCGCCGACAACCGCCAGCTCACCATCGATGCGCTCGCCGAGCTCAGCCGGCTCGCTCGAGTCCAGAACGACGTGCTCGACCGCTACCGCGGCGACATCGACCGCCAGATCAAGCAGGTCGACGCCATCCTCACCGTCGCCGCCGGCCAGACCGGCGAGATCGCCACGCTCCTCGACTGGCTCCAGAAGTTCATCATCGGACTGCCCCAGGCCATCCCCGGCGACTTCGCGCAGGTCTACGGCTGGTTCGTCACCTCCGACGCCGACACCCGCCCCAAGGGCCCGGCCGGGAACAACGCGCCATGACGATTGTCTCGCTCCGCAAGCTCCGCTCGACTGTTGCGGCTGCTCGCTGGCGCTCCCAACGCCGCCCGACGACGATGGTCTCGCTCCGCAAGCTCCGCTCGACTGTTGCGGCTGCTCGCTGGCGCTCCCGACGCCGCGCGACGACGATGGTCTCGCCCCGCAAGCTCCGCTCGACTGTTGCGGCTGCTCGCTGGCGCTCCCAACGCCGCGCGACGACGAGGG
>DATAKR010000104.1:0-6677 GCA_036261495.1 Acidimicrobiales bacterium | reverse complement strand
ACCGGGCCGGGAGGAGGCCGAGACGGTCGAGACCGGGTCGCGGGCGGCCGCCCTGGGCGGCTACACCGCGGTGGTCGCCATGCCCAACACCGAGCCCACCATCGACAGCGCGGCGGTGGTCAGGGAGGTCCAGGACCTGGGCGCCTACGCCCTCTGCGACGTGTTCCCGGCCGGGGCCATCACCGTGGGCCGGGCGGGGAAGATGCTGGCCCCCATGGCCGAGATGGCCGCGCTCGGGGTGCGCATCTTCACCGACGACGGATCGGGCGTGCAGGACTCGAGGCTCATGCGACGGGCCATGGAGTACGCCACCGCCCTAGGGGTCACGCTGGCCCAGCACTGCGAGGACGCCGGGCTGTCGCACGGCGGTCACATGCACGAGGGTGAGTGGTCGAGCCGGCTCGGCATCCCCGGCATCCCCGCCGAGGCCGAGGAGCTGATGGTGTTCCGCGACATCGCCCTCGGCCGCCTCACCGGCGCGCCGGTGCACTTCCTCCACCTGAGCACGGCCGGCAGCGTCGAGCTGGTGCGCCAGGCGAAGGCGAAGGGACTCAACGTCACCGCTGAAGCCGCGCCCCACCACTTCACGCTCACCGACGAGGCCGTGAAGTCGTACGACCCCCTGTTCAAGGTGAACCCGCCGCTTCGCACCGCCGCCGACGTCGCCGCCGTGAAGACCGGCCTCGCCGACGGAACGATCGACGCCATCGCCACCGACCACGCCCCCCACGCCCAGGAGACGAAGGAAGAGCCCTTCGACCAGGCGCCGTGCGGGATGCTCGGACTCGAGACGGCGCTCGCGCTCGCCTTCACCGAGCTCGACCTGCCGATCGAGAAGGTGCTCGCCCTGCTGAGCTGGCAGCCGGCCCGCATCGCCCGCATCCACGGCGAGCACGGCGGACCGATCGAGCCCGGTCGCCCCGCCAACCTCACGGTGATCGACCGCGACCACGAGTGGACGGTCGACCCGCGTGCGCTCGCGAGCCGCAGCCGCAACACGCCCTACGCCGGCCGCGCGCTGCGCGGCAAGGTCCGCCACACGATCCTCCGGGGCGAGCCCGTCGTCGTCGACATGGAGGCCCAGCGTTGACCACCACGCCGGCGGCGGGCACCGCCTACGCGCCCGACGGCACGCCGGTCGAGGCCTTTGCTCTCCTGCCGCCGGGGCCGGCGCCGGCCCTGCTCGACGGCGCCCTGGCGCCGGGCAGCACCGTGCTCGACCTGGGCTGCGGCGCCGGCCGCATCGCCCACGCGCTGATCGAGCGGGGCCACACGGTCACCTGCGTCGACCAGTGCGCCGAGATGCTCGACCACGTGAAGGGCGCGACCACGCACCTCGCCGACATCGAGACCCTCGAACTCCCGGGCGTGTTCGACGCCGTGATCCTCGCCAGCTTCCTCGTCAACACGCCCGACGAGGTGCAGCGGGCCCGGTTCCTCGACGCCTGCGCTCGCCACGCGGCGCTCGGCGGCAAGGTGTTCGTGCAGCGGCTCGACCCCGAGCTCGTGCCGATCGCCGTCGACGCCGAGAGCGAGGAGCACGGCGTCGTCTACGAGATGCGCGACGTCCGCCACGCCGACGGACGCTTCGAGGCGACCATGCGCTTCACCATCGGCGGGCGGACCTGGGAGCACCGGTACGCCGGCGTCGTGCTCGACGACGCCGAGATCGACGACGCCCTGCGAAGGGCCGGACTACAGCGCACGCGCTACCTCGACGCGCAGCGCACGTGGGTGGAGGCCACGCGATGACGACCACGGAACCCCGACCGCAACCGACGCCCGCCACGCCGGCGCGGCCGGCGAGGCGTGAGGACGCGCTCCTCGTGCTCGCCGACGGCACGATCTTCGAGGGCGAGGCCATCGGCGCCGTGCCGCCCAACGGGGTCGCCACCGGAGAGGTCGTCTTCAACACCGTGATGAGCGGCTACCAGGAGGTCATCACCGACCCGTCCTACGCCGGCCAGGTCATCGCCTTCACCTACCCCCACATCGGCAACTACGGCGCCACCGACGCCGACGACGAGAGCCGGCGGCCGTTCTGCCGCGGCATCGTCGTTCGCGACCTGGCGCGGCGGCCCAGCAACTGGCGCAGCGACGACGACCTCGAGGCCTTCCTCGTGAAGCACGGCGTGCCCGGCATCGCCGGCGTCGACACCCGGCGCCTCACCCGCCACATCCGCGAGGCCGGCTCGATGCCCTGCGCCTTCGGAACCGCCGACGAGGCCACGCTCAAGCAGGCCGCCCAGGACGAGCCCGGCACCGAGGGCATCGACCTTGTCGCCACCGTGAGCACCCGCCAGCCCTACACCGTCGGCCACGGCCGCTTCTCGGTCGTCGCCTACGACTTCGGCATCAAGCGGGCCATCCTCCGCCACCTCGAAGACATCGCCACGGTCGAGGTCGTGCCGGCGAACACGCCGGCGGCGGCGGTCCTCGCGAGGAACCCCGACGGCGTGTTCCTCAGCAACGGCCCTGGTGATCCGGCTGCCGTCGGCTACGCGGTCGACACGATCAAAGAGCTCGTCGGCAAGGTCCCGATCTTCGGCATCTGCCTCGGCCACCAGCTCCTCGCCCTGGCGCTCGGCGGCGAGACCTACAAGCTCAAGTTCGGCCACCACGGCGGCAACCATCCTGTGCGGCGGGTCGTCGACAACGCGGTCGAGATCACCAGCCAGAACCACAACTACGCCGTCGCCGAGGGCAGCCTCACCCACAGCGAGGTGTCGCACGTGAACCTCAACGACGGCGTGATCGAGGGCCTCCGCCACGACGGCAAGCGGGCCTTCAGCGTGCAGTACCACCCTGAGGCCGGCCCCGGGCCGCACGACGCGCGCTACCTGTTCCGATGGTTCGAGGAGGAGATGGCCCAGGACCCCGCCGGCGCCGCGACGAAGGACGGAGCCCACTGATGCCGAGGCGCGACGACATCGAGAGCATCCTCGTGATCGGGTCCGGCCCGATCGTGATCGGCCAGGCGTCCGAGTTCGACTACTCGGGCACCCAGGCGTGCCGCGTCCTCAAGGAGGAGGGCTACCGCATCATCCTGGTCAACTCGAACCCGGCGACGATCATGACCGACCCGGAGTTCGCCGACCGCACCTACGTCGAGCCGCTCGATCCCGACATCGTCGAGGCCATCGTCGAGCGCGAGCGCCCCGACGCCATCCTGCCGACGCTCGGCGGCCAGACCGCCCTCAACCTCGCCATGGCGCTCGTCGAGCGGGGCGTGCCCGAGAAGTTCGGGATCGAGCTGATCGGCGCCAACGCCGAGGCCATCGCCACCGCCGAGAACCGCGACAAGTTCAAGGCCGCCATGACCGAGATCGGCCTCAAGGTGCCCGACTCGGGGTTCGCCTACACGCTCGACGAGGCGATGACGGTCGGCCGCGAGATCGGCTTCCCGCTCATCATCCGGCCCTCCTACATCCTCGGCGGCCAGGGCACCGGCATCGCCCACGACGAGGACGACCTGCGCCGGCTCGCCACCACGGGCCTCGCCGCCAGCCCGGTGTCGGAGATCCTCATCGAGCGCTCCATCGCCGGGTGGAAGGAGTACGAGCTCGAAGTGATGCGCGACCACGCCGACAACTGCGTGATCGTCTGCTCGATCGAGAACTTCGACCCGATGGGCGTGCACACCGGCGACTCCATCACCGTCGCTCCCGCCCAGACGCTCTCCGACGTCGAGTACCAGCGCATGCGCGACGCCGCCTTCGCCTGCATCCGGCGCATCGGCGTCGACACCGGCGGCTCCAACATCCAGTTCGCCATCAACCCCGACGACGGCGACATGGTCGTCATCGAGATGAACCCGCGGGTCAGCCGGAGCAGCGCGCTCGCGTCGAAGGCCACCGGCTTCCCGATCGCCAAGATCGCGGCGCGCCTCGCCGTCGGCTACACGCTCGACGAGATCACCAACGACATCACGGGCGAGACGCCGGCGAGCTTCGAGCCGACCATCGACTACGTCGTCACCAAGATCCCGCGGTGGGCGTTCGAGAAGTTCCCCGGCCAGCCCGCGATCCTCGGCACGCGAATGCAGAGCGTCGGCGAGGCGATGGCCATCGGCCGCACCTTCCCCGAGTCGCTGCAGAAGGGCCTCCGCAGCCTCGAGCACGGCCGCATGGGCCTCAACTGCGACCCGGCCGAGCGCCTCCTCGACGACGTCGACGACGACGAGCTGGTGCGCATGGCCGCGGTCGGAACCCCCGACCGGCCGTTCCAGCTCGAGGCCGCGCTCCGGCGCGGGATCAGCGTCGAGCGGCTCTACCAGGCCACCAGGGTCGACCCGTGGTTCCTCGACCAGATCCTCCAGATCGTCGAGGAGCGAGCCCACCTGGCCGAGACCGGCTACAGCCACGTCAGCCGGCGCGACTGGCGGCGGGCCAAGCGGCTCGGCTTCTCCGACGCGCAGCTCGCGTACCTGTGGGGGGTCACCGAGGCCGACGTCCGCGAGGCGCGCCTGGCCGCCGGCGTGCGCACCACGTTCAAGACGGTCGACACCTGCGGCGCCGAGTTCGAGGCCCGCACGCCCTACCACTACTCGACCTACGAGGACGAGGACGAGGTCCACACCACCGACGCCCGCAAGATCATGATCCTCGGGTCGGGGCCCAACCGCATCGGGCAGGGCATCGAGTTCGACTACTGCTGCGTCCACGCCAGCCTGGCTCTCCGCGCGGCCGGCTTCGAGACGATCATGGTCAACTGCAACCCCGAGACCGTGTCGACCGACTACGACACGAGCAACCGCCTCTACTTCGAGCCGCTCACCCACGAGGACGTGCTCAACGTGATCGAGGCCGAGCAGCCCGACGGCGTGATCGTCGCCCTCGGCGGCCAGACCCCCCTCAAGCTGGCCGGGCAGATCCCACACTCGCTGGTGCTCGGCACGTCGCCCGAGTCGATCGACCTGGCCGAGGACCGCGAGCGCTGGAACGCCCTGTGCGCCCGGCTCGAGATCCCGCAGCCCGCCGGCGGCACGGCCACCAACTTCGAGCAGGCCAAGGAGATCGTCGACCGCATCGGCTACCCGGCGCTGGTGCGCCCGAGCTACGTGCTCGGTGGCCGCGCCATGGAGATCGTCTACGACGAGGATGGGCTGCGGCGGGCGATGGCCGAGCTGGCCGGCTTCGGATCGCTCGGCAAGGAGGGCGGGTTGTCGGCCGAGCGGCCGGTGCTCGTCGACCGGTTCCTCGAAGACGCCATCGAGGTCGACGTCGACGCGCTCCGCGACGCCACCGGCGAGGTCGTGATCGGCGCGGTGATGGAGCACGTCGAGGAGGCCGGCGTCCACTCGGGCGACAGCGCGTGCGTGATCCCGCCCCCCACGCTGCCGCACTCGGTGATCGAGGTGATCGAGGACTACACGCGGGCCATCGCCGCCGCCCTCGACGTCCGGGGCCTCATCAACGTGCAGTACGCGGTGAAGTCGGGCCAGGTGTTCGTGATCGAGGCCAACCCGCGCGCCAGTCGCACCGTGCCGTTCGTGGCCAAGGCGACGGGCGTGCCGCTGGCCAAGATCGCCTCGCGGATCATGACCGGGTCCACCATCGCCGAGCTCCGCGAGGAGGGGCTCGTCCACCCGCCGACGAGCGGCGGCCACGTGAGCGTGAAGGAGGCGGTGCTCCCGTTCAACCGCTTCCCCGACGTCGACACCGTGCTCGGCCCCGAGATGCGCTCGACGGGCGAGGTCATGGGCATCGACCTCACCTTCGGCCTCGCCTTCGCCAAGAGCCAGATGGCGGCGGGCAACACCCTGCCGGAGGAGGGCGCGGTGTTCCTGTCGCTGGCCGACCGCGACAAGCCCGCCGGCCTCGACGCCGCCCGCCGCTTCGTGGAGCACGGCTTCTCGATCGTGGCCACGAGCGGCACCGCGGCCTACCTCGAGGAGCACGGCGTGCCGGTGGCCCGGGTCGTCGCCAAGGTCGGCGAGGCCCAGGACGTGCCGGACGCGGTGCGGCTCATCAGCAACGGCGAGGTCCAGCTGGTGGTCAACACGCCCCGCGGCCGTGGTCCGCGCGCCGACGGCGCCTACATCCGCACGGCGGCCAACGTCCACAAGGTGCCGTGCCTCACCACGGCGGCCGCGGCCCGGGCGGCGGCGAGCGGGATGGCCGACTGGGCCAAGCACCCGCTGCAGGTGCGCAGCCTCCAGGAGTTCCACGCCGACGACCAGCTGCAGCTGCCGTTGTGACCTCCACCCTCACCCTCACCCCACCCGGCCCTCACCCCACCCCGCCCCGCCCTCACCTTCCCTCGTTCTGCAGGCACTGGCGCGGGCTGAAGCCGCGCCAGTGCCTGCAGAACGGGAAGGCGGAGGGCGGAGGGCGGAGGGCGGGGAGGGAGGGAGTGAGCGCGTGAAGCGCCGGCGGGTGGGCGGGGTCGACCTGGCGGTTCGGGTCGGCCGCGTCGCGCTCTCGAACCCGCTGATGACCGCCGCCGGCACCGCCGGCCACGGCGCCGAGCTGGCCCGCTACCTCGACCTCTCCACCCTCGGCGCGGTCGTCGTGAAGTCGCTCAGCGCCGAGCCGTGGAAGGGCAACCCGGCGCCCCGGGTCCATGAGGTGCGCGGCGGCATGCTCAACAGCGTCGGGCTCCAGAACCCGGGCGTGGAGGCGTGGCGCGACACCGAGCTGCCGGCGCTGCTCGACGCCGGCGCGACCGTCGTGGCG
>DATAKR010000044.1:0-5487 GCA_036261495.1 Acidimicrobiales bacterium | reverse complement strand
TCGGTGGGTCGCGCGCCGGCAGGGCGAGCACGCCGGCGAGCGCTCGGAGATCACGTGGGTGGTGCAGGGCGGCGTCTTCCTCGCCGCGGTGTACGGCTCGTACTTCGGTGCCGGCCTCGGCGTCGTGCTGCTGTCGATCTTCGGCATCCTCCTGACCGACGGGCTCCAGCGACTGAACGCGCTCAAGGGCCTGCTGTCGTTCGTGATCAACGCCGTCAGCGTGGTCGTGTTCGTGGTCGCCGGGCACGTGGAGTGGTGGTCGACGGGGATCCTCGCGGTGACGGCCTGGGCCGGCGGCGCCCTCGGCGTCGGCGTCGCCCGCCGCCTCTCGCCCGCCGTCCTCCGCTACTCGGTGATCGCCCTCGGCGTCGTCGTCGCCGTCGTGCTGATCGTCAAGGGCTGAGATCGCGGCCCTCAGCGCCGAAGGCGTTCGACCACGGGCGCGAGCGAGTCGGCGAACGCGGCGAACACGGTGACGCCGTCGACACCGAGCTCCTCGTGGGTGCGGCGCAGCTGCGCCTCGATCTCGTCTTCGGTGCCGACGAGCACGAACGGGCTGTCGAGGTGCATCTCGGGATCGGTGCCGGTCGCCTCGGCGAGGTCGCGGATGGCGCCGGCGCGATCGTCGGTGACGACGACGCGCTGCACGAGGAGGTCGAGCACCGGCACGCCACGGTCGCCCAGGTCGCGCCGCCCCGCGGCGACCACGCCCGCCCGTACTGCCTCGATGCGATCGCGCAGCCCGTCGAACGTCCAGTGCGAGAGGTTGCGGTGGCGCTGGCCGGTTCCCGACGTGAACCCGACGAGCCCCGCGACGTCGGCGCGCGCCCCTGCGATCCTCAGCACGCGGTCGCCGTTGCCGCCGACGAGGAGGGGGACGTGTGAACGGGCCGGGGCGATGCCGGTCGACGCGCCCCGCAGCCCCAGCGCCTCATCATCGACGGTGTCGCCGTCGAGCAGCCGGCGCAGCGCCGCGACGACGCGCTCGAGTCGGGTCACGCGCTCGGGCGGCGGCGGGTAGTCGAGGCCGGCCTGCTCGAACTCGACGCGCGCGTGGCCGGCGCCGATGCCGAGGAGGAGGCGGCCGCTGGTGAGCAGGTCGACGGAGGCCGCGGCGCGGGCGAGGAGGAGCGGGTTCCAGAACTCGACGTTGAGCACGTAGGTGCCGACGGTGACCCGTTCCGTCGCCTCGGCGACCGCCATCATGGCGGCGAACGGGTCGAGCATCCCGACGTGGTCGGCCACGAAGATCGTGTCGAACCCCGACGCCTCGGCCCGCTGCGCCTGTTGTCGCCACTCGTCGCGAGACGCGGCCAGCCACATGCTCGTCCCGAACCGCAGCACGGGATCACCCTAGGGGTGCGCCAGAATCCCCCGCATGGCCGACCAGCCCCTCGCCCGCGTGCGCGCCATCTGCCTCGCCCTGCCGTCGACGACGGAGCGGCCGAGCCACGGATCGCCGGCGTGGTTCGTGAACGACAAGAAGACGTTCGTGATGTACCTCGACAACCACCATGGCGACGGCCGCCTGGCGTTGTGGTGCGCGGCGCCCGAGGGCGTGCAGGCCGCGCTGGTGGCCGAGGAGCCCGAGCGCTTCTTCCGGCCGCCCTACGTCGGCCATCGCGGCTGGCTCGGGGTGCGCCTCGACCGCGGCGTCGAGTGGGAGGAGATCGCCGCCATCGTCGAGGATGCGTACCGCGTCGTCGCCCCGAAGCGGCTCGTGGCCGAGCTCGACGCGTAGGAGGAACCGATGCCCGACGTGTCCGAGCTCTTCGATCCCGAAGCCTGGCGTCCCGTGGAGGGGTTCGCGTTCGACGACATCACCTACCACCGCGCCGTCGACACGGGCGCGGTGCGCATCGCGTTCGACCGCCCCGAGGTGCGCAACGCGTTCCGGCCGTCGACCGTCGACGAGCTCTACACGGCGCTCGATCACGCCCGCCAGACCGGCGACGTCGGCTGCGTGCTCCTCACCGGCAACGGGCCCTCGCCCAAGGACGGCGGGTGGGCCTTCTGCTCCGGCGGCGATCAGCGCATCCGCGGCCGTGACGGGTACCGCTACGCCGAGGGCGACACCGCCGCGTCGATCGACCCGGCCCGCACCGGGCGTCTCCACATCCTCGAGGTGCAGCGGCTCATCCGCTTCATGCCGAAGGTCGTGATCTGCGTCGTGCCGGGTTGGGCCGCTGGCGGCGGCCACAGCCTCCACGTGGTGTGCGACCTCACCATCGCCAGCCGTGAGCACGCACGCTTCAAGCAGACTGACGCCGACGTCGCCAGCTTCGACGGCGGCTTCGGCTCCGCCTACCTCGCGCGCCAGGTCGGGCAGAAGTTCGCGCGCGAGATCTTCTTCCTCGGCTCGGAGTACTCGGCCGACGACGCGCATCGCATGGGGATGGTCAACGCCGTCGTGCCCCACGCCGACCTCGAACGCGTCGCGCTCGACTGGGCCCGCCGGGTGAACGCCAAGAGCCCGACGGCGCAGCGGATGCTGAAGTTCGCGTTCAACCTCATCGACGACGGGCTCGTCGGCCAGCAGGTGTTCGCCGGCGAGGCGACGCGGCTCGCGTACATGACCGACGAGGCGGCCGAGGGGCGCGACGCCTTCCTCGAGAAGCGCGACCCGGACTGGTCGCGCTTCCCCTACTACTTCTGACGTCGCGGCCGGCGGGCCGCCGACGGCCAACCGCCGACCCGACCCGACCCCGGCCCTCAGCCGACGTCGCGGCGCCGGAAGCCGGCGATGCCGGCGCCGCCGATGACGGTCGCGAGGGCGGTGAGCGCGACGAGCGGCGTCGCCGTGAACGCCCCACCGGGGACCTTCGGCACGTGCGCGAACGGTGAGAGGTCCAGAACCCAGTGGCTGAGATCGAGCAGCGGCCCGATCTCGGCGAGGAGCACGAACGCGGCGAGCAACCCCCAGCCGACACCGATGGCGCGCGGGACGAACCCGTAGGCGGCGGCGACGACCGCGATGAGCACCCACGCGGCGGGCGCGTGGGCGAGGCCGCCACCCAGCAGGCGCCCGATCTCCGCCCCGTCGTGGAGCTGCACGGCCCGGGCGACGCCGACGGCCGCGCCGCCGAGCGCGAGCAACGCGGTGGCGCCCCCCGCGGCCACGCCGACGTGGGCGAGTGCGAACCGGGTGCGGCTCACCGCGCCGGCGAGCACCGGCTCGGCGAGGCCCGACGTCTCCTCGGCGCGGGCCCGCATCATCGACTGGATCCCGAACGCGGCGGCGACGATCCCGGCGGCGCCGAGCTCGACGGCGAGGAAGGCATCGGCGAGCGCCTTCTGGCCACCCAGCTTGGTGAACAGCTCGCGCGCGTTGTCGCTCTCGAAGAAGCCGCCGACCCCGCTCGCCATGCTGCCGAGGAGCGCGCCGAGGGCGACGAACCCGATGGCCCACGCGAGGAACGAGGTGCGCTGGAGGCGCCACGCCAGCGTGAGCGGGCTCCGCAACGACGGCGCCGCGGTCGGCGGACCGGGTCGGGACGGGAGGAGGCCGGTGCCCATGTCCCTGCCGGCCGCGAGGACGTAGGCGGTGGCGCTCGTCGCGATCGTGAACACCAGGGTGATCAGCAGCACCCACCAGCGGTTGCCGGCGTAGGGCCGGAACTGCTGGCTCCAGCCGATGGGCGACATCCAGGTGAGCCAGCGAAGGCCGGCGGTTCCGGCCGCGTCACCGACGCCGCGCAGCACATAGACGACGGCGAGCACCGCGACGGCGAACGACGTCGCCGTGCGCGCGCTCGCCGTGAGCTGCGCGGTCACCGCCGCGATCGCCGCGAACGCGAGGCCGACACCGCCCCACGCCAGGCCGAAGGCCAGCGATCCGTCGGCCGGCAGGCCGGCGGCGGCGAGCACGAGGGCGGTGAGCGCGGCGAGGGTCGCGGCCACGACCGTCGCCGTCAGCAGCGCGGCGGTGAGCGGTGCCAGCCGGCCCATCACCCCGGAGCCGACCAGCTCGAAGCGGCCGGATTCCTCGTCGCCGCGCGTGTGGCGGACGACGAGCACGATCGCCACGACGGCGACGAAGACGGCACCGATGCCGCCCATCTTGATCATCGCGATGGCGCCGAGCGACGTCGGGTCGTAGACGCGGCCGTACAGGGCCACGAGCGCCTGCGACCCGTTCACCGCCTCGGCGGCCGCGAGGCGCGACGACGCGGTGGGGTAGAGGCCGACCGTCGCCGCCGCCGATCCCCACGCCATGAGCACGAACACCCCGAGCCACGCCCCGGCGAGGACCCGGCTGCGACGCAGCGCGAGACGTACCAGCACGCCCGTCCCGGCGAACGACCCCATCAGTGGGGCTCCTCGCCGGCCTCGGCGTAGTACCGGAGGAACAGCTCCTCGAGCGTCGGCGGCTGGCTCACGAGGCCACGCACGCCGACCTGGGAGAGCCGGCGGAGGACCTCGTCGAGGGCCTCCGCGTCGACCTGGCATCGCACGTGGAAGCCGTCGACCACCAGATCGTGGACGCCGGCGATCGTGGCGAGATCCGAGGGAGGCGCGGCCGCGAGGTCGGCGGCGATCGAGGTGCGGGTCAGGTGGCGGAGGTCGCCGAGCGTGCCCGTCTCCACCGTGTGTCCCGACCGGATGATCGTGACCCGATCGCACACCGCCTCGACCTCGTCGAGGATGTGGCTCGACAGCAAGACGGTGCGTCCACGGTCGCGCTCCTCGTTCAGGCAGTCACGGAACTCGACCTCCATCAGCGGGTCGAGGCCGCTCGTCGGCTCGTCGAGCAGCAGCAGCTCGGCATCGGACGCCAGCGCGGCCACCACCGCCACCTTCTGGCGGTTGCCGCGCGAATACGACCGGCCCTTCTTGGTTGGGTCGAGGTCGAAGCGCTCGAGCAGGGCGTCCTTGCGCTTCTCGTCGAGCCCGCCCCGCATCCGCCCGAGCAGGTCGATCACCTCGCCGCCCGAGAGGTTGGGCCACAGCGACACGTCGCCGGGCACGTACGCGAGGCGCCGGTGCAGCGTCACCGCGTCGGTCCACGGGTCGCCGCCGAGGAGCGTGGCGCGGCCGCCGTCGGCGCGCACCAGCCCGAGCAGGATCCGCAGCGTCGTGGTCTTCCCCGCCCCGTTGGGGCCGAGGAAGCCGTGGACCTCACCGACGTCGACGTTGAGGTCGAGGCCGTCGAGCGCGTGCGTCGTCCCGAAGCGCTTGTCGAGTCCGTTGACCGAGATCGCCATCGCCATGGTCCGATGCTCCACCAGCGCCGGCCCCGTGTCCACGACCCGAGGTCACGCCGCGGGTGACGCGATGCGACGAAGCGACGGGCTGAACCGCGCCGCGAGCGGCCCGACGATCGCCGTGAGGAGGACGAACGCGGCCGCGACGGCACCGAGGTGGTCGCCGTCGGGGAGTCCCGCGCCGAGGCTCGCGATGACGATCGAGAACTCGCCGCGGGCGATCAGCACCGTTCCTGCTCGCAGCCGCCCGGCGGGCCCGACGCCGGCGCGACCGGCCGCGACC
>DATAKR010000088.1:0-24052 GCA_036261495.1 Acidimicrobiales bacterium | reverse complement strand
CCCGGCGGCGCCGGCGTTGACCCCGGCGGCGCCGGCGTTGACCCCGGCGGCGCCGTCGGGTCAGCGGGCGTGCGGGAAGGCCCGAGCCACCGCCGCCGTGCGGGTCGTGACCTGCAGCCGCTCGAAGATGTTCTCGAGGTGGGTCCGGACGGTGTTGGCCGAGAGGTAGAGCCGAGCCGCGATCTCCGCGTTGGTGTGGCCGGCGGCGACGAGCGTCAGCAGCTGCCACTGCCGCGGCGTCAGGTTCGGCGCCGCGCCTCGCGCGTGGAGGAGATCGCCGGAGAGCTCGCCGAGGTGGGGCCGCAACAACGAGAGCAGGAGCCGATCGCTCTCGGTGAAGTCGACCTCGCCCGAGCGGAAGAACAGCACGCGCCGCGCCCGGGTGCCCTGCGTGGGCAGGCAGCACATGACCTCGTAGTGGTATCCGAGATCCCGGAAGCAGTCGTTGTACATCGCGGTGCTCCGCCACTGCCGCTGGCTGTAGAAGTCGCTCTGCATGGTGACCGTGCGATCGTCGCCGGTGCGCGACGGGTACGAGCACGAGAGCGTGTTCCAGTAGTGCTCGAAGAACGGGCTGCCGGTCGCGCCGCCCGGGTCGTCGAGCACGGTCGTCACCTCGCCGTCGACGCAGACCTGGTTGAAGCTGGCGGCGCACTCGGCGATGTCGAACTCGAAGTACGAGACGGCATCGCAACGGATGAGCGCATCGAGCTGCCGGAGCACGCCGTCGGGGAGCCCGGCCGGCGGCGGATCCGAGTCGCGGGCGGCGTCGATGACGGCGAGGACTGCCTGCAGGTCGTCCGCATCGCGAAGAGCTCCCACCAGGCCCTCCTTCGCCGCAACGAGACAAGCGTACCGCCGGAGTGGTCGCGCCCGCGGGCGCAGAGATACGACGAACGTCGTATGGAGATCGACCGTCGGCGGGCCCACGCTGGCGACGACCTCGACACGCCCGCGGTCGACGGATTGGAGGAGATGATGCACCCCATCCACCCCGTGCGCCTCGCCGCCGTACGCCTCGCCGCCGTACGCCTCGCCGCCGTGTTCGTCGTCGCCGTGGTCGGCGGCCTGGCGGTCGGCGTCGGGCCCGCGTCGGCGGCCGCACCGGCGAACGGTTGCCCGGCCGCCTTCACCCTGATGGCCGTCGACAGCTTCCCGTCGGGCTACCACGCGCCGGCGCTCGTCGACAGCCCCACCAGCGGGATCGAATCGTTCGGCCGGGCGGGCAACGGCGACGGTGCGATCTGCGCACTCCCGCTCGACGGGAAGCTGACCTCGTTCGGCGGGCAGGAGTACTTGTTCGTCGACAACGGGCTGCCGGCGTAGAGGGGTCGGCGGGGCGAGTTCACCAACGTGTCGAACCCGGTGAGCATCTCCGCCACGCGCTGCACGTCCTGAGCGCCGCGCGCGGGACGCGCGGCACGCGCCGGCCGCGGTCGGATCGCGGGGTCGCTACGGAGAGAGGTGGCTCGCCGGCGACTCGGCCGGCAACCGTCGGGGCGTCGAGGCCGGCTCGCGGTCGAGCCGGCGGAGCCAGCCGGCGAAGACGGCGCACACGGCGAGAAGGGTGGCGACGTTGCCGCCGGTCCACATCACGACGCCGGCGATCTGCTGGTCCTCGACGGCCGACGCGAACGCGGCGTAGTGCGGGTACCAGGGCGACCCCCCGAAGGTCATGAGGAACCCGAGCACCGTTCCCGGCGTGGCGCCGGCGCACAGGGCGACCAGCGCGCCGATGGCGCCCGCCCGGTAGCCGGCGAGCACCTCCGACCAGAACCACACCGCCACGACGACGAACGTGGCGTGCTCCGCCAGGTGGAGCGGGATCGACCGCTCCGCCGCGTCGTAGAGGGCCGGCAGGTGCCAGAGCGGAACGACGATCGCGATGGCGACCACCGAACCGGTGAGGCGCGCGGCCGACCATGCCCCACCGCGGACGGCGCGCGCGAGCGCGAAGGCGAGCAGGGGCGCCGTGACCGAGAGGAGCACGACGTGCTGCAGCATGTGCGCGGCGAGGTGGCGGTCGGCGAGCCGGTCGGCCGGTGGGCTCACGACGGCGAGGCCGGCGACGACGGCGACGGCGGCCGCCCACGCGCCGAGCCGGTCGGGCGTGGCGGCCGGGTCAGATGCAGGGGCTGAGGAAGACCACATAGATCCCCTCGAGGAGGATGAGGGCGAGGGAGATGCCGTTGACGCCGAGGCCGAAGACGCCGAGGAACCTCCGCTGGCTGAGGGGCGCGATCCCATCCTCCGTGCGGTGGTCGGAGCCGACGGTGAAGCGCCAGCAGGCGACGATGGCAACGACGGTGAGCAGGCCCGTGACGGCGGTGATGCCATGCATCGCCCACACCGCCCATCGGTCGTGACACGCGAACCGCACGAGGCTGGCGCAGGCGACGATGTGCACCGCCCAGAGCGCGATGCCGGCGAACACCGCGACCCACACGCCCAGCGTGGCCGGCGGCGTCGGGCGCACCGGCGCGGTGGTCGCCTGCGTGGTCATCGGAGGTGGGCGGAGAGATAGAGCGATGAGAACACGAAGATCCACACCACGTCGACGAAGTGCCAGTAGAGCGAGAACAGCTTCACCGTGAGGTGACGCTCCGCCGAGAGCCGGTTCTTCCACGCCTTGAGCTGCACCACGAGGTTCATGAGCAGCCCGACGACGACGTGCAGCCCGTGGAGGCCCGTGATCACGTAGAACGCCGAGGCGTAGGCGTTGTCGCGCCACCCGAAGGTGAGGTCGCGGTACTCGACGCCCTGGTTGACGATGAACGCGAGGCCGAGCACGAAGCTCAGGAGGAGGGCCACGCGGAGCTGGCGCATGCGGCCGCGCGCGATGGCGTGCTCCCCCCAGAACAACGGCACGCTCGACGCGAGCAGCACCACGGTGAAGATCGAGATCCGCGTGAGCTCCGGCGGCTTGATGCCCCCGAGGGGCCACTCCCTCGCCTGGGCGCGCAGGAAGAAGTACGACGAGAGCAGGCCGAGGAACAGCACCGCCTCGGTGGCGATGAGGACGAGCATCCCCCACCACCCCACCGGACGCCCTGGGGAGCCCTGCGGCGGCACCACCGCGACGGTGCTCCCCTGCACGGGAACCGGGAGCGCCGTCATACCAGGTCCTCCTCGGTGCGCCAGCCCCACCACACGATGCCGATGGCGCCCAGCAGGACGCCGACGCCGCCGACGAGCGCGGCATCGACGAGCATGCCGACGAACACGGCGGCGACGCCGAGGGCGGCCACGAACGGCAGGTAGGTCTCCCGGGGAACCACGAGCAGCCGTTCGGGGCGGGTGTCGAGGCCGCCGGTGATCGGCGTCGTGCGCGTCAGCGCGCCCGCACCACCCATGCTCTCCACCGCGTCGTCCTCCCCGGCGAGCGCCTCCCGGTGCTCGTCGAGCGCGGCGCCCTCCCACAACGGATGCCGTCCGGCGACGCTCGGGATCGTCGTGAAGTTCCAGTGCGGCGGAGGCGACGACACCGACCACTCGAGCGAGTCGGCGTCCCATGGGTCGGCGCCGGCGGGCGCGCCACGCCTGCGTGCCCACACGAGGTTGGCGACGGTGAGCAGCGTCCCGAGGGCGAACACTCCTGAGCCGATCGAGATCAACAGGTTGAGGCCGTCCCAGCCGAGTCCGGCGGAGTACGTCCACACCCGGCGCGGCATGCCGAGCAGGCCGAGCACGTGCATCGGGAAGAAGGTGACGTTGAAGCCGACGAACATCATCCAGAAGCTCCACTTGCCGAGGCGCTCGCTCAGCAGGCGGCCGGTGATCTTCGGCACCCAGTAGTAGAGCGCGCCGAAGATCGGGAACACGACGGCCCCGTTCAGCACGTAGTGGAAGTGGGCGACGATGAAGTAGCTGTCGGTGACCTGCCAGTCGAAGGGCAGCACCGCGACCATCACGCCGGTGATCCCGCCGAGCAGGAAGATCAACAGGAACCCGAGCGCGAAGAGCATCGGCGTGGTCCAGCGCACGCGGCCGTGCCACATCGTCGAGATCCAGGCGAAGAACTGGACGCCGCTCGGTATGGCGATGAGCAGGCTGGCGGCCGAGAAGAACGACATCGCGAGCGCCGGCATGCCGGTGGCGAACATGTGGTGCACCCACACGCCGAAGCTGATGAACGAGATGGCGACGAGCGACGTGGCCACCCACACGTAGCCGGCGAGGGGGCGCCGGCTGAACGTCGGGATGATCATCGAGATCATCCCCGTGGCCGGGACGAAGAGGATGTACACCTCGGGGTGGCCCCAGAACCAGAACAGGTGCTGGTAGAGGAGGGCGCTGCCACCGGCGGCGGCGAGGAAGAACTTGGTGCCGAACAGCCGATCGAACTCGAGCAGCATCGACGCGAGGGTGACGATCGGGACCGAGAAGATCACCATGAACGCCATCGCGAGGATCGACCACACGAACATCGGCATCCGGTTGAGGGTCATCCCCGGGGCGCGCATCTTGAACGCGGTGACGATGAAGTTGATGGCGCCGACCGTCGTCGAGATGCCGATGAACGCCACGCCGAGTGCCCAGAAGTCGAGGTTCAGCCCGGGCGAGTACGCCTTCTCGGTGAGCGGCACGTAGGCGAACCATCCGCCGTCGGGCGGCGATCCGAACAGGTAGCTCGAGTACATGAACAGCCCCGAGAACAGGAAGATCCAGTAGCTGAAGGCGTTCAGCCGCGGGAAGGCCATGTCGCGCGTGCCGAGCATCAGCGGCAGCAGGTAGTTGCCGAACCCGGCGAGCACGGGCGTGTTGAAGAGGAAGATCATGGTGACGCCGTGCATCGTGAACAGCTCGTTGTAGGCCTGCGGCCCGACCACGTGGGCGTCGGGTTGCGCGAGCTGCGCCCGCAGGAACAGCGCCTGCACGCCGGCGAGGAAGAAGAACACGAACGCCGTGACCATGTAGCGGACGCCGATCTTCTTGTGGTCGACGCTCGCGAAGAAGCCGGGGATGCCGGGAGCGTCACGCCACCGGCGCTCCATCGCCTCCTCGACCTCGCCCGGGAGGACCGGCTGGGCGGCATCGGCGCTGGGTTGGGCGATCGTCGTCACTTGAGCGACTCCAGGTAGGCGACGACGGCGTCGGCGTCGTCTCGTGAGAGCGGGACCGGCGGCATGAGGTTGCCGGGCTTGATCGATTGCGAGTCGGTGATCCAGCGGCGCAGGTTGTCGGGCGTGTTGTCGACGGTGCCGGCGCCGAGCATCCGCCGGCTGCCGAGGTCGGACAGGTCCGGGCCGAGCGTGCCGTCGGCCGGCGTGCCCCGGACGGTGTGGCAGCCGGCGCACGACGACGACACGAGCACCTGCTGGCCGCGCGCCTCCTGCTCGGCGCTCGGGCCCCCCGGCGGGCGCTGCTCGCGTGCGACCCATCGCTCGAAGGTGGTCGTGTCCTCGGCGACGACGATGAACGCCATGCGAGCGTGCTCGAGGCCGCAGTACTCGGCACACTGGCCGCGGTAGATCCCCGGCTTGGTGACCTTCATGTCGAGGTGGTTGACCTGGCCCGGGATCGTGTCGACCTTCTGCGACAGCTGCGGCACCCAGAAGCTGTGGATCACGTCGCTCGTGGTGAGCTCGATCCGCAGCGGCCGGCCCACGGGAACGTGGATCTCGTTCGCGGTCGTGATGCGCTCACCGGGGTAGCTGACCGCCCACCACCACCGCTTGCCGACGACCGAGATCGTCAGCGGGTCCTTCGCCGGTTGGCGCAGCGCACGCGTGGTCGAGACCGTGACCACGGCGACGAGCATGAGGATCGCCGCCGGGACGAGGACACCGCCGATCCAGATGAACGCGCTGTCGCGCCCGACCGCCTCGGTGTCGCCCCGGCGGCGCCGGCCGCGGAACGCGGCCACGAGCACGAACCCGGCCACGACGACGTAGACGGCGGCGCCGAGCCCGAAGATGATCCACCACACCGACGCGATGCGCGCCGCGTTCGCACCCCCTGGGTCGAGCAGGTTCACGACCGCTCCCAGTAGGCGGGACCGATGGGCTCGGAGAAGTCGCCGGTCGCGATGAGGTAGCCGTCGCCGTCGATGTCGAGGGGCAGCTGCGGCAGGGGACGGGCCGCCGGGCCGACGACCGGCTTGGCCTGCGCGAGCACGTCGAAGGCGGACTGGTGGCACGGGCAGAGCAGCTGGTGGCTCTGCGCCTCGTAGAGGCCGACCGGGCAGCCGGCGTGGGTGCACACCTTCGAGTACGCGATGAGACCGTCGGGCGTCCAGCCGGCTCGCTCGCCGGTCGATGCCAGGCGGGCGGGGTCGACACGGATCAGGACCGCCTGACCGTCGGCCGACCCGGGCGACCCTTCGGGGAACACCGTGACCAGGCCGCCGTCCGGGACCGCCGAGGCGAGCACCGGGCGGCCGTCGGCGGTGATCAGCCGCCGGCCGCGGGTCCACGGGGTGTGCGCCAGCGACCCCGCCGGCCTTGGCCCGAGCGAGCGGATCGGGAACACCATGGCGACTCCGAGGGCGCCCCCGGCCACGGCGAGCATGCGCATCAAGAAGGTGCGTCGCTCGAACACGCCGCCCCGTTCGAACGCCACCTCGACGGCCTCGCGGTCCGACGCGGTCGACGGCAGCGGTTCGCGCGCCTCCTCGTGCTCGCCGGTCGAGAGGATCCGGTGGGCCCAGACGATGAGCCCGCCACCGAGGCCAGCGAACGCGATGGCGAGCAGCACTCCCTCGAGCTGCGGCTGGCCGCCCCTCCAGTACACGACCGTGAGGCCGAGCGAAGCGAGCGCCGAGACGGCGAATGCCACGGACGCGATGCGCGCCGCGTTCTCGGCGCGGGCACGGTCGCGCACCGGCACGGTCCGGTCGGTGGAAGGCTCGGTCACCGCCGGGTTCCTATCCACCGGAGGCCGAGCAGGACGCCGCCCAGGGCGATGAACCAGCCGACGGCGCCTTCGATGAACGGCCCGAGGTGCCACAGGCCGAAGCCGCCGCGGTCCTGCGGATGGGCCAGCGTCCGCACGTACGCGACCACGTCGTCGAGCTGGCGGCTGTCGAGCGCTGCGTTCCCGAACGCGGGCATGGTGCCCGGGCCCGTCCGAACCGCCTCGGCGATCTGCGTCGGCGTCGACGAGTGGAGCGACGGCGCCTCCCGCTCGAGGAGCGCGCCACCGTTGCCGGCCCACGAGTGGCACGCGGCGCACTGGAGACGGAAGAGCTCACCGCCCTTGGCCACGTCGCCGTTGCCCACCACGGGGATCTGGGGGCCGCCGCCGGCAAGCGACGCGACATAGGCGTCGAGCGCCGTGATCGTGGGCGCGTCGTACTTGGGGTCGTGGCGCACCGTCTTGTCGCCGGGTTGCCGCAGAGGCATCCGGCCGGTCGTGAGCTCGTAGTCGACGAGGGCGGCGCCCACGCCCTCGAGCGACGGCCCCCGGCCGTCGATCCCCTGGGCCTCGGCGCCGTGGCAGGTCGCGCAGTCGGCGAGGTAGACGGTCTCGACGGTGCGGCGACCCGTCGTCGTCGTGGTCGGGGAACCGGAGCCGGCGTCCTGCGCCGTTGCCACCCGCGACGACGGGAGCACGAGCACGACGAGCGTCACCACCACCGGGGCGGCGAGGAGGAGCATCGTGAGGCGATCCCGTGAGCGCGCCATCACGAGGGTCTCGGTAGACCGTGGGGCACCGGCTGCGGCTCTCCCCCTACTTCTTGCGGGTCAAACGTCGTTCTCCCCGGGGTCGGACGAGCGGTGGTACGCGGCCGCCGGGCGTCCCCGCGCGCTGCGGCCCGCCATGTTGAACGCGGTGTTCACGAGCGACAGGTGCGAGAGCGCCTGCGGGAAGTTCCCGACCAGTCGCTTGCGGTCGGTGTCGTACTCCTCGGCCAGCAACCCGAGGTCGTTGCGCAGCCCGAGCAGGCGGTCGAACAGGGCCTCCGCGTCGTCGCCGCGATCGACCATGGCGAGGGCGTCGGCGAGCCAGAACGTGCACGCGAGGAACGCGCCCTCGCCGGGCGGCAGCCCGTCGAGCGACTGGGTGTCCTCGTCGTGGGCGTACCGCATCACGAACCCGCCGTGGCACAGCTCGCGCTCGACGGCCTCGATGGTGCCGACCACGCGCGGGTCCTTCGGCGGCAGGAAGCCGACCATCGGGATCATGAGCAGGGCGGCGTCGAGGTGCGCCGAGCCGTACGACTGCACAAAGGTGTTGCGGCCGGCGTCGAAGCCTTGGTCGCACACCTCGCGGTGGATCTCGGTCCGCACCGCGCGCCAGCGATCGACCGGGCCCTCGAGGCCGAACTTCTCGACGGCCTTGACGGCCCGGTCCATCGCGACCCACGCCATCACCTTGGAGTGGGTGAACTGGCGCCGGCCGCCGCGCACCTCCCAGATGCCGTCGTCGGGCTCGCGCCACTTGCCCTCGAGGAAGTCGAGCAGCGCCAGCTGCAGGTCCCACGCGGCGCGGGCCATCTCGACGCCCGCCCGCCGCGCCTGGTGGAGGCAGTCCATCACCTCGCCGTAGACGTCGAGCTGGAACTGCCGCGACGCGGCGTTGCCGACGCGGACCGGCGTCGAGCTCTCATAGCCGCCGAGCCAGTCGAGCTCGAGCTCCGGGAGCCGGCGCTCCCCCGCCGGTCCGTACATGATCTGCAGGTCGGCGGGGTCACCGGCCACGGCGCGGAGGAGCCAGTCGCGCCAGGCGACCGCCTCGCTCGTGTACCCGGCCTGGATGAGCGCGTAGAGCGTGAAGGTCGCGTCGCGGAGCCAGCAGTACCGGTAGTCCCAGTTGCGCGGGCCGCCGATCTGCTCGGGCAGCGACGTCGTCGGCGCGGCCACGATGCCACCGGTCGGCGCGAACGTGAGCGCCTTCAGGACGATGAGGGAGGACAGGACCTCCTCTCGGTGCTGGTCGTCCTTCGGGTACTCGCACTTCGACGACCACGCCTTCCACCACTGCTCGGTGCGCTCGACCTGGGCCACGCCGTTGGGCCGGGGCGGAGGTGGCTCGTTCGAGGGGTGCCACACGAGCACGAAGGGGACCCGGTCGCCCTCGGTGACCTCGAACTCCGCGACGGTCGTCATGCCCTGGCCCTCGGTGTGCACCGGCGTGTGCAGGTAGAGGGCGTCGGGCCCGCCGATCGCGGAGAGCGACCCGTCGTCGAGACGCCGCACCCAGGGCACGATCGACCCGTAGTCGAAGCGTATGACGAGCTCGAACGTCATCCGCACCGTGCCCTTGACGCCCTCCACGACACGGACCAGATCGGGCTCCTCGCTGCGGGGCGGCATGCAATCGACCACCCGGACGGTCCCGTCGGGCGTGTCCCACTCGGTCTCGAGGATCAGGGTGCCGTCGCGGTAGTGCCGGCGCGTCGCCCGCCCGGCGCCTTTCGGCGCGAGCAGCCAGCGGCCGTCCATGCGGTCGCCCAGAAGCGCGGCGAAGCAGGCGCCGGAGTCGAAGCGCGGCAGGCACAGCCAGTCGATCGAGCCGTCCGTGCCGACGAGCGCGCCGGTGTGGGTGTCGCCGATGAGGCCGTACTCCTCGAGGGGGAGCGCCACCTCGCTACGCCTTCCAGCCCTCGGCCCAGGCCGGCACGGGCTCCTCGCCGGCGGCGCGCGAGAACGCGGCGAGCGCAGACACCAGGTGTTGGCGCTCGGCGCGTGGGATCCGGCGGACGATCACGTCGAGCTGGGCGCGGCGGCGCTCGAGCGCGGAGTCCACCAGCCGGCGACCGCCGGCGGTGAGATGGAGGCACACCATGCGGCGGTCGCTACCCGGTCGGCGCCGGAGGTATCGCTTCGTCTCCAATCGCTGCACCGCCCGGGTGGCGGTCGACGCGTTCACGCCCATCCGCTCCGCCAGCTCGCCCGGCGTGATCCCGTCGTGCTCGCGGACGACAACGAGCGCTCGGAACTGGGCCAGGGTGACGTCGTCGGGGATCGTCCTCGCGGCGAGCGCCACCATGGCCCGCGAGGCGATCAGGACGGCGTCGGTCACCTGAGCGACGGGCACTGGCGAATCATTGCATAGTGCAAGGAGCCGGCGGGAAGTGTTGCCCTGAAAGGGGCTGCAAATGGGAACGATCGCATCGGACCTTCTCATCGAACGCCTGATCGACTGGGGTGTCGACACCGTCTTCGGCCTTCCCGGCGACGGGATCAACGGGATCATGGAGGGGCTCCGGCGCCATCAGGATCGGATCGAGTTCGTCCTCGTGCACCACGAAGAGGCGGCCGCGTTCATGGCGTGCGGGTACGCGAAGGCCACGGGCCGCCTCGGGGTGTGCCTCGCGACCTCCGGCCCGGGCGGCGTGCACCTGCTGAACGGGCTGTACGACGCCAAGCTCGACCACCAACCGGTGCTGGCGATCACCGGGATGCAGGAGACGCAGCTGCTCGGCACCGGCTACCAGCAGGAGGTGCACCTCGAGAAGCTCTACGAGGACGTCGCCGAGTACGACGTCATGGTTCACGTGCCGGTGCAGATCCCGACCCTCGTCGACCTCGCCGTGCGCCACGCGCTCGCTCGGCGGACGGTCTCGCACATCACGATCCCGAACGACATCCAGATCGCTGACGCCGACGTGAACCCGTGGGAACCGGTCGCGCCGGCGACGAGCCCCCACACCGCGCCGGTGTGGATCGCGCCGCCCGGCGTCCCACGGGCCGCCGACCTCCAACGGGCCGCGCAGGTGCTGAACGCCGGGAAGCGCGTCGTCCTCCTCGCCGGCTACGGCGCCCTCGGCGCCCGCGAGGAGGTCATCGCCGTCGCCGAGGCCCTCGGGAGCCCGATCGTGAAGACGCTGCCCGGCAAGGCGGTCGTCCCCGACGACCACCCTCTCACCACCGGCGGCATCGGGCTTCTCGGCACGAAGCCGTCGGAGGAGGCGATGGAGGAGGCCGACACCCTCTTCATGGTCGGGAGCAACTTCCCGTACACGAAGCACCTGCCGAAGCCCGATCAGGTGCAGACCGTGCAGATCGAGATCGATCCCGTGCGCGCCGGCAACCGGATGCCGACCGCGGTGCCGCTCGTCGGCGACTGTGCGGAGACGCTCCGCGCCCTGCTGCCGCTGCTCGAGCGCGCGTCCGATCGGTCGTTCCTCGAGACGGCCCAAGAGCGGATGGCGTCGTGGCGCGCCGAGATGGCGGCGCTCGAAGACCCGGCACGTGATCCGATCCAGCCGCAGTACCTGATGAGCGTGATCGACCGTCACGCCGCCGATGACGCCATCCTCACGGCCGACTCCGGGACGATCGCCACGTGGTCGGCGCGCCACTTCACCATCCGCGGCGAGCGCAAGTACTTCCTGTCGGGGAACCTCGCCACGATGGCGCCCGGGCTCCCGTACGCCATCGCGGCGCAGCACGCGTACCCCGGGCGGCAGTGCATCGCCTTCGTCGGCGACGGCGGGTTCGCCATGTTGATGGCCGAGATGCTCACCGCCATCCGCCACGAGCTGCCCGTGAAGGTGTTCATCAACAACAACCACATGTACGGCCAGATCCTGTGGGAGCAGATGGTGCTCGGGTTCCCGGAGTACGGGGTCCGTCACTCGGGCATCGCGAACTACGCGGCGTTCGCCGAGGCCAACGGCGCCCTCGGCCTCCGGGTGGAGAAGGCTGCCGACCTCGAGCCCGCCGTCGAGCGTGCCCTCGATCACCCCGGGCCCGCGCTCGTCGACGTGCTCACCAACCCCGACGAGCCACCGATGCCGCCGAAGGTCAGCTACCAGCAGGCGAAGGGCTTCACCCAGGCCTTCCTGAAGGGCCAGCCCCGCCGGGCGACGATGGCCTCGACCATCTTCAAGGACAAGATCTCGGAGCTGAAGGCGTGACGGCCACGACGGGTGCCACGCACCTCCTCGACCGCGCCCTCCGCGATGTGGAGACCGGGCGCTTCGAACGCTCGCTGTCGGGCCTCACGGCCGCGGCCGCGGTCGTCACCGGAGCCGAGATCTTCCTCGAGCACGACCGGGCGAGCTTCGGCAACAAGATGATGTGGTTGCCGGTCGCGCTCACGCCCGCCGTGGCGGCCGCAGGGGTCGCGGGGGTGATGAGCCGGCGGTGGGCCAAGACGGTGCTTCCGATCGTGTCGGCGGCGGCGGTCGTCAACGGCGTGCAGGGGTTCGCCCTCCACATCCGGGGCATCGCGCAGCGTCCCGGCGGGTGGCGGTTCGCCCGCTACAACTCGGAGATGGGACCGCCGCTGCTCGCGCCGCTCCTGTTCGCGATGGTCGGCGGGATGGGCCTTCTGGCCGCCATCCTCCGGCGCGAAGGCAGCTAGGTGGGCCGTACGGCACCGACCCCCGGCGGCGAGGGCCGCTTCCCCGGCTACGACGTCCTGGGCCAGCAGGAGACGTGGGATGCCGTGACGCGCGGTGTGGTGCTCGGGCGCCTCGGTCCGCCTCCCCCGCTCGCGTTCTTCTCGGTCGGTGAGGAGGCGGTCGCGCGGCCCCTTCTCGACCGCCTCCTCGCCCAGGACGCCGAGCCGAAGGTGCCGGTGTTCGAGCTCATCGATGCCCGGCTCGTCGAGCGCGAGACCGACGGCTGGCGCTACGACGACATGCCCGAAGACGCCGAGGCGTGGCGCCGGTCGCTGGCGGCGCTCGACGAGGACGCGCGGGCACAGACCGACGACCGGTTCTGCGACCTCGATCCCGACCGCCAGCGCGATCTGCTGGAGGCGGTGCGCACCGGCGACCGATGGCACGGGCTGCCGGCGGCACGGGTGTGGAGCCTGTGGATGCGGTACGCCTGCGCGGCCTTCTACTCGCATCCGTGGGCGTGGAACGAGATCGGCTATGGCGGGCCGGCGTACCCCCGGGGCTACAAGGCGATGGGCCTCGACATGCGAGAGCCCTGGGAGGTGCCGGACGTGGACGGCCGCGATCCGGTCCCGTGGGCCGAGCGGGTCGAGAAGGCGCGCAACAAGCACGGCTCGCCCGAAGGGCGACGCACCGCAGAGCGAGGCCCGACCACCGGCGGCGTCGGGAGCGCCAGCGAGCAGCCGCCAGCCAAGCGGCAAGCCCTCTCGCCCGAAGGGCGACGCACCGCAGAGCGAGGCCATCCAACATGACCGTGCGGGAGCGGAACGAGTCGGCGTGGCTGATCCCGAACGACGGCCGCCGCACGAACACGGCGCTGCGCGAGCGCATGCGCCACTACGACGACGCCGAGGAGGTCGACGCTGTCGTCGTGGGGTGCGGCGCCGGCGGCGGCGTGCTCACCCAGCGGCTGGCACGCGCCGGCTGGAAGGTCGTGGCGTTCGATGCGGGACCGTTCTGGGAGCCCGACGCGGACTTCGTGAGCGACGAACGGGGCTCGCACCACCTCTACTGGACCGAGCCGCGGGTGATCGGCGGCACCGACCCGGTCCCGCTCGGGTCGAACAACTCGGGGCGGGGCGTCGGCGGAGGCACGGTGCACTTCGCCGGCTACACGCCTCGGCTCCACCCGAGCGACTTCCACACCCGATCGCTCGACGGCGTCGGGGCCGATTGGCCGATCCGGTACGAGGAGCTCAAGCCCTACTACGAGGCCATCGAGCAGGAGCTGCCCGTCGCCGGCCAGGCGTGGCCGTGGGGCGATCCCCACCGCTACCCGCATTCGCCGCACCCGGTCAACGGCGAGGGCCTGGTGTTCATGCGTGGCGCGCACGCGCTCGGCATCGGCGTCCGGGTCGGGCCGGTGGCGATCACGAACGGGCGCTTCGGCAACCGGCCGCACTGCATCTACCGCGGCTTCTGCCTGCAGGGGTGCAAGGTCAACTCGAAGGCGTCGACGCTCATCACCCACGTTCCCGACGCGCTGGCCCGCGGCGCGGAGATCCGCGACAGCTCGATGGTGGGCCGCATCGAGCTGGGTGGCGACGGCCGAGCCACCGGCGTCGTCTACTGGAAGGACGGGGTCGAGCGGTTCCAGCGCGCCCGGATGGTGGCCGTTGCGGGGTACGCGATCGAGACGCCGCGCCTCCTGCTCAACTCGGCCTGCTCCCGGTTCCCCGACGGTCTGTGCAACGACCACGACCTGGTCGGGCGCTACGTGATGGTGCAGGGCGCGGCGCAGACGGCTGGCCGCTTCGCCGAGGAGCTCCGCATGTACAAGGCGCCGCCGCCGCAGGTGTCGAGCGAGGCCTTCTACGAGACCGACCCGTCGAAGCCGTACAAGCGCGGCTATTCGATCCAGTGCGTCGGGCCGCTGCCCATCACCTGGGCCGAGCACATCGTGGCCGAGGGGCACTGGGGCGAGGTGCTGAGGGAGTACATGCGCGACTACATCCACTGGGCGACGCTCGGCGTGCTGTGCGAGTTCCTGCCGTTGGCCGACAACCGGGTGACGCTCGCCGGCGAGAAGGACCGCCACGGGCTCCCCGTCGCCCGCTTCGACTACTCGCAATGCGACAACGACCGTGCGCTCATGAAGGCGGGCAGGCAGACCATGGTCGACATCCTCCAGGCCGCCGGCGCCGAGGACACGGTGACCATCAAGCGCTACGCCCACCTCGTCGGCGGATGCCGGATGGGCGGCGATCCGTCGGAGGGCGTGGTCGCCCGTGACCTGCGGGCGTTCGCGGTCCCGAACCTCTATGTGACCGACGGCAGCGTCCTGCCGACGCAGGGTTCGGCGAACCCGGCGCTCACGATCATGGCGCTCGCAGCGCGCTGCGCGGACCACCTCACCAGCGCGAACCGCGGATGACCACCGCCGTCGGACCTCGCCGGCGGACGAACGAGAGGAAGGAAGCCCGATGACCAACGGCTGTGTCTGCCGGCGCCACGACCCCGAGACCGGCCTCACCCTGATCGATCCCGCCACCGTCGGCCTGTCGAAGGCGGATCGGTGATGGACGCGCTCGGCGCGACGGCCTGGGTGATCCCCGAGGGATGGATCCCCTCATGGAGCAACGGCCCCGAGCCGGAGATGCTGAGCCACGAGACGGCGTGCATCCTCAACACCGGGGACCGCGACGCGCAGGTGCGCATCACGATCTTCTTCGCCGACCGCGAGCCGTCCGGGCCCTATGAGCTGACCGTCGGTGCCCGCCGCACGCTCCACCTCCGGTTCAACGAGCTCGACGGCGGCAAGGCGGTCCCCAAGGCGACGAACTACTCGTCGGTGATCGAGAGCGACGTGCCGGTGATCGTGCAGCACACCCGTCTCGACTCGCGGCAGGCCGAGAACGCGCTCCTCAGCACCATCGCCTTTCCGGCCCGATGAAGGTCGACCGCCTCGACGTCAGCGTCTACACGATCCCGACCGAGGAGCCTGAGTCGGACGGCACGTTCACGTGGGATCGCACCACCGTCGTCGTCGCGGAACCCGTCGCCGGTGACCTGCGCGGGCTCGGCTTCACCTACGGCTCGGCGGCCTGCGCGACGGTGATCGAGGAGTCGCTGGTGCCGATCGTGGTCGGGGAGCGCGCCGACGACGCGCGCGGCGCGTTCCACCGGATGGTCCGAGCGGTGCGCAACACCGGACGCCCGGGCATCGCATCGGCCGCCATCTCGGCCGTCGACACCGCGCTGTGGGATCTCGAGGCGAAGCTCTACGGCCGCGCCCTCGTCACCCTGCTCGGTCAGGTGCACGACGAGGTCGCCTGCTACGGCAGCGGTGGGTTCACCAGCTACACCGACGACGAGCTCGGCGCGCAGCTCGGCCACTGGGTCCACGATCAGGGCATCCCTCGCGTGAAGATGAAGATCGGCACGGCCTGGGGTTCACGGGAGCGGCGGGACCTCGAGCGCGTCGAGCACGCTCGCCGCGCCATCGGCGACGAGCCCGACCTGTTCGTCGACGCCAACGGGGGCTACACCCGCAAGCAGGCGGTGCGCCTCGCCCGGTCGTTCGAACACCTCGGCGTGACGTGGTTCGAGGAGCCGGTCTCGTCCGACGACCTCCACGGACTGGCCGAGATCCGCTCGATGATCACCGCGGATGTCGCCGCCGGTGAGTACGGCTACGACCTCGTCTACTTCGAGCGGATGTGCGCGGCCGGCGCCGTCGATGTCCTCCAGGCCGACGTGTCGCGGTGCGGTGGGTTCACCGAGTGGCTTCGCGTCGCGGCGCTCGCGGCGGCGCACGGGCTCCAGGTCTCGGGACACTGCGCCCAGTCGCTCCACGCGTCGGTGGCCTGCGCCGTTCCGAACGTTCGGCACCTCGAGTACTTCCACGACCACGCCCGCGTCGACCGCCTGCTCTTCGACGGCGTCCTCGACCCGACCGGCGGGGTGCTTCGACCCGATGTGGAGAGGCCGGGGCTCGGACTCGATCTGAAACGGGTAGATGCAGAGCGATACCGAAGGAGCTGACCAATGTCGCCAGTCGTCGCCATCACCGGAGCAACCGCGGGAGTCGGACGCGCCACCGCGCGGGCCTTCGCCCAGAAGGGATACGACGTCGGCCTCGTGTCGCGGGGTGAGGAAGCGCTCGAGGCCGGCCGGAAGGAGTGCGAGGCGGCCGGCGTACGCGCGGTTGCCGTGCCCACCGATGTCGCCGAGTGGGACGCCGTCGACGGTGCCGCCAAGCGGATCGAGGACGAGCTCGGGCCTATCGACGTCTGGGTGAACGACGCCATGGCCACGGTGTTCAGCCCGTTCCTCCACGTGGATCCCGACGAGTTCGATCGGGCCACGAGGGTGACCTACCTCGGTTACGTGAACGGCACCCGCGCCGCGCTCAACCGGATGACCGAGCGCGATCGCGGGACGGTCGTGCAGGTGGGGTCGGCCCTCGCCTACCGGGGCATCCCGCTGCAGTCGGCGTACTGCGGCGCCAAGCACGCCATCCAGGGGTTCACGGAATCGGTGCGGTGCGAGCTGCTGCACGACCGGTCGAACGTCCACATCTGCATGGTCCAGATGCCGGCGCTCAACACGCCGCAGTTCGACATCCAGCGCAACAAGATGAAGCGCAAGGCCCAGCCGGTTCCGCCGATCTACGAACCCGAGGTGGCGGCCAAGGCGATCGTGTACGCGGCGGAGCACCGCCGCCGCGAGATCTGGGTGGGCGGCACCACCGTCGCCACGATCCTCGCCAACCGGGTGATGCCCTACCTGCTCGACCACTACCTCGGCCTGTCGGGGTACGACTCGCAGCTCCGCGACGAGCCCGCCGACCACGACCGCCCCGACTCGCTGTTCGAGCCCGTGCCCGGCGACCGGGGCGCCCATGGCTCGTTCGAGTCGAAGTCGACGCCGCGCAGCTGGGTCCTCGACGTCGACCTCTCGGCGCCCGTCGCGTTCGCCAAGGAGACCGTCGGAACCGCGGCGGCCAAGGCCGGCGCCAAGGTGCTGCAGAAGCTGCTCGGTTGAGCTGCGTCGGGCGCCCGACCGCATACGGTCGGCGGAGTGACCATCTCGGTCGTCTTCGAGACGCATTCGATCAGCGAGGACAACGAGCTCGGACGGGCGAGCGGATGGGCGCACAGCCGCCTCTCGCCCGCCGGCCGTGATCTCGCGCGTGCACTGGGCGAGCGCCGTCGCCGCGACCGCCTCGCCGCGGTGTTCAGCTCCGACCTGGGGCGCGCCGTCGAGACCGCGACGATCGCGTTCGAGGGATCGGCCGTTCCGGTCTTGCTCGATTGGCGGTTGCGCGAGTGCGACTACGGCGACGAGACCCGGGCGCCGGTGGCGCGTCATCACGCCGGGCGGTGCGCCCACCTGCGAGAGCCGTATCCGCACGGCGAGAGCTGGGAGCAGGCGGTGGGGCGCGTCGGCCGGTTCCTCGACGACCTGCCCCTCAAATGGGAGGGCCGCCGGGTGCTCGTGATCGGCCACGTCGCGACCCGGTGGGCCCTCGATCACCTGATCGCCGGCGTGCCACTCGAGGACCTCTGCGCCGCCGACTTCGCCTGGCAGGAGGGCTGGGAGTACGTGCTCGATTGAGGGAGGGGCCGCGGCCCGGGCGCCGCCATCGGGCCGCGCCGCACCGTGGGGCCGCCTACGGATTGGATCGGCGTCTCGGCCAGTATGGCGAGACCGCCTGACGCCAAAGGTGCACTGTGATGGCCAAGACCAAGAAGACCTTCCGCGTGGAGATCGAAGCGAAGATCGACGTCGAGGCGTTCGACGAATCGAGCGCACGCGCCAAGGTCGAGCGACTCCTCGGCGCCAAGCGGCCATTGGGCGCCGACCTTGAGACGACTGGCGACGTATGGACCTACGCCGTCACCCTCGTGCGCGACCCGCGGAAGAACGGGCGCGACGCCGGCGACGCAGCCGACTGAACGACCCATCCCGCCACGACCGGTCATGCGACCCGGCGGGCCGGCCGCCGCCGGGCCTGCTCGACGATCGCCGCGAGGCGCCGGGCCGTCGAGTTCGGGTACTTCACGACCTCCGTCCACGTGAAGCGAGCGCACAGCCAGCCGGTCACGGCGACGACGGCGCTCTCGCGACGCGCGTCGTAGACCGGCTGGTCCTTGTGGTGCTGGCCATCCAGCTCGACGAACAACCCCAGCTCCGGCCATGCCAGGTCGACGCGAGCGACGAACCGGCCATCCGCGTCTCTCACCTCGTACTGGCGCACCGGCGGCGGCAAGCCCGGCACCGTCCGGGCGAGCTGGACGGCGAGGGTCTCGAGAAGGCTCTCGGTCGGCTCGACCTGGCGCCCTCGGAGGTCGAGCACCCGCCGGATCCGCCGGCTCCCCCTCCGGCCGGCGGCCGCCCACTCGAGCTCGTCGGTCGTCAGGAGCCGCTTGCGGAGCGCCGACTCGAGCACCTGCTCCCACGTGTCGTCGTCGAGGACGAGCGCGAGGTCGAGCAGCGTCTGCACGCCGTCGGTGCACCGCAGCCCGCCGACGAGGACGATCCGACCTGGGTCGATGTCGCGCCGGCGCGCGCCCCGGCGTCGGCCGCTCGACGTCTCGGGAACCGTCACTTCACCCTTCGTCAGCTCGACGGCATCAAGGCCGAGGAGCACGCCGGCGAGATCAGCACTGGCGACACCCCCGGTCACGAGCAGGGTCGCGAGGGCGACGTCGAGCGCCGAGGGCGGCTCCGGTCCTTCCCCATAGACACCATGGGCGATGCGACGCCACCGTCCGACGCCTTCACCCCATCGCAGGGCATCGATGGTCAGCCCGCGCGCGAGTGCGGCCTCCCTGGTGAACAGCTTTCGCACGGCCGGCTCCCGTTCGCATCTCGCGCGCTTCGTGGGGTGGGACGGCGGCTGCAGGGGCCGCGCAACACCACTTTGCGCACACCGGAGATCGGGGGAAGCGGGGAGAGACGGAGGCTACGGGACGCCGGCGCCGGCCGAAAGGGCCTCAGAGCGAGTAGCGCTCGGGCGAGCGGCGGAGCCACTCCCCCACCATCTCGCCGACCATGATCGACGTGAGGTTCGTGTTCGCCCGGGGCACCGTCGGGAAGATCGAGGCGTCGGCGACCACCAGACCGTCGACGGCATGGGCGCGCCCGTACTGGTCGACGACGGCCGACGGGTCGCCGGCCGGGCCCATCCGCACCGTGCCGCACGGGTGGTAGCCGCTGCCCGAGAAGCGGCGGACCAGCTCGCGCGCGGTGTCGAAGTCGACAGGTAGGCGCGGGAAGGCGATCCGCGACGTGATCGTCGAGATCGGCTTCGACTCGGCGAAGGCGATCGTGTCGAGGAGGCACTGCGCCAGCCGGTCGACGTCGGCCGGCGAGCTGCACATGTTCGACTCGATGAGCGGCGGGTCGTCGACGCCGACACCCGACAGGCGGACGGTGCCCCGCGACTCGGCCCACTCGAGCACCGCGGCGATGGCGAACGCCGGCGGGCGGTCCGGCGGCCGGCGTCCGGCGAAGGAGAAGATCTCGATCTGCAGGTCGTTGCGGTGCTCCGACCCCGGCGCCGTGTAACGCAGGATCGTCTGCACGATCGGCGAGTTGGTGTCGATGATCGACGGGTCGGCGGCCTCGCACGCGACCGCGGTGGCGGGGTGGTCGGCGAGGTTTCGACCCACGCCGGCGACGTCGGCGACGACGTCGACGCCGGCACGTTCGAGCTCGTCGCGAGGGCCGATGCCCGACCGGAGCAGGACGAGCGGCGAGGCGATGGCGCCGGCCGCCAGCACCACGAGGCGGCCTTCGACGATCGAGCCGTCGGCCATCTCGACACCGCTCACCCGCCGTGCCGACGCGTCGACCACGACCCGGCGAACCGGTGACGAGGCGCGGATCGTGAGGTTCGGCCGGACCCGAGCCGGCGCCAGGTAGCCCACCGCGGTCGACACCCGCACGCGGCCCGCCTTGTTCATCGGATGCGGCCCCGCGCCCCACGAGTCGGGGTCGTTGGCGTCGGCGCAGTAGGGGTAGCCGAGCAGCTCGGCAGCCTCAAGGAACGCGGTCTGCGGCACCGTCATCTCGTCCGGGCGGTAGCGGCGGATCGTGATCGGGCCGGCGTCGCCGTGGTAGGGCCGGTCGCCGTAGTCGAGGTCGCGCTCGAGGCGCCGGAACGCGGGCAGCACCTTCTCCCAGGCCCACTCGGGGTTGCCCAGCTCGGCCCAGTGGTCGTAGTCCTCCGGCATGCCGCGGAGCGCGATCGTCGTGTTGACGGCCGACGACCCGCCGACGACGCGCCCGCGCGGGAACGGCGTCGCCCGCCCAGCCGCCACGGGCGTGTACGCGAACCCCCAGTCATGATCGACGTAGGAGTTGTCGTGGCTGTTGACGAGGTCCCACGGCGTCGCCGCCGGTGCCGGGTAGTCGGGACCGGCCTCGACGAGGCACACGGTCTTCGATCCGTCCTCGCTCGCGCGGGCGGCGATCACCGCGCCGGCCGAGCCCGCACCCACCACCACCACGTCGTACACGGGGCGAACGGTATCGTCCCGCCGGTGCCCGCCGACCTCGTCATCCGCAACGCCCGCATCCTCGATGGCACGGGCGCGCCCGCGTTCGACGGTGACGTGGAGGTCACCGACGGGCGGATCACGAGCGTCGGCACCGCTTCCGCGGGGCCGGCGACGACCGTGCTCGACGCCGGCGGCCAGGTCGTCTCACCCGGGTTCGTCGACACCCACACCCACGACGACGGCGCGCTCGTCGCCCACCCCGGCCTCGAGTTCAAGGTGGCGCAGGGGTGCACGAGCCTCGTCGTCGGCAACTGCGGCTTCAGCGCCATCCCCAACCGCCCCGGCGACGCCAGCGCCGGCGGTCTGCTCGGCGGCCTCGTCGGCGACTGGGAGGACCTCGCCGGGTTCCGCCAGGCGCTCCAGGCCAACGGCGGCATCGCGGCCAACGCCGTCACCCTCGTCGGCCACAACACCATGCGCCAGGCCGCCATGGGCACCGAACGCCGCGAGCCCACCGACGCCGAGCTGGCGCGGATGCGCGGCTGGGTGGAGCGGGCGATGGAACAGGGTGCCTGCGGGCTCTCGACCGGCCTCATCTACGTGCCCGGCCGCTGGAGCGCGACCGAGGAGGTGATCGCGCTCGCGGAGCCGGTCGGCGCCCGCGGCGGGATCTACGCCACGCACATGCGCAACGAGGCCAACCGGCTGCTCGAGGCCGTCACCGAAGCCCTGCGCGTCGGCCGCGAGTCGGGGGCGGCCGTCCACATCTCCCACCACAAGGCTGCGGGCGAGCCCAACTGGGGGAAGGTCGCGGAGTCGCTCGCGCTGGTCGACGAGGCCAACGCCGCCGGCGCCGACGTCACCCTCGACGTCTATCCCTACACCGCGGGCAGCGGGCGCATGATCGAGTACTTCAACGTCGACGACCCGAGCGAGGACCTCGCCCGGGTGATCCGTCTCGCGAGCTGCCCGGCGTTCCCCGAGTACGAGGGGAAGATGCTCGTCGACATCGCCGCGGCCGAGGGCACCACCCTGGCCGCGGTCGTGCAGCGGATCCTGCGCGCCCCGAAGGGCGACCGCACCATCTGCATCCACTTCATCATCGACGAGGCCGACATCGAGACGAACCTGCGCCACCCGCGCATGATGATCGGCTCCGACGGCATCCCCGACCTCAAGGGGAAGCCTCACCCGCGGCTGTTCGGCACGATGCCGCGGGTGCTCGCCGAGTACGTGCGCGCCCGGCACGTCATCCCCCTCGAGGAGGCGGTGCGCCGCATGACGAGCCTGTCGTGTGACCGCTTCGGCCTCGTCGACCGGGGTCGCGTCGAGGTGGGCCAGCACGCCGACCTCGTCGTGTTCGACCCCGACACGGTGGCCGACACCGCGACCTACGACGACCCGAAGCAGGAGCCGGTAGGCGTGTCGTGGGTGATCGTGAACGGGCGCGTCGCCTACGACCACGGCCGCTCCACCGGCGAGCGGGCCGGGCGGCTGCTCCACTACCAGCAGGAGATCGACTGACGTGAGCATCCTGGGCAACCGTGTCGTCCGCAAGGAGGACCCGAAGCTCCTCACCACCGGCGGCACCTACGTCGACGACCTGCCCCTCGCCGGCGCCGGCTTCGTCACCTACGTCCGGTCGACGATGGCCCATGCGCGCATCGTCGAGCTCGACGTGGAGGAGGCGCGGCTCGCACCTGGCGTGCTCGGCGTCTTCACCGGCGCCGACATCGCCGCCGACCTCGGCACGGTGCCGTTCGACATGGTGGTGCTCAACCAGCAGATGGTCCGTCCTTGGATGGCGACCGACGTCGTGCGCTACGTGGGCGAGCCCGTCGCGATGATCGTCACCGAGGAGCGCTACCAGGGCGAGGACGCGGCCGAGACGGTGTTCGTCGAGTACGACCCGCTGCCGCCGCTGGTCGATCCCGAGGTGGCGCTCACGGGCGAGCTGCTCCTCTTCCCCGACGCCGGCACCAACACCGCGTTCCAGATCTCCGGTGGCACGCCCGACGCCGACTTCGGCGAGTGCGAGGTCGTCGTGCGCCAGCGCACCCGCAACCAGCGCGTCGCTCCCTGCCCGCTCGAGGTGCGCGCCGCTGCCGCCCGCTGGACGGCCGACGGCCGCCTCGAGCACTGGGCGAGCAGCCAAGGGTCGCACAGCGTCCGCGACACGCTGGCCGCGGTCTACGGGCTCGAGAAGTCGCAGGTGCGCGTGGTCACCCCCGACGTCGGCGGCGGGTTCGGGGCCAAGGGATCGTCGTACCCCGAGGAGTTCCTGCTGGGCTGGGCGGCGCAACGCCTCGGCCGGCCCATCAAGTGGACCGAGACCCGCAGCGAGAGCATGCTCAACCTCGGTCACGGCCGCGGCCAGGTGCAAGACCTCGAGATCGGCGGCACGCGCGACGGGCGGATCCTCGTGTACCGGTTGCGCGTGGTGCAGGAGGCCGGCGCCTATCCCCGCATGGGAGCGCTGCTGCCGTTCATGACCCGCGCCATGCTCACCGGCGTCTACGACATCCCGACGGCGGAGATCGTGACCACGTCGGTCGTCACCAACACCACGCCGACCGTCGCCTACCGCGGCGCCGGCCGTCCGGAGGCCGCCGCCGCCATCGAGCGCGCCGTCGACCTGTTCGCCGCCGAGATCGGCATCGACCCGGCCGAGGTGCGCCGCCGCAACGCCATCGCCCCCGACCGGTTCCCGTTCAGCACGCCCATCGGCACCACCTACGACAGCGGCGCGTACGAGGCGGCCCTCGACAAGGCGCTGGCCGCCGCCGGCTACGACGACCTTCGCAAGGAGCAGCAGCGGCGGCGCGAGGCGGGCGACACCCGGCAGCTCGGCATCGGCCTCTCGCTCTACGTGGAGATCACCGGCGGCGGCCCGAGCGAGGAGTTCGCCGCGATCACCGTCCGACCCGACGGAACCGTGCTGGCCCGCACCGGCACGTCGCCGCACGGGCAGGGTCACGACACGTCGTGGGCGATGCTGATCAGCGACCGGCTCGGCGTGCCGATCGACGACATCGAGGTGGTGCACGGCGACACCGACGTCGTGCCCCAGGGCGGTGTCACCGGCGGGTCGCGCTCGCTCCAGGTCGGTGGCGTGGCCATGCACCAGGCCGCGGGCGAGGTCGTCGAGCGGGCCACGCAGGTCGCGGCCGACCTCCTCGAGGCCGCGATCGACGACGTCGTGCTCGACACCGACGCCGCTCGCTTCCACGTGGCCGGCACGCCGGCGATCGGGCGGTCATGGGCGGAGGTCGCCGCCGCCGTCGACGCCGAGGCCGGCCTCGCCGTC
>DATAKR010000077.1:0-17382 GCA_036261495.1 Acidimicrobiales bacterium | reverse complement strand
CGATGTGCGCGTCAGCACGAGGATCGACACCGAGAGCAGCGTGGCCAGCACCAGGCTCGCGCCGGGCACCGCGACGACGCGCCGGAGCGGCTCGGCGACGAGCATCCCGAGCAGTCCGCCAGCGTCGCGCAGCTCCCGGATCGGAGAGCCCCACGCCGGCGCGCCGAACGTGAGGTGGAGCAACCCGGTCACGGCGACCACGAGGACCCCGAGGCCGATCACCACGCGACCGGGCTCGCTGCGGGTCTCACGAACCAGCACGGCGCCGATGCCGATCAGGGCGATCGGCACGAGGATGCGCGCCCACCCGAACAGGGCCGCGGCGATGCCCTTCACGACGTGGCCGAGCGGCCCGGTCAGATCGGCGTAGATCCCGAGCGCGGCGAGCACGCCGGCGAGGATCAGGAACAGCCCCCAGACGTCGTCGGACTGCCGGCCGAGGTGGGTGGCGAGCGCGGCGCGGACCTGGGCCCACTTCGACGGGGGCGGGGCCCGCCGCGACCTGCTCGCGGGCTTCTTGGAGCGGGCGCGCGTCGCAGTCACAGTGTCAACAACGGTAACAGCAGCAACGCGGCCACGACATCGATGTTCTGATCCCTGAGATGCCGCGGCGGGGCGGGCATGCCGCCGGTATACCGCAGCGGTAGGGTCGGCCGGCGACCACGACGATGGGGGGGCATCGTGCAGACCGATCCACGCGCGGCGGGGATGGACGCCGAGCGGCTCGAGCGCATCACCGAGCACCTGCAGGCGCGCTACGTCGACCCCGGCAAGATCGCCGGATGCCAGGCGACCGTGTGGCGGGACGGCAGCCTCGCCTACTCCCGTTCGCTCGGCTCGAGCGACCTCGAGCGGGGGACGCCGGTCCGCGACGACACGGTGTGGCGCATCTACTCGATGACGAAGCCGATCACGTCGGTCGCGCTGATGACGCTCTACGAGCGCGGGCTGTTCCAGCTGTCGGACCCGGTCCACCGCTTCCTGCCGGAGTGGCGCGACCTGCGGGTGGCCCAGGTCGGAGCGAACGGCGACACGACCCTGGTCGAACCCGAGCGGCCCATGTCGGTGCGCGACCTGCTCATGCACATGTCGGGCCTCACCTACGGCGGCGACCCGTCGCATCCCGTCGATCGGCGGTACGGAGAGGCGGGTGTGGCCGACCGGTCGGTCACGCTCGACACGTTCGTCAAGAAGCTCGCGGACATCCCGCTGAAGTTCTCGCCGGGCACCCGGTGGCACTACTCCTACTCCACCGACGTGTGCGGCCGGCTGGTGGAGGTGCTGTCGGGCTGCCCGCTCGACGAGTTCCTGGCCACCGAGATCTTCGCACCGCTGGGGATGCACGACACCGCGTTCCACATCCGCGACGACCAGGTCGACCGGTTCGCCGCGAACTACATGCGCGGCCCCGACAAGTCGCTGCGGCTGATCGACGACCCGCGCGCGAGCGCCTACCAGCACGCGCCCGCGTTCCTGTCGGGCGGTGGCGGCCTGGTGTCGACGACCGCCGACTACCTGCGGTTCTGCCGGATGCTCCTCGCCGGCGGCGAGCTCGACGGGGCGCGCGTACTCGGCTCGCGGACCATCGACCTCATGACCGACAACCACCTGCCGGGCGGCGGCGACCTGGCGCGGTTCGCCCTCGGCGCGTTCGGCGAGACCGGCTTCGAGGGCATCGGGTTCGGCCTCGGGTTCGCGGTGGGCCTCGGGCCGGTGGCGTCGCAGTCGATCGGCAGCGCCGGCGAGTACTACTGGGGCGGCGCGGCGAGCACGATCTTCTGGATCGACCCCGTGGAAGACCTCATCGTCATCTTCATGACCCAGCTGATGCCGTCGGCGACGTTCAACTTCCGGGGCCAGCTCAAGGCGCTCGTCTACCCGGCCATCGTCGACTGATCGCGCCCGTCAGACCATCGTCTGGCCGCCGCTGACGTTGACCGCCTCGCCGGTGATGTAGGCGGCGTCGTCGCTCATCAAGAAGGCGATCGCGCTCGCGACGTCGTCACCCGTCTCGAGCCGGCCGGCGGGGATCTCCCGCTGGAGCCAGCCGTCGAACCCACCGGGTTGGGCCGCCAACGCCTGCTGGAGCAGCCCGTTCGGGTTGAGGAGGTCGGTGTCGACGGTGCCCGGGCACACGGCATTGACCGTGATGCCCGACCCGCCGAGCTCCATCGCCAGGACCTGGGTGAGGCCGATCACGCCGAACTTCGCGGCGCAGTACGCCCCGAGGCCGGCGAACCCCCGCTTGCCGGCCTGCGACGACACGTTGACGATGCGGCCGCCGGTCGCACCGGCGACCATCCGCTCCGCCGCCGCCCTCGACACGATCCACGTTCCCTTGAGGTTGACGTCGACGACGGCGTCGAACTCGTGCTCGCCGATCTGCACGAGCGGGCCGAGGCCCATGCCGAACCCGGCCCCGCCCGCCACGTTGGCGACGAGGGTGACGGGCCCCAGACGCTCGCCCGCCTCGGCGACGGCAGCGTGGACCTCGTCCCAGCGGCGGACGTCGGCGCGCAACGCGAGGGCGCTGCGGCCCATGCCCCGGATCTCCTCGACCACCTCGTCGAGCTCATCGGAGGAGGCGGTCCCGTGCGCCGGGAACTCGGCGTAGGGCCGCGCCATGTCGAGACACGCGACGTCGGCCCCTTCGCGCGCCAGTCGCAGCGCCGTCGCCCGACCGATGCCGCGCCGGCGCGCCGCACCGGTGACCAGCGCGACCCGTCCTTCTATCCCCTGCAAAGACATGGGCGGCACTCTACGGACGGCCGCACGCGCCGGGCGGAACGCGGCGCTATCGCAGCCGGATCCAGCGAAAGCCGTAGCCGTTGAGGTCGATCGCCTCGAAGCCCGGCGAGGTGAGCTCGTACTCGTCGTCGGCGAAGATGTCGAGGGGCTCGTCCCGATCGTCGATGTGGCTCACGTCGACCGTGCACGGCTCGTCAGCCAGGTTCGTGAACGCGACGACCACCCCGGTCGGCGCGTCGAACCGGAGCGCCAGCACCGTCGAGTCGCGCCCGACGTCGAGCGCCGTGCAGCGGCCGGTTCCGAACTCGGGGCACTCGCGGAGCGTCCGGAACATGCGCTCCATCCACGACAGGAGCGAGTCCGGGTCGCGACGCTGGGCGACCACGTTGACGTTCTCGAACCCGAACTCGCCGTCGTTCACCACGGGCCGGCAGAGCTTCTTGGCCGGGGCCGTCGAGAAGCCGGCGTTCTTCGCCGACGACCACTGCATGGGCGTTCGGATGGCGTTGCGCTCCGGCAGCGAGAGGTCGTCGCCCATCCCGATCTCCTCGCCGTACCGGATCACGGGCGTCCCGGGCAGCGTCGCCTGGAGCGCGTAGGCCATGCGGATCCGGAGGTGGTCGTTGCCCAGCATCGGTGCCAGCCGCCGCCGGATGCCTCGCCCGTACAGCTGCATCGACTCCTCGGGGCCGAAGGCGGCGAACACCTCGTCGCGCTCCTTGTCGCCGAGCCGGCCGAGGTCGACCTCGTCGTGGTTGCGCAGGAAGGTCGCCCACGTGCAGGAGTCGGGGATCGCCGGCGAGGCTTCTAGCGCGCCGACGAGCGGCGCGGGATCGCTCCGCGCCAGCGCGAGGAACGTCCGCTGGTTCAGGAGGAAGTTGAACAGCATCGGCAGCCGGTTCCCATCGCCGAAGTACTGGACCACCTCGTCGCGCGCCACGTTCGCCTCGGCCAGGATCGTCGCGTCGCCCCGGCGCCACGACAGGCGGTCGCGGAGCTCCTCGAGGATCTCGAACCGGTGCTCGGCCTCGGGCTCGTTGGGGTGCGTCAGCTCGATCACGAAGGGCGCCGCGTCCATCCGGAACCCGCTGACGCCGAGCTGGAGCCAGAACCCGAGGATCTTCTTGATCTCCTCGCGGACGTCGGGGTTCGCGATGTTGAGGTCGGGCTGGAAGTCGTAGAAGCGGTGGTAGTACCACGCCTCGGCCTCGTCGTCGTAGGTCCACGTCGTGGCCTGGTCGCCCGGGAACACCACGCCCTGGCGCGCGTCGGTCGGCTCCGTCGGCGACCAGATGTACCAGTCGCGGTAGGGCGACGCCGGGTCCGACCTCGCTGCCTGGAACCAGGGATGCTGGTCGGAGGTGTGGTTCACCACGAGGTCGATGATCACCCGCAGGCCCCGATTGCTCGCCTGGTGCATGAGCTCGACGAAGTCACCGAGCGTGCCGAGTGCGGGGTCGACGTTGTAGTAGTCGGTGACGTCGTAGCCGTCGTCGCGGTTGGGCGACGGGTGGATGGGGTTGAGCCACAGACACGTGACGCCGAGGCGGTCGAGGTAGTCGAGCCGCTGGATGAGGCCTCCGAAGTCGCCCACGCCATCGCCGTTGGAGTCCTGGAACGTCTCCACGTCGAGGCAGTAGATGACCGCCTCCTTGAACCAGCGCTCGCTCACCTCGACCACCGTTCCCGGCGAGCTCGCGACGCGAAACGCAGATGGGCGCGAATGGCGCCCGGCGAACCGGGGTGACGGAAGCCGCATTGACACGGCCGTCGCTGCCGTTCGATAATTCTCGAATGGCGCCTACGAGAACCGTGGAACACGAACCCCGCGTCGTCGGGCTGCGCCGCCGCGGCGACGCCGGCGCTCGCCTCGTGGTCCGGCACTCGACGGCCATCGAGCTCGCCGTGACCGGGCTGGCCATGGCACGACGGGCGGCCGGCCTCGAGATCGGCGACACCGATGCCGAGATCGACGCGCTCGTCGACTCGCTCCCCGCGAGCGGGCGTGCGGCATTCGCGCACCCCCTCCTCCGCGAGGATGCGGCGTGGACGACGCTCGCCGTCGCCTTCGCCGGGCTTCCCGACGCGGCCACCGCCGCGGAGGCGTCGGCGTTGCTCGCCGGGCTGCCGCCGGCGGAGCTCTGGCAAGGGGTCCTGGCCGCGCTCGCGTGCCACACGGCTGCCTCCGACCCCGTCGGACTCGCGGCCGCGTGCGCGGCGGGCGATCGACGAGCCCGAGCGGCGGTGGCGGCGCTCGACGACCCCGACGACGAACGCTGGCGCCCTGCACGCGACGAGCTCCTGCGCCTGTCACCCTCTCGCGCCAAGGCCGTGCTGTCCCGGGGCGTCGACGCCGTGCGCCGGGTGGCGTTCCCGGCCGAGCGCGAGCACGAGATCGCCGCGATCCTCGCGCGCAGCGCGGCGTCGCTCGCCGCCGAAGCCTCGGCGACGCAGGGCCGGGCCGAGGCGATCGCCCGCGTGATCGAGCGGGCCACCGGCGGCGTCTCCATCGACGTCGGATCCTTCCGAGGGCCGATCGTCCTCGCGCCCGGCCTCGCCATGCGGCCGTGGAACGTGAGCGCGGGGCCCGACGACGCCGTCATCGTCTACCGCGTCGCGGCCGACGACCTCGAGCGCCGCGACGATGAGCCGCCGCCCGCCCTCGTCCGGCTGACCCGCGCCCTCGGCGACGAGCGCCGGTTGCGGCTCCTCCACGTCCTCGCGGGCGGGCCGGCCGGGCTGGGGGCGCTCTCGAGCGCGGTCGGCCTGGCCAAGTCGACGGTGCACCACCATCTCGTCCTCCTCCGCGACGCCGGCCTGGTCGCCGTCCGCCTCGGCGACGACTACGAGTACGAGCTGCGTCGCGAGGTGCTGGCGTCGCTCGGCGGGCTGCTCGCGACCTACCTGGGCGAGGCGACGTCATGAGCACCGTCGGCGAGCCGCCGCTCCACCATCGGCGGCGTTCCCGCCTCTGGCGCCATCGCGACTTCCTCCAGCTGTGGTCGGCCGAGACCGTGAGCCAGCTGGGCAGCCAGGTGTCACTGCTCGCGCTGCCCCTCATCGCGATCAAGCAGCTGAAGGCGACGCCGTTCGAGGTCGGAGCGCTCTCCGCCCTCGAGTTCCTGCCGTTCATCCTCGTCGGGCTGCCGGCAGGTGTGTGGGTCGACCGCCTGCGGCGCCGGCCGATCCTCATCGCCGGCGACGTCGGGCGGGCCCTCGCCCTCGCCTCGATCCCGATCGCGTGGGCCCTGGGCGCCCTGACCATCTGGCAGCTCTACGCCGTCGGGTTCGTCACCGGCGTCCTGACGGTCTTCTTCGATGTCGCGTACATGGCGTTCCTGCCGGCGATCGTCGAGGGCGACGACCTGCCCGAAGGCAACGCCAAGATGGAGATCAGCCGGTCGGGAGCGCAGATCGCCGGCCCCGGGCTCGCCGGCCTCCTCATCGGCGCGCTGACGGCACCGCTCGCCGTGATCGTCGACGCGGTCAGCTTCCTCGGCTCAGCGGCGTTCATCGGCCGCATCCGGGTCCACGAGAGCGACCCCGAGCCCGACGATGCCGCGGTCCGGATGCGAACCCAGATCGCCGACGGCCTCCGCTACGTGTTGGGCCACCGCCTGCTCCGGCCGATCGCGCTCTCGACGGCGACCACGAACCTGTTCAACTCGATCTCGACGGCCGTGGTGCTGCTCTACTTCGTGCGTCGCGCCCACCTGAGCGCCGGGGCAATCGGCCTCGTCTTGATGATCGGCAACATCGGGTTCCTGTTCGGCGCCGCGCTGTCGACGCGGCTCGAGCACCGGTTCGGCGTGGGCCGGGTGATCGTGCTGTCGACCGCGCTCACCTCGCCCTTCGCGCTCCTCACGCCCCTCGCGCCGCTCCACAGCATCATCCCCTTCGCCATCGGGGCGCAGCTCGCCACGTCGCTCGGCCAGCCCCTCTACAACATCGCCCAGGTGAGCCTTCGACAGTCGATCTGCCCCGACCGTCTCCAGGGGCGGATGAACGCGTCGATGCGGTTCATGGTGTGGGGAACGATCCCGATCGGGTCCTTCGTCGGCGGCGCCCTCGGGGGGTTCATCGGCCTCCGAGCCACGTTGTTCATCGGCGCGCTCGGCTCCTGCGTGGCCTTCGTCTACCCACTGCTGTCGCCGGTGTGGCGGGTCAGGACGATCAGCGAGGCGATCGAGGAGGAGCGCCGTCTCGCCGTGACGCGACCAGCGTGAACGTCAGCGGCACGCGCGGACGGTCGGGGGGCGTGACCCACCGGCCGTCGTCGGCGCGGACGAGCCAAGGGAACCGCGGCCACACAGTCCAGTCGTGCTCGTCCAAGCGGTCGACACCGAGCCCATGGCGGATGACGGCGTTGACCGTCTCACCGATCGAGTGGTTCCACTCGTAGGTGGGGCCGGCCCGGAGCTCGTCGCCGCCGTCGGTGTAGGTCTGGCTGCTCTCGTCGACGAAGGGGTCCGTCTCCTCGAAGTAGGTGTGCTCGAGGCGCATCTCGTCGTCGGCCATCGCCCAGGCGAGGGGATGGCCGTCGTGCAGGAACAGGCGCCCGCCGGGGCGCAACAGCGCCGCCACCTGCGCGGCCCAGCGGTCGACGCTCGGGAGCCAGCACAGCGCGCCGAGGCTCACGAAGACGAGGTCGAACGTGGCCGGGGCGAGCACGGCCGCCGCATCGAGCACGTTGCCCTCGACGAAGCGGGCCCGGTCGGCGAGACCGGCGCGCTCCGCCAGCGACCGGGCGGTGTCGACGGCGTTCGGCGAGAAGTCGAGCCCGGTCACGGTCGCGCCGGCGGCGGCCAGCGCCAGGGTGTCGAGCCCGAAGTGGCACTGCAGGTGGACGACGTCGAGCCCGGCCACGTCGCCGATCACCGCCTGCTCCCACTTGCGAGGGCCCGGGCGGTCGCGAAGCCAGCCCTCGACGTCGTAGAACGCGGACCGCACGTGGATGGGCACCCGTTCGTCCCAGCTGGCCCGATTGGCCTCGAGCTCACGGCGTGCGGAGGTCGTCACCGGCCCACCCCGCGTGATCAGATCTCGAGCACGACGGGCACGATCATCGGGCGGCGCCGCGTGCGCTCGTTGACGAAGGAGCCGGCCGCCTTCCGGATGTGACGGCGGAGCGTCTCGTAGTCGGTGGCGTCCTGCGCGAACGCCTGCTTGATCGAGTCGCGGACCCGCTCGGCGGCTTCCTCGAGGAGGTCCTCGGCTTCGGGGCCGTACACCCAGCCACGGGTGACGACCTCGGGGCCGCTGACGATCGAACGGTCGTGCGGGTCGACGGTGACGATCACCGCCACGAACCCCTCCTCGGCCAGCACCCGGCGGTCGCGCAGGACGCCGTGGCCGATGTCGCCCACGATGCCGTCGACGTACAGGTAGCCGGCGGGGATCTCGCCGTCGTAGTCGACGACGCCGTCGTCGACGCGCACCACGTCGCCGTCCTCGCAGATGAGCACGTTCGACCCGGGGATCCCCATCTCCATGGCGAGCTGCGCATGGTGCCGGAGGTGGCGGAACTCTCCGTGGATCGGGATGAAGTAGTCGGGCTTCGCGATCGACATGAGCGTCTTGAGCTCGCCCTGCTGCGCGTGTCCGGACACGTGCACGTCGGCGATGCCCGAGTGGATGACGTCGGCGCCGAGCCGCACGAGCCCGTCGATCACCTTGCCGACCGCGCCCTCGTTGCCGGGGATGGCGTGCGACGAGAGGATCACGACGTCGTTCTCGCCGACCTGGAGCCACCGGTTCTCGCCGGACGCCATGAGCGCCAGGGCCGACATCGGTTCGCCCTGAGACCCGGTCGAGATGATGCACACCTCGCCGGGATCGAGGTCGCCGACCTTCTCGATGTCGACGAGCGAGGCATCGGGGAGCTGCATCAGGCCCATGCGGCGGGCGAGGGCGACGTTCTTGCCCATCGACCGCCCGAGCGTGGCGATGGTGCGGCCGGAGGCCACGGCGGCGTCGGCGATCTGCTGGATGCGATGGATGTGGCTCGCGAAGCAGGCCACGACCACCCGCTTGCCCTTGGCCCGCTGGAACAGGTCGAGCAGGATCTGGCCGATCTCGCGCTCGCTGCGCGTGTAGCCCACCTCCTCGGCGTTGGTGGAGTCGCCGAGGAGCAGGCGGATGCCAGGGCCGTCGGAGAGAGCCCCGATGCGGGCGAGGTCGGTGCGGCGACCGTCGACCGGCGTGAGGTCGATCTTCCAGTCGCCCGAGTGCAGGATCACGCCCTGCGGGGTGTGGAACGCCAGCGCGTAGCCGTGGGGCACCGAGTGGGCGACGGGGATGAACTCGACGTCGAAGGGACCGATCCGCCGCCGCTCGCCATCGACGACGGTGATCAGCTCCGTCCGATCGAGGAGGCCCGCCTCCTCGATCCGGTTGCGGGCCAGGCCGAGCGTGAGCTCCGACCCGTAGATCGGGAACGAGAGCTCGCGCAGCACGTACGAGAGGGCGCCGACGTGATCCTCGTGGCCGTGGGTGAGGACGCAGGCCTCGATGCGGTCGGCGTTCTCGCGGAGCCACGTGAAGTCGGGCAGCACCAGGTCGACGCCGGGCAGGTCGGCGTCGGGGAAGAGCAGCCCGCAGTCGATCAGCAGGAGGCGGCCCTCGACCTCGAGGGCCGCGCAGTTGCGGCCGATCTCCCCGAGGCCACCGAGGAAGGCGAGCCGGACGGGCTCAGCCACGGAGGGCCGCGTAGACCTCGCGGGCGCGGTCTTCCACGCCGGGCGGCGTCGGCCCGTTCGGGAGGCGGCACTCCCCCACCCGCAGGCCGAGGGTGCGCATCATCGCCTTGGTCGCCACCGAGTAGGGCGCGGCGTCGGTGTTGGCGAAGGCGAACGACTCGAGCATGCGGGCGTTGACCTCGCGGGCGTGCTGCACGTCGCCCTTCTCGAACGCCGCGATCATCTCCGCCATCTCCTCGCCGGCCCAGTGGGTCGAGACGCCCACCACGCCCTTCGCGCCCACCGCGAGGAGCGGCAGCGTGAGCGAGTCGTCACCGCTGTAGAGGTCGAAGTCGTCACCGAGCGTCGCGACCAGGTGCGCCGCGCCAGCCGGATCACCGGTGGCGTCCTTGAACGCGATCGCGTTGGGCACCTCGGTGAACAGGCGGCGGAGCACCTCCGGGGCGATGCGCTTGCCGGTGCGGCCCGGCACGTCGTAGATCATCACCGGCAGCGTCGTGGCGCCGGCCGCGGCGCGCAGGTGGGCGTCGATGCCTGCTTGCGACGGCTTGTTGTAGTAGGGCCCGACGAGCAGCACGCCGGCGGCGCCGACCTCCGCGGCGCGCGCGGTGAGCTCGACCGTGTGGCGGGTGTCGTTGGAGCCCGTGCCGGCGATCACCGGGCCGGTGACCGCCTCGGCGACGGCGCGCCACAGATCGAGCTTCTCCTCGTCGGTGAGCACCGGCGCCTCGCCGGTGGTGCCGGCCACGACGAGGCCGTCGCTGCCGTGATCGGTGAGCCAGCGCGCCAGGCGCGCCGCCTCGTCGAGGTCGAGGTCACCGTTCTGGTCGAAGGGTGTGACCATCGCGGTGAGCACCGCGCCGAATCGTCCTGCCATCAGTGCTGCGCCTCCTTCGCTCGCTCGATGCCCAGCGTGACGAGGAGATCCTCGTGCAGCTCGAACCACACGGTGTGATACGAGTCGATCATCGGCTTGGCGAACCAGTCGCGGTCGCCCCGCTCGACGCGCTCGAGGGCGGCGCCGAGCCGGCCGCCGTAGCCGCGGAGCCGGCTGAGCGCAGCGCCGAGGTCGACGCACACCGGTTGCACGACCTCGTCGACGCGGCGCAGCCGGGCGATCACGGCATCGTCGTACGCCGCGTCGCCGTGGTCGTTGAGCACGCCGTCGCGCAGCTGCCAGTCGGTGCAGACGCCGAGGAGCTCGGTGTTGACCGCGAGGAACCGGTGGTAGGCGTCGTCGATGCGGTCGCGCGCCCCGGACTCGGCCACCTCGACGGCGACCAGCTCGTAGTGGCGGTTGCGCCCGGCCGACGTGAGCGCCCAGCCGGAAATGCGGCCGTCGCGCCGGGTGACGAGGCCCTCGTCGAGGGCGGCGCCGAGGTGCTTGTGGACGTCGTCGTGGTGCAGGCCGGTGATCGAGGCGATCGCCTCGGTGTCGGCGAACCCCTTCAACCGCACGGCGTGCAGCACGAGGAAGGCCGGGTCGGACTCGGTCACCCTGCGAAGGTTACCGGCAGGACCGATGACCGTTCGGATACGCACAGAGGGCGGCCCCCGAAGGGGCCGCCCTCTGACACCGAGCTGGGGGGGAGCAGCTCAGGCGGTCTTGTTCTGCGACGACACCTCGCCCTGGGCGAGCTGGAACATCTCGTACTCCTCGCCGGTGTCGGCCCAGTCCTCGAACTGGATGACGCCGAGCTCCTGGAACTTGGTGCGCAGCCAGCCGTCGGCGGCGTCGAGGAGGCCGAGCTTCTTGCAGTTCGGCACGATCTTCGAGAAGAGCATGGCCTGGAACAGCGCCCGCTCCGGGGCCTGCATGACGAGCGGGACGGCGATCTTCGGGTCGACGCCCATGCGGTCGAACACCTCCTGCTGCAGGAAGCGGTCGCGCATCCGGACGGCCGCCTCGAAGGCGAACTCCTGGCGCTCGCGCAGCTCGGGGGCCGACAGCTCCTGGTAGTACTCCTGGAGCGAGAGGACGCCGAACGCCACGTGGCGGGCCTCGTCGCTCATCACGTAGCGGAGCAGCTGCTTGAGAAGCGGCTCGGTGGTGAGCTGGTGGATGAAGCCGAAGGCGGCGAGGGCGAGGCCCTCCACCATGATCTGCATCCCGAGGTAGGTCATGTCCCACCGGCTGTCGGCGATGATGTCGTCGAGCAGCATCTTCAGGTGGGCGTTCACGGGGTAGTGGCCCGAGAGCTTGGTGTCGAGGTACTTGGCGAACACCTCGACGTGGCGAGCTTCGTCCATCACCTGGGTCGACGCGTAGTACTTGGCGTCGATCCACGGCACCGTCTCCACGATCTTCGCGGTGCAGAGCAGCGCCCCCTGCTCGCCGTGCATGAACTGCGACAGCGTCCAGTTCTGGCTCTCGATGCCGAACTGGACCCACTCCTTCTCGCTCCACTTGGCGAACGGCGTCCCGTCGAGGTTGGCCATCTCGGGGTTCACGTTGTTGCCGGCGTTGGCGAGGACGACGGCCTCCTGGTCGACCTCGGTCTCCCAGGGCAGGTCGGTCTCGCCGTTCCACATCGAGGTCTTGGCCTTCTCGTAGAGACGGTTGAGCTTCGGGCGGGCGCCCTTCTCGTAGTCCCACGTGAAGATGGCGTCGGCGTTGTCCTTGACGGTGGAGATGACGGCGTCGACGTCGCTGTTGCTGACGGACAGGATCGCCTCGAGGTCGTTGATGTCCTCGCGGCCGATGATGTCGAAGTTGGATGACACGGGCTGGGTTCCCCCTAGAGGTCGGCGGTGGCTGGGACGAGCCCGGGGAGCACGAACGTGCGCACCAGGCGACGGACGGAGACCTCGTCGGCGGTGTCGACACCGGCGGCGGGGCTGATCGTGTAGCTGATGGCGATCCGGGTGACCCACTCGGCCACCCGGGTCGCCTCGTCGGTGTCCGGCAGGAACCGGGCGAGCGACGGTGCGACGGTGGTGCTGGCGAGCCGGAGCAGCGCATCCATCCGGGAGAACGCGAGGGCGGGGAGGATCAGCTCGGGCTCGTGCGCCAGCAGGTACTGCAGCGCGTCGTGGTCGCGGATGGCGCGACCGGCGAAGGTGATGCCGGTGACGATCGCGTCCTCGAGGGAGTCGGCGGCGTCGAGGTGGGCGAGGAGCGCGTCGAAGAACCGCGAGACCTCGGAGGCGACCACGGCCTGCACGAGCGCTTCCCGCCCCCCGGGGAAGGCCCGGTAGACGGTGGCCCGGCTCACGCCGGCGTCGCGCGCGACGTCGTCGAGCGTCGTCTTGGCCACACCCCAGCGGGCGACGCAGCGGAGCGCGGCGTCGATGAGTCGGTCATCCCCAGCCGGGGTGCGGTCACGCGAAGAGATCGGCGTGATCGCTACCACCGATGAGACACTAATACGAACTTTGTCTCAGCGTCAACTTCGTCTCCCCGTGTCGCCGGCGGGGCGGCCGCCGCGGTGCTCCTCGACGACGCGGAGCGTGCCGGGGATGTCCATCCGGTGCAGCCGGCGGGCCGTGAAGAGGTTGAACGTCTGGAAGATGACCGACACCGTGTCCCGCCGGAACCGCATGCCCCCCTCGTCGGACGGACCGCAGCGCGCACCTAGGGCACAAGGCCCCGAGGCGGCCCCCGGCCGCCGCTACTCCCCGGGTGCGGCGATGCCGGCGAGCAGCTCCGTGCGCACCAGGAGGCGCACCTCGCCGCGATCGTCGAGGTTCCACTGGCCCGGCGACCCGAGGTACGACAGCAGCATCCGCGACAGGTAGTCGGTCGCCTCGTCGACCGACACCCCCGGGCGCAACGTGGCCCGATGGGCGGCGAGCACGAGGAACTGCTTCACCAGACCGAGGATGCGGGCGTTCTCGACGGTGAGGAGGGGCAGGAAGCGGTCGGGCTCGGTCACGAGGATCCGCTGGAGCACGACATGCTCCTCGAGGGCCTTGTGGGCGAAGAGCAGCGCCTCCTCGAGCAGCTCGGCGAAGTCGTGACGGGGCGCCACCGCCCGGGTGAGCTCCTCGAAGAAGCGGGCGGCCTCCCAGCGCACGACCTCGCGGAACAGCTCGTCGCGCCCGCCCGGGAAGTACCGGTACACCGTGGCGCGCGACATCTTCGCCTCGCGCGCCACGTCGTCGACCCTCGTCTTCGCCATGCCCCACCGGGCGACGCAGGAGTAGGTCGCCTCGAGGAGGCGCTCGCGGGCGTCGGCCATCGAAGGCGCTCAGACCACCGACGGCGGCACGGCGTCGCGGGCGACGGTCTCGGAGAACGCCACCCGCCACTCGTTCGCGACACGCCGGATGACGTCGTGCTGCGCCGTCGATCCGCCGGCGGTCATCGAGAACGTGTCGAGCTGGCCGGAGGAGGTCCGCGCCGCGCCGCCGGGCGCGTCGCGGTGGAGCGTGACGTTGCCGGGCGCCTCCACCACGTCGAGCGCCAGCGTGGAGGCGGCGTCACGCCGGTGGAACCCGAAGAGGAGGTCGGGCTGGCCGTCACCCGACACGTCGTCGCCGCGGACGCCGATGCGGCTGAAGGCGGTGCCGCTGTCGTCGGCCGCGGCGAGCGCCGGAACCCACTGGTTCGCGCCCTGCTCGCGCAGCACGAGCGCCCGGAGGCCGGCGCCCCTCTGCTCGACGACCCAGACCAGCACCATCCCCTGGGTCTTCAGCGCGCCGCAGTCGACGATCGACCACCCGGCATCGTTGGCGGACCGGCATCCCTTGGCCTTGTCGATCGCACGGGGCGGGGCCCCCGCAGGACGGGTGAGCAGGGCTCCGCCGGCCGTGAGCACCGGCGACGCCGAGGCATCGGCCGGGGCGGCGGTGGTGGACGTCGGGACCGTCGCCTCCGGCGGTCGCGGCGGCTTCGGTGGCGGCGCCGCCGTGGTCGGAGGCAACGCCGTACCGCCGGTGACGGGCACGAGCGCGTAGGTGGACGACGTCGACTCCCGCGTCGAGGCCCGCTCGGCGACGCCGCCCTCGACGCCGAGGCGCCGGCCGTCGTGTGACCAGGCGGCGCCGGCGACCACCGCGGCGACGACGACGAGCGCAGCCACGGCGGCCAGGACGAAGCGCTGGCGGCTGGTCACGTGCCGCGAGGCTACCGGGGCGCGTGCACCAGGCCGTGGAGGGTGGGTACGGTCGGCGGACCCATGGACGAGGCACCGACGCACGGGCACGGGGCGCAACCGGTGCGCCGGCCGCCGAGCCGGCGGGTCCTCGCGCTGGTCCTCGTGCCGATCGTGGTGATGACCGCCCTCGCGTACGTGGGCGACATCGCAGCCGCCGGCCTCGTCGAGCGGCACCCGTTGTGGCTGATCGCGCTCAACACGCGGAAGCGCTACCTCGCGCTCGTGGTGCCCCACACCGACGCCCTGTCGTTCTACGTGGTGGGCACCCTGCGCCAGCTCCTGTCGGACCCGTTCTTCTACCTGATCGGCATCTGGTACGGCGACGCCGGCGTGCGGTGGCTCGAGCGCAAGCTCGGTGACGGCGGCCTGCTCGTCACGTGGATGGAGCGCGGGTTCATGAAGGCGGCGTGGCCGATGGTCGCGCTGTTCCCGAACTCGCTCATCTGCATGCTCGCCGGCGCCTCGGGCATGCCGGCGTGGCTGTTCCTGCTGCTCAACGTGGGCGGCACCGTCGTGTCGATGGTCGTGCTGCGGGCGTTCGGCGACGTGTTCTCGTCACCGCTCGCCGCCGTCACCCACTTCCTCGACCACTACCGCTGGCCGATCATCGCCGTCTCGGCCGTCCTCGTCGGGATCAACGTCGTGCTCAACCGCCGGAAGGGGACCTCGGAGCTCGAATCGATCTCGTCGCTCGAGCGCGAGCTCGAGGAGGCCGCCGACGACGACGCGGGCTAGCGCGGCGCCGTCGAGCGGCCGCGGTCACCGCAGGTCGAGCAGCTCGTCGAGGCCGACGGTCACACCCTGGGCGCCGGCGATGCGCTTGCACGCGAGGACGACGCCGGGCATGAACGAGCTGCGGTCGGTGGTGTCGTGGCGGATCGTGAGCGTCTGGCCGGTGGTGCCGAGGATGACCTCTTGGTGCGCGACCATGCCACGCATCCGCACCGAGTGGACGTGGATCCCGGCCGGGCCCTCGCTCCCACGGGCCCCGTCGAGGACGAGCTTGGTGGTCGGGTCCGCGGCCCACTGCGACTTGGCCGCCGCCATCCGCTCCGCGGTCGTCATCGCCGTGCCCGACGGGGCGTCGATCTTCTGGTCGTGGTGCAGCTCGATGATCTCGGCCGTGTCGAAGTAGGGCGCCGCCAGCTCCGCGAACCGCATCATCAGCACGGCGCCGATGGCGAAGTTCGGCGCGATCACGCAGTTCGACCGGGTGAACCGGCGGCGCAGCTCCTCGTACATGGCGTCGGTGAACCCGGTGGTGCCGACCACCGCGTGGACGCCGTGGTCGGCACACCAGCGGAGGTTGTCGAGCGCGGCGTCGACCCGGGTGAAGTCGACGGCGACCTCGGCGCCGGCCATCTCGAGCGCCTCGGCCGCCGGCGAGACCTCGAGGTGGACCTCGCAGCCCTGCACCACGGTGCGGAGGTCGAGCCCGGCGTAGTGCGGGTCGACGGCGGCGACGAGCTCGAGGTCGGGGTCGGCCTCGACCGCGCGGCACACCGTGGCGCCCATCCGTCCGCCCGCTCCGAAGACACCGACTCGCATGGCAGCGAGCGTACGTGGGACTAGGTGACGTCGCGCTCGCGCACAGGACCGATCACGGCGAGCGACCGCGGCCCCTCCGCGACGGCGGCGATGACGCGGGCGGCATCGTCGACCGTGACCGCTTCGATGCGGGCGAGGACGTCGTCGATGGCGGGCACCCGGCCGTGCACCAGCATGCTGCGGCCGAGCCTCGCCATCCGGGCGCCGGAATCCTCGAGGCCGAGCACGATCGCTCCCCGCACGTGGCCCTTGGCGACGTCGAGCTCGCGCTCGGTGACGCCGGCGGCGGCCAGCCGGTCGAGGTGCTCCCCGAACAGGTCGATGACCGCCCGGGTGTTCTTCGGCGCGGTGCCGGCGTAGAGCGCGAGGGCGCCGGTCGCCTCGAAGCCGCTTCGGTAGGAGTAGACGTTGTACGCGAGCCCCCGCCGCTCGCGGATGTCCTGGAAGAGCCGGCTCGACAACCCGCCGCCGAGGGCATGGTTGACGACGTCGAGCGCGTAGCGGTCGGGGTCGTCGCGGTCGAGGCCCCTCACGCCCAGCACGACGTGGGCCTGCTCCGTCTTGCGGGAGATGAGCGCCACCGGCTGGGGCGGCGCGGCCGGCCGCGAGCGCGCCGGGCGATCCCCGCCCGGCTCGCCGCGGAAGCGCTCGGCGACACCGGCGGCGATCCGCCCGTGGTCGACGTCGCCCGCCGCGGCCACGACGATCGCACCCGGGCGGTACCACCGGCCGTGGAACGCCGCGATGTCGTCGCGGCGCATGGCGCTGATCGAGGCGTCGGTTCCGAGGGTCGAGCGGCCGAGCGGGTCGCCCGGGTAGAGCGCCTCGCCGAACACGTCGTGCACGAGGTCGCCCGGCTCGTCGAGCTCCATGAGGATCTCTTCGAGGATCACCTGGCGTTCCGCTTCGACCTCGTCGCCACGGAACGCCGGCGACCACATGATGTCGGAGACGATGTCGAGACCGAGCTCGACGTCGTCGGCGAGGAGGCGCACCTCGAAGGCGGTGTACTCCTTCGTGGTGAAGGCGTTGAGGTCGCCACCGACGCGGTCGATCGCCTCCGCGATCTCCGGCGCCGAACGGGTGGCGGTGCCCTTGAACAGCAGGTGCTCGAGGAAGTGCGAGGCGCCGGCGAGCTCGTCGGTCTCGTCTCGGGACCCGACGCCGACCCAGAACCCGAGCGCGACCGAACGCACCGCGGGCATCCGTTCGGTGACGACGGTGATGCCGTTGTCGAGCATCGACGTCTCGATCATCGAATGCCCCCCTCACACGCCGTCACCGTGGCG
>DATAKR010000074.1:0-6954 GCA_036261495.1 Acidimicrobiales bacterium | reverse complement strand
GCCGGCGGGGGTCGAGGCGCCCACCGAGGTGGTCGCGGCGGCGCCGGTGGAGCCGGCGGGCCTCGACGCGCCCACCGAGGCGGTCGCGGCGGTGCCGGGGCCCGCCGGCACTCCCACCGAATCGGTCTCGCTCCTGGGCGCGCTGTCGGCGATCGACGAACCGGCCGAGGTGGGCGACGCTGATGTCGCCGGCGTGGTGGGCGGTGACGACGTCGACGAGCTCGACGACGACGGCGAGGACGAGAAGCCCAAGCGTCGCATCGGCGTCCTCACCAAGGCCATCGTCGTCGCCGCCCTCTGGATCCTGCTCGTCGTGTTCCTCACGGGTCGCTTCCGGAGCGACAACTCGACGCCGGCGAGCAAGACGCGCCTCGATCAGGCGACGCAGGGCTCCGGCGACTCCACCGTCGACGCCGGCGGCGGGGATTCGTCGAGCGGCGGCACCGACGGCAACGCGGTCAGCGAAGGCGACGCATCGACCCGCAGCGGGGGGTCCGCCACCGGCTCCGACCAGGCGACCGCGGCCGGCGACAGCGGCTCCGGGTCCGGGTCCGGCTCGGGCACCGGCACCGGCGGCACGAGCGGCGGCACCTCGGGCGGCAGCACCAGCGGGTCCGGCGGCGGCACGAGCGGCGAGGCGCGGCCCGGGTTCCTCCCGGTCGGCACCACGACCACCACGGCCAAGTCCGGTGGCACCACCACCACGGGCGGCGGCGGCGGATCGGCGACGACCACGACGACGTCGGCCGGCGGCGGCGGCGGCGGGACGACCACAACGACGATCCCGTGCTCCGGCACCCGGTCCGTCACGGTGAAGAGCAGCGGCAGCTTCGATCCCGGCACGATCGCGACCGTGCCCGACCACTACTGCATCGACTTCGTGAACGGGTCGTCTTCGCACGCCTGGAAGCTCAGCGACCGTGATCACCCGGCGGTCGATCTGGCACCGAGCGCGACGCTCCGGTACATGTTCTTCACCGGGTTGACCAACATCGATCTCATCGACCCGAGCAATGACCACGTGCGCGACACCCTCAAGGTGACCGCCACCTGACGACTCGTCGGTTCGTGTGCAGTTGCCCCCGTTTGGTAAGCCTCGAAGCGCCGGCAACGCCGGGCAAGTGCACACGGATGCACGAGTGTGCACTTTCGGGGGTGGCCGGCGGGCCGGCTACAGGTGCTCGGCGGCGGCGGCCTGGACCCCAGGGACGATCGCGTCCCAGTCGCCGTCGGGGCCGCGGGTGACGGTGACGAAGTCGGCGGTGCCGAACACCGACACGACCCCGTCGATGGCCATGACGGCCTCGAGGAACGGATTGCCGGCGGCGTCGGCCGGCGACGACGCGCTGATCGGGGCCGGGAACGTGACGTCGAGCGCGAACCGGAGCGCGTTGGGGTTCGGTGTCGGGCCGGGGGTAGCGGTCGCCATGTCCGGATCGTACGAGTCGGGGTGAGAGATCTCGAAGCCGGGTACACAGGGGGCATGACGGACCCACGGCTCGAGGACCATCTGGTCGGTGTCGAGCTGCAGATCGTGGAGCTGGTCGAGCAGCGGGAGCGGGCTCGCGTGCAGCACGACGAGGCAGCGGCGAATCGCATCCAGGCGGAGATCGATTCACTCCAGGCAGAGCTGGCGAACGGCGCGGACTACCTCGCCTCCGCCTGAGCACTGATCATCCCGGCGCCGGGTTCTCGGGCGGAGCTCCGACCACCGGACGCCGGAAGCCCACCCGGGAATCGCCGCGCCGAAGGGGCAGCGGCTACCCCGGCACGGCGCCGAGGAACTCCAGCGCGGCGTCGAGGAACCGGAAGTCCTTCGGCGTGGCGAAGTGGTCGACGCCGGGGAGCGTCACGAGCCGGGCGTCCGGCAGCGCGGCCGCCAGCTCGTCGGCGGGCGCCGCGAAATCGCGTTCGCCGATCACCACGAGCACCGGGCAGGCGATCCTCGCGACCTCTTCACGAGTGAGTGCCTTCGACCTTCGCCGCATGCAGGCGGCAAGCGCCTTCGGGTCGTTGCCCGATCCGGCGGCGAACTGTGCGAACACGCGAGCGATGGCCGGGCTGTCGCCGTCGACGCCACCCTCGACGGCCCGGGCGATCGCCTCGCTCGAGGTGCCGCCCTCGAACACCCCGTTGCCGATGCCCCCGACGACGACGTGCTCGAAGCGGTCGGGCATCGCCGCGGCCACGGCGAGCAGCAGCCGGGCGCCCATCGAGAAGCCGATGGCATCCACCGGGCCCGACTCCGGCAGGGCGCCGGCGACATCGTCCTCGAGGTCGTCGTAGGCCTCGGGGTCGTGCGGCTTGTCGGCGTTGCCGTGACCGAGCAGGTCGAGGCCGATCACCTCCCGCCCGGCCTCCGAGAGGAGGTCGACCCAGCCCGGTTCGCGCCAGTTGCGCTCGAACGACGAGGCGAAGCCGTGCACGAGGAGAACCGGGGTGTCCGACACGGCCGCGGACCCTACCAACGCGCAGCCGGGAGGGTCGCGCCGAGGGCGCGAACTAGACAGTTCTCGCTATTCACCGTCGCGACGGTGCCCCGTAACGTGAGGTCGCATGCGGGTCCTGGTGTGCGACGACGAGCCGGACATCCGCCTGCTCTACCGCACCGCCTTCGAGAACGCCGGCGCGAAGGTCGCGGTGGCAGCGGACGGCGAGACGGTCGTCGCCGTCGCCCTCGACTTCCAGCCCGATCTGGTCGTGCTCGATCTCAAGATGCCGCGGCGGTCGGGCATCGACGCCTACCCCGGGGTCCGGGCGGCGGCGCCCGACGCGCGGATCATCGTCGTGAGCGCGCATCTCACGCTCGAGAAGTTCTCGCGGCTGCACGACCTCGGCGCCAACGAGTGCTTCGACCAGCTCGACTTCCTCGGGCGCATCCCCGCCCTCGTCGGCGCGCCGGCCTGACCGGCGGCTCGTCGTTTCTTACGCGGCCACGCCGCGCAGCGCCGGGTCGAGCGCCGCGCCCATGAGGTCGACGAAGTTGTCGCGGTAGAAGCGCTGCCGAGCCTCCTCCGACACTCCCTGCAGGCTGGCTTCGAACCGCTTCATCGGGTTCCGGCCGCCCTCGACGTGCGGGTAGTCCGACGAGAACATGCACACCTCGTGGCCCGTCTGCTCGATCACCCAGCCGGCGTCCTCGTGCGGGTAGGGCGTCACCCGCACCTGGCGCAGGATGTACTCGCTCGGCTTGAGCGCCAGCTTCTGGAGCCGCTCCTCGTTCTTCACGAAGGCGGTGGCCGCCGAATCGAGCGAGCGCATCAGACCGGGCACCCACGCGGAACCCTGCTCGATCACACCGACCTTCAGCGACGGGAACCGGTCGAGCACGCCGTCGATGATCATGGTGGCGAGCGTCTGCATCACCGGGTACGGGATCGCCATGTAGTCGACCGAACGGAAGTTGCCGTCGCCGCCGTGGAAGTCGGGCACCGGCGGCAGGCCGTTGTTGAAGTACTGCGGATCGAGGAGCTGCCCGCCGCCGCCGACGTGGAAGACGATCGGCACGCCGGCGTCCTGCGCCTGGGCCCACACGGGATCGAGGCTCACGTGGCTCGGTGAATGGTCCTTCGGGCAGGCGGACGCCACCATCAGCGCCTTGCAGCCGAGCTCGAGCGCCTCGCGCGCCGCCGCCTCCGCTCCCTCGAAGTCGGCGAGGGGCACGTACCCGACGGGGAGCAAGCGCTCGTCGACCGAGCAGAAGTCGGTGATCGCCCGGTTGTGGGCGGTGGCGACGCCGTAGATGTAGGGGACGTCGTCGCGGCGCTCGATCCGGCACAGCGCACCGCTGGCGAAGGTGTTGAAGACGAGCTGCGTCGCGAAACCGAGCAGGTCGAGCGCTTGCGGCCGGTCTTCCTTGAGGAACGATCCCGTGGCCTGCCAGTTCTTGCGGAGCATGATCTGCGACTCGTCGTCGGCCCGGAACTCCGGGTCGGCGTGCTGGCGCCGGAAGTGCTCGATCATCGAGTCCTCGCCCGGCTTCACGCTGCTCACGTAGAGCGGCTCGAGGCGGTCGCGGATCTCGGGGTCGGCGTAGTCGACGAACCAGTCGGGCGTCTCCATGACGTGCGAGTCGGCGTCGTGGATGGTGCGGCCTTCGACGTACGGCATCTGCGGATCCCCCTGCGGAACGGCGCGGTCAGCCGTCGAGGCTAGCCACGAAGGACTCGACGAGCCGCGGCCAGGCGAGCACCTCGTCTCTCGACCGGGCGACGTGGAGCGACGCGGCCGGCAGCACCTCCACGAGGTGCTCCGCGGTCGACACGGGATGCCCCGGATCGTCGGCCCAGGCGAGGACGATCGCCGGCGCCGCGATCGTCGCGAGGTCCTCGTCGCCCGGCAGGTCGCTGCGGGCCGCGCCGCGCAGCACGTGGGGGAGCGCGACCGGATCCATCGCGAGGGTGTGGCGCCACCCGATCTCGCGGGTCGGCGCCGACCACGGCGGCTGCGCCGGCATCTCCCGCAGCCGCTCGATGTACGCCGCCGTGCCGTTGGCCGCGACGTAGTCGGCCCCCTTCAGGTAGAGGTCGGTCTGGGCCGCCCTCGTCGCCCACGCCGTCGGCGGGATCACGAGCACGAGCCCGGTGACGCGCTCCGGCGCCGCCAGCGCGGCATAGATCGCGGTCGCGCACCCCATCGACGCGCCGCCGGCAACGGTGGCCGACGCCGCCATCACCTCGAGCATCACGCTGGCGAGGTTGCGCCACTCGTACACCGCGTCGTCGAGGGGCGCCGGCGACCTCCCGTGCCCGGGCGCGTCGTAGCGCGTGAGCGCGATGCCGGGGATCGATCCCCAGTCGAACAGCCCGACCTCGTCCTCCTGCGCGATGCAGCTGGTCAGGCCGTGGGCCCACACGAACGGGCGGCCCTCGCCGCGGCGCTCCACGTACAGATCCATGAGGGGCCTCCCGTAGACTCGAACGTCCCCCATCGAAGCAGGCAGATGAGCACCGCAACTCGCAACGACATCCGCAACGTGGCGATCGTCGCCCACGTCGACCACGGCAAGACCACCCTGGTCGACGCCATGCTCTGGCAGAGCGGCGCGTTCCGCAGCAACCAGGACGTCGCCGATCGGGTGATGGACTCGATGGATCTCGAGCGCGAGAAGGGCATCACGATCCTCGCCAAGAACACGGCCGTTCGCTACGGCGGGACGAAGATCAACATCATCGACACGCCGGGCCACGCCGACTTCGGCGGCGAGGTCGAGCGGGGCCTCACGATGGTCGACGGCGTGCTGCTGCTCGTCGACGCCAGCGAGGGGCCGCTCCCGCAGACCCGCTTCGTGCTGCGCAAGGCGCTCGAGGCCAAGCTGCCGGTGATCCTCGTCGTCAACAAGGTCGACCGTCCCGACGCGCGCATCACCGAGGTGATCGACGAGGTCTACGAGCTGTTCATCGACCTCGACGCCGACGAGACCCAGATCGAGTTCCCGATCGTCTACTGCAACGCTCGGGCCGGTCAGGCCTCGCTCGACCCCGAGACACCGGGAAGCGACCTCAAGCCGCTGCTCGAGCTGCTGCTCGAGCACGTGCCCGCCCCCACCTACGAGGAGGGCCATCCCCTCCAGGCGCTCGTCACCAACCTCGACGCGTCGCCCTACGTCGGCCGCCTGGCGCTCTGCCGGATGTGGCAGGGCACCATCCGCAAGGGCCAGCAGGTCGCGTGGTGCCGCCACGACGGCACGATCGAGCGGGCCAAGGTCACCGAGCTCTACGTCACCGAGGCGCTCGACCGCGTCGACGCGGCCGAGGCGAGTGCGGGCGACATCATCGCCATCGCCGGCATCCCCGAGATCACCATCGGCGAGACGCTGGCCGACGTCGACGATCCTCGCCCGCTGCCGGTGATCCACGTCGACGAGCCCAGTCTGTCGATGACGGTCGGCATCAACACCGGGCCGCTCGCCGGCAAGGAGGGCACCAAGCTCACGGCCCGCCTCGTGAAGAACCGGCTCGACCAGGAGCTGGTCGGCAACGTGTCGTTGCGCGTGCTCCCGACCGAGCGGCCCGACACCTGGGAGGTGCAGGGACGGGGCGAGCTCCAGCTGGCGGTCCTCGTCGAGATCATGCGGCGCGAGGGGTTCGAGCTGATCGTCGGCAAGCCCCGCGTGCTCACCCGCGAGATCGACGGCGTGATGCACGAACCCGTCGAGCGGGTCTCGATCGACGTGCCCGAGGACTTCCTCGGTGTCGTCACCCAGCTCGTCGCGCTGCGCAGGGGGCGGCTCGAGCACATGGTCAACCACTCGACCGGCTGGGTGCGCCTCGAGTACCTCGTGCCGGCGCGCGGCTTGATCGGCTTCCGCACCGAGTTCCTCACCGAGACGCGCGGCACCGGGCTGCTGCACCACGTGTTCGAGGGCTACGAGCCCTGGTTCGGCGAGATCCGCACGCGACCGAACGGGTCGCTGGTCGCCGACCGCCGAGGCCCCACCACCACCTATTCGCTGATGTCGCTCCAGGAGCGGGGCGTGCTGTTCGTCGGCCCCGGCGTCGAGGTCTACGAGGGGATGATCGTCGGCGAGAACGCCCGCGCCGACGACATGGACGTCAACCCCACCAAGGAGAAGAAGCTCAACAACATCCGGTCGTCGACGGCCGAGGTGTACGAGCGGCTGATCCCAGCCCAGCAGCTCACGCTCGAGCAGGCCCTCGAGTTCATCGGCGAGGACGAGTGCGTCGAGGTCACGCCCCACAGCGTCCGGCTCCGGAAGGTCGAGCTCGACCAGCCGACCCGGGCGCGCGCCGCCAAGCGCGCCAAGCTCGGCGTCGCCCCCGCCTGACCGGCGGAGGCCGGCGCCGAGCTCGGTCAGTGCCTACCGGGGCTTGCCGCCGCCTGTCTTCGGCGCGATCAGCTTGACGTTGACGGTCGCGGACCCGGTCGCCTGGTCGCCGTAGCGCCACTGCTCGGCGTCGACGGTCACCTGAGCGGTGCCGGCGATGAACGGCA
>DATAKR010000060.1:0-6919 GCA_036261495.1 Acidimicrobiales bacterium | reverse complement strand
GCGCTCGTGCTTCTGGTCGTCGTGCTCAACACCGTGGGCCTGGTGATGGTGCTCTCGGCGTCGTCGGTGCAGGCGCTCCGCGACCACGGGTCGTCGTGGTACTTCTTCAACCGCCAGCTCCTGTGGGTGGCGATCAGTGGCGTCGCGCTCGTCGTCGCCTCGCGGATCGACTACCGCGTGTGGCGCCGCGCCGCCGTTCCCCTGCTCGGCGTCGCGATCGTGCTGATGGTCGCGGTCCTCGTCCCCGGCCTCGGCGTGCGGGTCGGTGGGTCCTCACGGTGGCTCGGGTACGGGCCGCTGCGGATGCAGCCGTCGGAGCTCGCCAAGCTCGGCCTCCTGCTCGTGGCGTCCGACCTCCTCACCCGGCGGGCGGATCGCATGGACGAGCCCCGGGTGACGGTCCGTCCGGTGATGGGTCTCTACCTGCTGGTCGCCCTGCTCCTCATGGCCCAGCCCGACCTCGGCACGTCCCTCGTCACGGGCTGCATCGTGATGACGCTCCTCTTCCTCGCCGGTTCGCCCCTGTCGTCGATGGCCGGGCTGGTGGCGTCGGCGGCTGCGGGCACGTTCCTGCTCGCGAAGACGGAGCCCTACCGGTGGCAGCGGATGACCTCGTTCATCGATCCCTTCGCCGACGCCGGCAACACCGGTTACCAGGCGGCTCAGGGGCGCGTGGCGCTCGCGTCGGGCGGGTTCACCGGCGTGGGTCTCGGGGCCAGCCGCGCCAAGTGGGGGTTCCTCCCGGCGGCGCACACCGACTTCATCTTCGCCATCATCGGCGAGGAGCTCGGGCTCATCGGCGCCCTTGCCGTCGTGGCGTTGTTCGTCGTGCTCGCCGCCCTCGGCACCCGCGCCGCGCTGCGTGCTCCCGACCGCTTCGGCACGCTCCTCGCCGGCGGGATCACCGCCTGGGTCTGCGGGCAGGCCGTGATCAACATCGGCGCCGTCGTCGGCCTCCTCCCGATCACGGGTGTGCCGCTGCCGTTCATCTCCGCCGGGGGGTCGTCGCTCGTGCCGATGATGGCGGCGATCGGGATCGTCCTGAACATCACCCGGCAGGGCCGCCCGGTCACCCGACCTGCGCCGCGCCGCGTGGCCGCGGCGACGCCCGCGTGACGCGTGCTGGCGGCACCTGGGCCGTGATCGCCGGCGGCGGCACCGCCGGCCACGTCGTTCCCGCGGTTGCCATCGCCCAGGCCCTCGTCGAGCGCGGCCATCCGCGGGAATCGATCCACTTCGTGGGATCGAAGCGCGGCATCGACGCCCGGCTGGTCGGAGCCGCCGGGTTCGACATCACGCTGCTCCCCGGCCGCGGCCTGGCCCGCAAGCTCACCCTCGACAACCTGCAGTCACTCCTTGGCTTTGCCGTCGCGCTGGTTCGGTCGGTGGTGCTGCTCGCGCGCATGCGGCCGGCGGTCGTGGTGTCGATGGGCGGCTACGCGGCCGCGCCCGTCGCGTTCGCGGCGCGCCTGTTCCGAGTGCCGGTCGTCATCTCCGAGCAGAACGCGGTGCCGACCGCGACGCACCGTCTCGTCGCGCGCTTCGCGGTCGCGTCCGCGGTGCCCGCGGACGGCACGCCACTGCCGCATCCGGTCACCACCGGCAACCCGGTGCGGGCCGAGGTCCTCTCGATCGACTCGTCCGACGAGGGCAGGCGCAAGGCGCGCACCGAGCTCGGGCTCCCGCTGGAGGCGACCGTGATCGCCGCGGTGGGCGGCTCGCTCGGCTCCCGCACCATCAACGAGGCGGTCCTGGAGCTGGCGGGGCGATGGGCGGATCGCCCGGGCCTCGCCATCCGCCACGCCGTCGGCGACCGCGACTGGGCCGACGTGTCGGGGCGCCTCCCGGCCGCGGTCGACGGTGGCCTCGTCTACCAGGCGATCCGCTACGAGGAGCGGATGCCGCTCCTGCTGGCCGCCGCCGATCTGGTCATCAGCCGGGCCGGCGGGACCGTATGGGAGATCGCGGTGGTCGGCCGGGCATCGATCCTGGTGCCCCTGCCGATCGCGCCGTTCGACCACCAGGCCGCCAACGCGCAGGTGCTGGTGCGCGCCGGTGCGGCGATCATGCTCCGCGACCCGGAGGTCACCGCCGACCGGCTCGCGACCGAGGTCGACTCGTTGTTCGCCACACCGGGACGTCTGGCCGCGATGGGGGAGGCCGCACGCGGCGTCGCCCATCCCGACGCCGCCGACCGCGTCGCCGCGGTCGTCGAGCAGCATGCAAAGAGGCAGACATGAGCGAGCTCGACCTCACCGTCCACCAGCACGTCCACATCGTCGGCATCGGTGGTGCGGGGATGAGCGCCATCGCCACGGTGCTCGCGGCGATGGGGCACACCGTCAGCGGCAGCGATCTGCGCGCGTCGGCGGCCACCGAGCGGCTGACCGCGAGCGGCATCGACGTCGAGGTCGGTCATCGTGCCGACCACTTGGCGCCGGGCGTGACCGTCGTCGCGCTGTCGACGGCGATCCCGCGGACGAACCCCGAGGTCGCGGCCGCCGTCGAGCGAGGCATCCCGGTGCTCCGGCGCGCCGATGTCCTCGCCGCGATCTGCGCGACGCGGCGCACGGTCGCGGTGGCGGGCACGCACGGGAAGACCACGACCTCCTCGATGCTCGCCCTCGTGCTCGTCGAGGCCGACCTGCACCCGTCGTTCATCATCGGGGGCCAGGTCAACGAGATCGGTTCGGGGGCGGCGTGGGACCGCGGCGACCTCTTCGTCGTCGAGGCCGACGAGTCGGATGGCACGTTCCTCGAGCTGGGCGCGGACGCGGTCGTCGTCACGAGCGTGGAAGCCGACCACCTCGACCAGTGGGGCTCCTTCGAAGCCATCGAGGCGGGGTTCGCGCGCTTCGTCGGTGACGCGGCGGGGCCGCGGGTCGTGTGCATCGACGACGCCGGCGCGGCGCGCCTCGCGGGCGAGGGGGTCACCACCTACGGCACGTCGGAGGCCGCCGACTACCGCATCGTCGACGTCGTGGTGGGCCGGGCGTCGACGACGTTCTCGGTGGAGCACGGGGGGCGGCGCCTCGGCGCCATCTCGCTCCCCGTCCCCGGCGAGCACAACGCCCGCAACGCCTGTGCCGCGCTCACGATGGGCCTGCTCCTCGGCGCGCCCTTCGAGGCTGCCGCCGGCGCGCTGGCGCGCTACGCGGGCGTGGCCCGGCGGTTCCAGTTCCGGGGTGAGCGCGACGGCATCACGTTCGTCGACGACTACGCGCACAACCCCGGAAAGGTGAAGGCGGTGCTGGCCGCGGCGCGCGCCGGTGGTTGGCGGCGCGTCGTGTGCATCTTCCAGCCCCACCTCTACTCCCGGACCGCCGACCTCGCCGCCGAGTTCGGTGAGTCGTTCCGCGACGCCGATCTCGTCGTCGTCACCGACGTGTACGGCGCCCGCGAGGCGCCGGTGCCCGGCGTGACCGGCAAGCTGATCGTTGACGCCATCCTCGACGCCGACCCGTCCGCCCGCGTCGTCTGGCTTCCCGGACGGGCCGACCTCGCACGGCACGTTCGAGCGCTCCTGCGGCCGGGCGATCTGTGCCTCACGCTCGGGGCCGGCGACATCACGCTGCTCCACGACGAGATGTTGCGGGGCGCCGAGTGACCGACGCCGTCGACGGCGCGGCCGCGATCCTCGGTGCGCGGGCGCGTCGCGACGTCCCGATCGGGGCGCTGACGACCTATCGCGTCGGCGGTCACGCCGCGCTGTTCCTCGATGCCTCGTCGGAGGACGACCTCCGTGTCGCCAGGCGTGCCGTCGTCGACACCGGCATCCCCGCACTCGTGATCGGCAACGGCTCCAACATGCTCGTGGCCGATCGCGGGTTCCCGGGGCTCGTCGTCCGGCTCGGCGACGCGTTCGCCGCGATCGAGGTGCTCCCCGGATCGCGGGTGCGTGCCGGTGCCGCGGTCAGCCTGCCCGTCCTCGCCCGACGAACGGCCGCCGCCTCGCTGGCCGGGTTCGAGTGGGCGGTGGGCGTACCCGGGACGGTGGGTGGCGCGGTCCGCATGAACGCGGGCGGTCATGGCTCCGACATGCGGGCCGTGCTCACCCGCTACCGGTTCGTCGACCTCGCCGGCGGCGACGACGGTGACGCCGACGCGGCGCGCCTCGAGCTGGCGTACCGCCACTCGTCGCTCACGCCCACCCAGATCGTGGTGTGGGCCGAGCTGCAGCTCTCGCCGGGTGACCGCGCCGGATCGGAGGCCATGATCTCGGAGATCGTGCGATGGCGGCGAGAGCATCAGCCCGGTGGTCAGAACGCCGGCTCGGTGTTCACCAACCCTCCGGGCGACTCCGCGGGGCGCCTCATCGACGCCGCCGGCCTCAAGGGATTTCGGGTGGGATCCGCGCACGTGTCGACGAAGCATGCGAACTTCATCCAGGCGGACGAGAACGGCTCCGCCGACGACGTGTGGGCGCTGATCCAGGAGGTGCGGCACCGGGTGGCAACGGCGACCGGAGTTGACCTCGTTCCCGAGCTGCGCGCCATCGGCTTCTCCGCAGCCGGGGCCGAGGGCGAAGAGGCGGCAGGATGACGCGATCAGGCACTCCTGCGCCACCGTCGGCCCGGCCTCGGGCCAAGACGCCGGCCGGTCCGAGCCAACGGCGCAGTCCTGACCGACACCCTCGCCCCGACACCACGCCGCCCCGGCCACCGGTGGCCATGGACCCGCGGATCCGCGAACGGCGCATCGCGGTGCGGCGCGACGAAGGCCGGCGGCGGCTCCGCATCCTCGTCATGGCACTGTCGGTCGTGGCGGTGCTCGGTGGCGGCTACGGCGTCACCCGGTCGCCGCTCTTCGACGTCGACAAGGTCGTCGTCGAGGGCGCGACGCGCACTCCCGTCGCCGAGGTCGCGCGCGCGGCCGGGCTCGACCACCACCCGCAGATGGCTGACGTCGACGCGGCCGCCGCGGGTCGCGGCATCGAGCACCTTCCCTGGGTCGCGACCGCCCACGTGACGCGCCGGTGGCCGGGCACGGTCGTGGTCCGCCTGCTCGAGCGGTCGCCCGCGGCGACCCTGGCCGCAGCAGGCGGGGGATGGGCGACCGTCGACGGGTCGGGAAGGGTCGTCGAGATCGGGGCGACATCTCCGCCTGGCCTCGTGCCCCTGGCGGGCGTGACCGCGCCGCCGGTGGGCGACACGGTCGACGACCGCACCCGAGGGGCGCTGTCGGTGCTCGAGGCCCTCCCGGCCGCGCTCGACGCCAGGTTGAAGGGGATCGACGTCGGCCCCGACGGGGCGATCGTCGTGCACCTCGACGCCGCGCCGCCGGTGATCTTCGGTGCACCGGCGCAGGTTCGGGAGAAGCTCGTGGCGCTGTCGACGCTGCTCGCGCGAGTCGACCTCAAGGGGGCGACGGCGATCGACGTGCGCGTTCCGACCGCGCCGGTGTTGACCCACGCCAAGCCATGAAGATAGACTTTCAACCACTTCGAGAGGTTCACACTAACTCTCACGCTCAACTTGAGGGTGAGAGATGAGGCCGGGTGCGCGACGCGCCCGGCCTTCTGGCATGCCGAACGGCGGGTCTCCCCGCTCGACAGGAGGATCGATGGCCGGCGCAGGACCGAACTACATCGCCGAGATCAAGGTCGTGGGCGTCGGTGGCGGCGGGGTCAACGCGGTGAACCGCATGATCGACGCCGGCTTGAAGGGCGTGGAGTTCATCGCGGTGAACACCGACGCCCAGGCGCTCCTCATGAGCGATGCCGACCTCAAGCTCGACATCGGCCGCACGATCACGCGCGGCCTCGGCGCCGGCTCCGACCCCGATGTCGGCAAGTCGGCGGCCGAGGAGCACCGCGACGAGATCGAGGAGGCGCTGAAGGGCGCCGACATGGTGTTCGTGACCGCCGGCGAGGGCGGCGGCACCGGCACCGGCGCGGCACCGGTGATCGCCGAGATCGCGAAGAGCCAGGGGTCGCTCACGATCGGCGTGGTGACCCGCCCGTTCTCGTTCGAGGGGCGCCGCCGTGCCGTCCAGGCCGAGATGGGCGTCAACAACCTCCGCGACAAGGTCGACACGATCATCGTCATCCCGAACGACCGGCTCCTCGACATCGCCAACGACAAGACCTCGATGGTCAACGCCTTCAAGATGGCCGACGAGGTGCTCCTCCAGGGCGTGCAGGGCATCACGAGCCTCATCACCACGCCGGGGCTCGTCAACACCGACTTCGCCGACGTGAAGATGATCATGCAGAACGCGGGCTCGGCGATCATGGGCATCGGCACCGCGTCGGGCGACGGCCGCGCCGTCACCGCCGCCAAGCTGGCGATCACGAGCCCGCTGCTCGAGACGTCGATCGACGGCGCCAAGGGCGTGCTGCTCAACATCGCCGGCGGCAGCGACCTCGGTCTGTTCGAGGTCACTGAGGCGGCCGAGACGATCCATCAGGTCGCCCACCCCGACGCCAACATCATCTGGGGTCAGGTCATCGACGACTCCATGGGCGACGAGGTGCGCGTCACCGTCATCGCGGCAGGGTTCAACCGGTGGGACGACGACCGCACGGCCGAACGGGGCCCGAGCCTCGGGCTCGGTCAGGAGTCCACCGAGTTCGACGAGGACCTCGACCTCGGCGACGAAGACGACTTCGACGTGCCCTCGTTCCTCAAGTGATCGAGACTTTGTCGCGCGGCCCGTTCTGCGGACGGGTCATGCGACAAAGTCCGGTGGGAGATGGTGGGCCCGCATGATCCGGCTCACGCTGGGGCCGGCGGAGGTCGCGTTCACCGGCCGCGAGGAGGGTGACCTCGGGTCGCTCGCCGAGCGCGGCCCCGACGGCCCTACCGCGGTGTGCACGGCGCGCCGGCGCGCCGTCGTCGACCGGCCCTGGTCGTGGCTCCGGCAGGTGCACGGTGCACGAGTCGTCGCCGTCGGCGCGCCCGGCGGCGGGGCGGGCGAA
>DATAKR010000052.1:0-3200 GCA_036261495.1 Acidimicrobiales bacterium | reverse complement strand
CGACCTCGGACCGCGACGCAGCTGTTCACGTTCGCGCAAGGTGGCGAACGACGCAGGACCGTCGCAGAGGTGGCTGATGCGCTGCAGCTCTCCGATCGTGGCGGGGCCGCAGATGGAGTCGGTGACCAGTCCGGCGTTGCGCTGGAAGTCGAGGAGCGCCTGCTCGCATCGGGGCCCGAAGATGCCGTCGACGCGGCCGGCGTCGAACCCGAGCGCGTTCAACCGTCGCTGCAGCTCCGCGACATCGTCGCCACGGAGCATCGGCGAGGTCAGGTAGAGGGGACGATCGCCCACGCGGTAGCCCGCCTCGACGAGCGCGGCCCAGGTGACCTCGTCGCAGACGCCGGTGGCCGGCAGCCCGCGGCGCTCCTGGAACGTCCGGATGGCGGTGGCGGTGGCTTCGCCGAAGTCGCCCGATTCGTGACCTGTGTCGAGCCCGAGGGCGGTGAGGCGCCGCTGGATGTCGCGGACGGCTTCGCCCTCGGACCCCCCAGACAGGGGAAGGCCGTCTACAGGAATGCCGACAGCTCCTCGAGCAGCTGGCCCTTGCCGCGTGCACCGACGAGGCGCTTGGCCGGCTCGCCGTCCTTGAACAGGATCAGGGTCGGGATGCTCATGACCTGGAACTGACGGGCCGTGTCGGGGGCGTCGTCGACGTTGAGCTTGCCGATCCGCAGCTTGCCGGCGTGCTCACGGCCGATCTCCTCGAGCACCGGAGAGATCATCTTGCAGGGTCCGCACCACTCCGCCCAGAAGTCGACGAGCACCGGCTCGGCTGACCCCTGCACCTCTTCGTTGAAGTTGGTGTCGGTCAGGATCGTGATGTTGTCGGCCATGACAGCCGTCGCCTCCTACGCAGCTCGTCGCGGGCGCCTGCCCGCTGTGGGTTCCACAACAGATGCTCCAGCCCCGCGCATTCCGGCGCCGGGGGCTCGCTACCAGTTCCTCGGTGTCTCCGCGATGTCGTGGTCGGCGTCGCCCCGAGCCTCGAGCCACCGCTCGGCATCGATCGCGGCCATGCAGCCCGAGCCGGCTGCGGTGATCGCCTGACGGTACACGTGGTCCTGGACGTCGCCGGCGGCGAAGACGCCTTCGACGTTGGTGGCGGTGCTACCCGGCTGCGTGACGAGGTACCCCGACTCCTCCATGTCGAGCTGCCCGCGGAAGACGTCGGTGTTGGGGACGTGGCCGATGGCGACGAACAGGCCCGAGACCGGAACGGTCGACTCGGCGCCGGTGACCACGTTGCGCACGAGGATCCCCTCGACCGCGTGCTCGCCGAGAACGTCGACGACGACCGAGTCCCAGAGGAAGTCGATCTTGGGGTTGCGGAAGGCCCGCTCCTGCATGATCTTCGACGCCCGCAGCTCCTTGCGGCGGTGGACGAGCGTGACCTTCTCCGCGAACTTCGTCAGGAAGAGTGCTTCTTCGAGCGCCGAGTCGCCGCCGCCGACGACGGCGATCTCGCGACCGCGGTGGAAGAAGCCGTCGCAGGTGGCGCACGTCGACACGCCGTAGCCCATGAGCCGGCTCTCGTTGGGCAGGTCGAGCAACAGCGAGCGGGCCCCGGTCGAGACGATGACCGAGTGGGCCACGATCTCCTCGTCGCCCACGTAGATCCGGTGCGGGGGGCCGGAGAAGTCGACGCGCGTCGCCTTCACCGTCCGGAACTCCGCACCGAAGCGAGCCGCCTGGGCGCGCATGTTCGACATCAGCTCCGGGCCCAGGATCCCGTCGATGAAGCCGGGATAGTTCTCGACCTCGGTGGTGAGCATCAGCTGGCCCCCCGGCTGGTCGCTCGTCGACGACGGCTCGCCCTCGAGCACGAGCGGGTGGAGGTTCGCACGCGCCGTGTAGATGGCCGCGGTGAGGCCCGACGGCCCCGAACCCACGATGACGACATCTCGAATCTCAGCCACGTCGGTACCTGCTCATCCCTTCTCGCCGGGTGCACGGCGCTTCCGCCAGAGCAACAACCCGACGAGGCTGAACAGTCCCCCGAGCCCGACATAGGTGACCCACACCGGCAGCCAGATGGCCAGGATTCGGACGACGGCCACCAAAAGGAGCACCGCCGCCGTGGTGGCCGCGGCGAGGATGAGCACTCCGTAGACGACGCCGCGGGCCACGGTCTCGGCCGGAACCGTGGTCTTGTCGCGGATGGAGCCGACGACGGAGGTGATCGTGTCGGTCACCTGGACCGTCCAGTCGCCCGACGGCGAGGCGGACGGGCGAGGTTCGACTGAGGCGGCCATGGCGCGCACACTACCCATTCGCCGCCCGGCGCCATCCGGGAGGTGACCACCGGTAGCCTGCGCCGCGATGCGTCAGGTCGTCGCAGTACTCGTCGGCGTCGCCGTGGCGGTCGTCGGCGCGGTGGTGCTCGGGGAGTACGACCTGTCGGGCCGCACCGCGCTCCTCGCCGGGCTGCTGTTCGGGGTGGCGCTCGCCGAGGTCATGGCGGGGGTGGCCCGCACCGCTGACGTCGCCATGTCGGCCGCGGCGGGGCTCCTCGCCGAGGCGGGCCTGGTCTGGGCCCTCTGGATCTCGACCGGTCACCGGCTCGACCTGGCCTCGGCGACGGGGTGGGCCGGCGTGGCCCTCGGGACCGTCGCGGCCGCGACCTGGCTCAGAAGCGCTGGACGGCGAGGAGCGCGCACCCCGACCTCGCCATGACCATGGCCTGGCGCGTGCCGCCGGCGCTCGGGGCGGCCAGGCGGAACACGACGACCTCGGCGTCCTCGCCTCGCCAGCGCAGCCGCGCCGCGAAGAGGGGCTCCGCGATGTCGGCGCCGCCCGATCGCATGGCGGCGTCGACGCACTGCGCCGAGGCGCCACCGGCCACCTCCGCCCCGCCCACCGTGGCCGGCGTGCTCGTGGGGCTGGCCCCGCCGGCCTCGGTCGTTGCGGTGTGGCCCGACGAGGCACGCGGGGCGGCGGTGGTGGCGGCTGCGAACGTCGTCGACGAGAGGAGCGCCCCCAACGCGACCGGGTCGGATTGCTCGCCCAGGTCGCCCTGAAGCACCACCGGGGCGTGAGCTGCAGTCGCGGCATCGTTCGCTCCGGTGGCCCCGCCGGAGGCGACGGCGGCGCCGCCCGACGACTTCATGTTCGCGGTGGTCGTTCCGTTCGGCCCCAAGCTGCGGAGGAGGACACTCGCCCCGACGAGAACGACGAGGGCCGCGGCGGCCGCGCCCAGC
>DATAKR010000040.1:0-6462 GCA_036261495.1 Acidimicrobiales bacterium | reverse complement strand
CCGACGCCGGCGCCCCTGTGCTCGACGACGCCGCACTCGACAGCCTCCGCTCGCTCGATCCCGACGGGCGCCTCCCCGACCGCCTCGTCGACCTCTTCCTCTCCGAGTCGGCCAGCCGGGTCGACCAGCTCCGAGAGGCCGCCCGAGAGGGCGACACCGATCGTGTCCGCCGCCTCGCGCACGGCTTCAAGGGCAGCGCCGGCTACTTCGGCGCGTCCCGCCTGCTCACCGTGTGCCGCGACCTCGAGATCCACGCGCCCGACGCCTCGCCGGCCGAGCTCGCGGCGGCCGCCGAGGAGGTCGCCGGCTGCTTGTCGGAGGCCGAGGCGGCGATCAACGCGGTACGCGAACGCGAGCGCACCGCCTGAGCGACGGCCTCAGAGGTAGGTGCCCGGGTGGGGGCTGACCTCTTCGCTCGCCGCAGGAAGGCTGCGCCTCCGGAGCTCTTCGAGCTGCTGGCGCGCCTCCATCTGCTGCACGAACAGCGTCGCCTGGATCCCGTGGAACAGGCCCTCGAGCCACCCCACGAGCTGGGCCTGCGCGACCCGTAGCTCGGCCTCGGTCGGGGGCTCGTTGCCGCTGAACGGCGCCGCGAGCCGTCGCAGCTCGTCGCGGAGCTCGTCCGACAGGCCGTCGCTGAGCTCGTCCACCGAGGTCTCGTAGATCTCGGCCAGCCGCTCACGCCCGGCTTCGTCGAGCGGGGCGCGGCGCACCTCTTCGAGCAGCTGGCGGATCATCGCCCCGATCCGCATCACCTTCGCCGGCTGCGACACCGCCTCGCCCGACCCGTCGACGGTTCCCGCCGGCGCGCCCGGCACGACGATCTCGGGAATCGGCGGCTCGCTCGCGGTCTGGTCCGGGGTGGTGTCCGACATCACGTCGAAGTCTACGGACGTGGGCACGATTGCCGGAATCGGCGGCACCGGCGGGACCGATCGTTCAGCGTCGAGCCGCGAGCAGCGGCACCAGCATCTCGTCGGGCGTGAGCGAGCCGTGACGACAGACGAGGGGCAGGGACCCACGGTCGTTCTCGTCGATGAACGCGACGGGTGCGCGGGCCAGCACGGCGACGTCGCCGATTCGTGACATCACCTCCGGCCGCGGGGTTCCGCCGAACCAGCCTTCGTCGATCACCTGTTCGCGGGTGCGCACCCATGCGATGCCGTCGCCCTCGTAGCGGTCGGCGAGGCGGGCGGCGATCACCTGCGGCGGCACGCCGGCGCGGGCGTGGAGCCAACGGAAGCGACCCTCGCCGCTCACGAGCGCCACGTCGTCGAGCACGTCGGCCGGCAGGGTGTGGAGCGCGTCGCCGACCTGCACCTGGCCGTGGTCGGCCGTCACGAGCAGGCACGCACCGGGCGGAAGCGCGTCGACCAGATCGGCCACGAGGCGGTCGGTGGCGCGCAGCTCGGCGTCGTAGTGGGGCCCGAAGCCGAAGATGTGGGCGATCTTGTCGACGCCGTCGTAGTACGCGTAGACGAGGCGCTCGCCGGAGGCGAGCAGCCGACCCACCTCGACCGGGATCCCCGACGACGTGTACCACCCGACGAGCGATGTGCCGCCGAGGTGTGCGTCGGTGAACCCGCTGCCCCGGAACTCGCCCCGCGTCACCACCGGGATGCGGCGGCCGCCGAACGACGAGCCGCGCGAGAAGTCGTCGGGAGGCACCGACGCGCGGGCGTCGACGCCGGAGGTCGACCACCGCAGCACGTTGAGGATCTCGTCGCCGTCGACGCGCACGCGGTAGCCGAGCACGCCGTGCTCCGCCGGCGGCACGCCGAGGGTGATCGACGTCAACGCCGTCGCCGTCGTCGACGGCGCCACCGAGGTGATCGACCCACCGGACATCGACGCGAGCCGCGGCGCGAGGTGCGCCCGGTCGTTCAGCTGGTTCCAGCCGAGCCCGTCGAGCACGAGCAGCACGATCTGATCGGCATCCCGTGCCTCCTCGGGGAGCCACTCTGCGGGGCGGCCGGGTTCGTCGAGCGCCGGCATCACCGTCGAGAGGCACCCGCCGGCGTAGTCGGGAACGACGAGCTCCGGCGCCACGAGCGGTTCAGTCGACGGCGCGGGCGATGGCCGCCCGCAGGGCGTCGACGAGCTGGCCGATGTCGCCGCTCTTCAGCAGCAGTGACACACCGAGCCGGTCCATCTCGCGGCGCACGTGTTCCCCCGCGGTGGCCGTGTAGGCGACGACACCGATCCCGGGCATCTCCGAGTGGAGCCGCTCGATGGCCTCGATCCCCATCATCTTCGGCATCAACAGGTCGACCACGACCGCGTCGGGCTGCAGCTCGCGGCACATCTCCAGGGTTTGCATGCCGTCGCCCGCTTCCCCGACGACGTCGATGCCCGGCGACCCGTTGAGCTGGAGGCGAAGCAGGAGGCGGACGTCCGGCTCGTCGTCGGCGATCACCACTCGGACGGGCCCGTTGCCCTCTCGCGGCGTCACGATGCCGCCCGGTGCGCATCGGCAGCCGTCATCACGAGGCGCACGACGAGACCGCCGTGGTCGGGCGCGCTGATCGAGAGGGTGCCCCCGGCTTGCTCGACGAGGCACCGCGACACGGTGAGCCCGACGCCGAGTCCGGCGGATCGCATGACCGCGGCCTCGGCGCGGAAGAACGGCTCGCCGAGCATCGGCAGCTCTGCCGCCGGTACGGAACCGCCCGTGCAGATCTCGATCACGACGGACGCGGCCTCACGACCGATTCGCACGATGTAGGGCGGTTCGCCGTACTTCACGGCGTTGTCGAGAAGGTGGACCATGACCTTGAAGAGGGCGCCGCCCGGCGCCATCACCTCGATGGAGTCGTCGCCCTCCACGTGGAGCTCGCCCCCGCCGAGCTCGCTCCAGACGGCCCGGGCGACCGCCGCGACCGGGGTGGCTTCGGGCGGCGCGGTCGGAAGTGCGGTCGTGTAGCCGGCGGCGATCAACATGTCGTCGAGGAGGTGCTCGGACTGCGTCGCCAGGCGGTTGAGCGCCGGCGCGATCACCGAGCGGATCTCGTCCTCGCTCGCGGTCGCCATGGCGGCCGACAGGCCCCGCAGCGTCGTGATCGGCGTGCGCAGGGCGTGGGGTATGACGTTGAGCACGCGTCGCCGCAGCGCGTCGACCTCGTCGAGGCGCCGGCGGAGCTCGGCGTCGTCCCCCCCTTGCGGCACGGCGTTCACGGTACCGCCTGGAAGGCTCACCCCTGGGCGTACCATGAGCTCGTGAAGGTCTCGACCCGCGGCGACTACGCCAGCCGCGCGCTCGTCTCGATGGCGCTCCACGCGACCGACGGCATCCCGACGTCGGTGCGCGACATCGCCGAGCGGACCGGGCTCCCCCAGCCCTACCTGGAGCAGATCCTCCTCGCCCTGAAGGGCGCCGGCCTGGTCCGTTCGAAGCGCGGCGTGGGCGGCGGCTACGTGTTGGCCCGCGACCCCGACGAGATCACGCTCGGCGACATCGTCAGCGCGGTCGACGGTCCCATCGCCGTGGGCGACTTCGGCGAGCCGCACATGAACGGGGCGTGCGACCACGAGGGTCAGTGCGTGCTGCTGTCGATCTGGTCCGACGTCGGACACCACATCCGCGACCACCTCGACTCGTTCACCCTCGCCGACATCGTCGACCGGGCGCGCGACATGCGCCGTCCCGCTCCGACGCTGCACTGAGGCCGCCGGGTCACCGGAGTCCATCGAGCACGAGCCGAAGGTCGTCCGGCAGCGGCGAGGTGTACTCCACCCGGCGCCCGGTCACAGGATGGACGAACGCGAGGAGGTGGGCGTGGAGGAACGGGCGCCGCAGCGCGATCGCGGGGCGGTCTCCCCCGTAGCGGGCGTCACCCACCACCGGATGGCCGATGGCCGCGAGATGGACGCGTATCTGGTGGGTGCGTCCGGTCTCGAGCCGGCACTCCAGGTACGTCGACGGGATCGGATCGCCGAAGCGTTCGAGCACCTCGTAGCGGGTTCGGGCCTCCCGCCCGCCCGCGGCGACGGCCATCCGCGTCGGGTCGCCCGAGGACCGGCCGATCGGGGCGTCGACGAGGCCGCTCGGCGCCTCGACCGAGCCGAGCACGAGCGCGAGGTAGCGGCGATCGACCGACCGCGCTCCCAGCTGGGCGACCAGCGCGTCGTAGGCCGCCTGCGTGCGCGCCACGACGAGCAGGCCCGACGTGCCGGCATCGAGCCGGTGCACGATCCCGGGGCGGTCGGGATCGCCGACCGCGGCGATCTCCGGGAACCGCGCGAGGAGCGCGTTCACCAACGTGTCGCCCTCGTGGCCGGCCCCGGGGTGGACCACCAGACCCGGGGGCTTGTCGACGACGATCACGGCGCCGTCGGCGGCGACGACCGCCAGCTCAAGGGCGTCGTTCGCCTCGGGGCGGCCGCGGCCGCGACGCTCGGGGACGTCGACCTCGACGATGTCGCCGGCGTTGACCTTCCGGCTGCGGGTCGTCACCGCGCGGCCGCCGACGCGCACCGCGCCGGCGTCGACCAGGCCCGCGACCTCGGCGCGAGGGAGACCGGTGAGCAGTGCGACCACCCGATCGACGCGCTCGCCGGCGAGCGCGGCGGGGATCACCGTCTCCTGGCGCTCGGGCACCGTCAGGACCTCGGCGCGATCTCCTGGCGCGGCTGCTCGCGGAGACCGGAGAGCACGAGCAGCACCGCCCCGGTGGTGATGGCGATGTCGGCGACGTTGAACACGGGCCACCATCGCACGTCGATGAAGTCGACGACGGCTCCACCGTGGCCGCGGAACAGCCGGTCGGCGAGGTTGCCGATCGCGCCTCCGAGAACGAGACCCAGCGCGACCGCCATCGCCGGGCTCGTCACCCGGCGGGTCAACGCCAGCAGGACCACGACGAGCACGACGACCACCGCCGTGATCCACGGCGTCAACCCCGGACCCAGGCTGAAGGCGATGCCGGAGTTGAACGACAGGTTGAGCGTCACTGTCCACCACACGTGGACGGGACCGTCGGCGAGGCCACGCACGGCGAGGGTCTTGGTGACCTGGTCGAGCGCGAACACACCCGCGGCCAGGCCGGCGGCGAGCAGGAGGAGCGGGCCGGGCACCGCCGGTGAGGACGTCGCCCGGGGGATGTCGCCCTCCCCGGCGCGGGTGCCGCGGCCGGTCAACGCCGGGCCGACAGCCCTCCGCTCTTGCACGCGACGCATTCCGTTGCGAAGGGCAGAGCCTTGAGGCGGGCCTTCATGATGGGCTGGCCGCACCGCTCGCAGATGCCATAGGTGCCGGCGTCGATCTTCTCGAGGGCGCGCTCGATCTCCTCGATGGTGCGTCGCGCGTTGGCGATCAAGGCCAGATCGCGCTCGCGCTCGATGCTCATCGTGTCGCCCTCGCCCGATTCGTCGTCGAACTGCACGTCGCCCGGCTCGGCCTCGGCCGCGAGCTGATCGGCCTCCGCCTTCAGCTCCTGGATCTGGCGCTCGTACCCGCGGCGCTCCTCGATCAGCAGCTCGCGCTGCTCCTCGAGGAACTTGGGGTCGTGGTCGGCGCTCTTCCTCGCCGGCGGGGCCGGCTTCACGCCCAGCGTCCTCCTCGGTGCCGGCGGCGCCGCATGCTCTGTCGATTCGGGAGCCGACTTCTTCGCGGGTGCGGGTGCAGGCGACGTCTTCGCCGCCGGCGGGGTCTTCGTCACAGGCGCTGCCTTCTTCGGGGCCTTCGCCTTCGACGGTGCCGACGTGCGCGCACCCGCCTTCGACGCGATGGCCTTCTTGGTCGTGGCGGGCGCCGCCGGCGCCGCGGCCTTCTTCTTCGCCGGGGCGGCGGCCGCCTTTGCCGGCGTCTTCTCCGTGGTCTTCGTCGTGCGGGTGGTCTTCGTGGCCTTGGTGGTCTTCGTCGTCTTCGCCGGCTGGGCCACCTTGGTGGCCTTTCCCGCCTTGGTCGCCGTGACCTTCTTGGCAGCTGCCTTCGCGGGCGCCTTCACGGGCGCCTTCTTGGCGGGTGCAGCCTTCTTCGCGCTCGGCATCGGTGTGGCTTCCCTTCGCCCGGCCGGAGTGCCGGGGTGGGCGGTAGGACGGGAAAGGACCGTTGACCTTACATCGCCGGCAACGGCGGATCGGTGTTGCCGCGACCGCCGTTCAACGACCCGGTCGCCGCCGGGAAACGCCGCCCCGGGCGCCCGCATTCCCACCAGGGGGCACATCGGCCCCCTCGAGCGCCATCTCGAGCCGCTCGACGAACGTCTGCTCGTCGAGACCGGTGACGCGGAAGCGCTTCGACCGGCTCGACGCACCGCCCGTCAGCTCCACGTCGGCTGCCGGCACGTCGAACAGGCTGGCGAGCAGGACCGTGCACGCGTCGTTCGCCTTGCCCTTCTCCGGCGGGGCCGCGACGCGCACCTTGAGCGCGTCGCCATGGCGGCCGACCACGGCCGTGCGGCCGGCGCCGGGGAGCACGTGCACTCGGAGGACGGGCACGCCGTCGGAGGAAACGTCGAAAAG
>DATAKR010000001.1:0-2293 GCA_036261495.1 Acidimicrobiales bacterium | reverse complement strand
AAGTGGTACGCCGCGGCGATCGCCGACCTGCACGCGACGCTCCGCGCCACGACCTCGGCCGACCCGAGCGGCACCATCGGCTGGCACCGCGGCGAGATCGGCGCGGTCCTCGCCGAGTGCGAGGCGGTCGTCATCGCCGGCGGCAACGTGCGCGCCCTGCTCGAGACGCTGGGCTTCTTCGAGGTGGCGCTGCGGCCGGAGCAGACCGTCGTCGCCTGGTCGGTCAGCGCCATCGCCCCGGCCGACCAGGTCGTCCTCTTCCACGACTTCACCCCGCACGGCGTCACGGCGGCCGAGGTGCACGACCGCGGCCTCGGCCGGCTGCCGGGGATCCTCGCGCTGCCGCACGCCAAGCGTCGCCTGCGCCTCGACGACCGCGAGCGGATGGCGCGGCTCGCCCGGCGGTTCGTCGAGCACCGGATGCTCCTGCTCGACGACGGCGCCGTCGTGCGCTTCGGGGGCGTGGCCCCGGGCGAGCCGGCGGTCGTGCCCGACGGCGCCCGGGTCGTCGAGCCCGACGGCCGCGTCGCCGTGGTGGGGGCGGCATGAGCTCCACCGAACGCCTCGCCGTCAACCGGCTGCGCGAGGGCGGACCCCTCGACGGGCCGGCGATCGACCGGTTCCTCGAGCGCTTCGGCAGCCCGATCATCGAGGGCGAGCGCGCCACCTTCCTCTACCGCGGAGACGTCGACGGGGTGTGGGTGCGCCACCGGGTCGTCGGGCTGCCGGACCCGTTGCCGCTCAAGCGGATCGGCGAGTCGGACCTGTGGGCGGTGACCACCGTGCTGCCCGAGGGGTCGCGGGTGGAGTACCAGGTCGAGATCCGCAAGGGCGAGAGCTACGAGCGCTTCAACGACCCGCTCAACCCGCGCCTCGCGCACAGCCCGATGGGCTCGTCGTCGGTGTGCGCGGCGATCGGCTACCGCGTGCCCGACTGGGCGGTGCACGACCCGGAGGCCCGCGAGGGCACCCTCGTCGAGGAGACGGTCCGCAGCCGGGCCCTGCGCCGTGACCAGCCGGTCACGATCTACCTGCCGGCCCGCTTCAACCGGGCGCAGCGCTACCCGCTGCTCATCGTCCACGACGGCGGCGACTACCTGCAGTTCGCGGCGATGAAGACGGTCCTCGACAACCTCATCCACCGCCTCGACGTCGACCCGCTCGTCGCCGTCTTCGTCTCGCCGCGCGACCGGCTCAAGGAGTACCCCAACCACGCGCCGCACGCCCGGTTCGTCGCCCGTGAGCTGGTCCCGCTGCTGAACGAGCGCCTGCCGCTCATCGACGCCCCCGAGGCCCGGTGCCTCATGGGCAGCTCGTTCGGCGGCATCGCGGCCCTGTCGGTGGCGGTGCGCTACCCGGGACTGTTCGGCTCGCTGCTGCTGCAGTCGGCCTCGCTCGTCTTCACCGACATCGGCTTCGAGCACGGCGGCGGGCCGGCCTTCGACCCGGTCGTGAAGTTCGTCAACAGGTTCCGCGCGAAGCCCACGGCCGTCGTCGACCGCATCTACATGTCGTGCGGCGTCTACGAGCCGCTCATCACGCCGAACCGCTCCATGGTGCCGGTCTTCCGCCACACCGGGATGAAGGTGCGCTACGTCGAGGCGCGCGACGGCCACAACTGGGAGGACTGGCGCGACCGCCTCGGCGACGGCCTCTCGTGGATCTTCCCGGGTCCCCAGAAGTTCGTCTACGAGTAGATCCAGCAGACAGGAGCAACCCGCATGAAGGTGACCGACCGGTGGTACTCCGACCGCCTGGGCCAGGACCTCAGCGTCGCGAGGTGGGGGACCTACGGCTCCCCGGTGCTGCTCTTCCCGACCGCCGGCGGCGACGCGGAGGAGGTGGAGCGCAACCACATGATCGCCCACCTCGAGCCGCTCATCGCGGCCGGCCGGGCCAAGGTCTACTCCGTCGACAGCATCGCCGGCCGGGCGCTCGCCGAGCGCCGCGGCAGCGTCGAGCACCGCTACTCGCTCTTCAACGCCTACCACGAGGCCATCGCCCGCGAGGTGATCCCGGCGATCCACTCCGACCTCGGCGGCCACCACCTGCCGGTCACCGTGGCCGGTTCCTCGATCGGGGCCTTCAACGCCCTGGCGATCACGTGCCGCTACCCCGAGCTCGTCGAGTCGGCCGTGTGCATGAGCGGGACGTACGCCATCGAGCAGTTCATGGGCGGCCACGTCAACGACGACCTCTACTACAGCTCGCCGCTGCGCTTCCTGCCCGGCCTCGAGGGGCCGGCGCTCGACGTCCTGCGCACCCGGATGGTCGTGCTCGCCTCCGGCAGCGG
>DATAKR010000202.1:0-11011 GCA_036261495.1 Acidimicrobiales bacterium | reverse complement strand
TCACGCCGCCGTTCACCCGCGCCGCCGCGACCCCGACGATGGCCCAGTCCTGGGCCCGGCGGTTGAACTTCTGGTACGACCAGCCGCCGGTGGTCTTCGGCACGCGGATCTCGGTGAGGAGCTCGTCGGGGCGCAGCGCCGTCTCGAGGAAGCCCTGGAAGAACTCGGTCGCGGGGATCTCGCGCTCGCCGTCCGGGCCCTTGGCGACGATGGTGCCGCCGAGGGCGAGCACGACCGCCGGCAGGTCGGACGCGGGATCGCCGTGGCTGATCGAGCCGCCGATCGTGCCGCGGTGGCGCACCTGCGGGTCGCCGACGAGGTGGGCGGCGTAGGCGAGGATCGGCACCGACGAGGCGAGGACGTCGCTGGTCTCGAGGTCGCGGTGGCGGGTCAGCGCGCCGATCGCCACGTGGTCGCCGGCGTCACGGATGTAGGAGAGGTCGCTCAGGCGGCCGACGTCGATCAGCATCGCCGGGGTGGCCAGCCGGAGCTTCATGAGCGGCAGCAGCGAGTGGCCGCCGGCGAGGAGCTTGGCGTCGTCGCCGTGCTCGGCCAGCAGGCTCACGGCCTCGTCGGCGGATCCGGCGCGGGCGTAGTCGAACTTGGCGGGGATCATGCCCGGGCTCCCGACTGCTCGGCCGCGCAGGCGAGGACGGCCTTCACGATGTTGTGGTAGCCGGTGCAGCGGCACAGGTTGCCCTCGAGGCCCTCGCGCACCTCGGCCTCGGTGGGGTTGGGGTTCTCCTGCAGGAACGACACCGACGCCATCACCATGCCGGGCGTGCAGTAGCCGCACTGCAGCCCGTGGTTCTCCCGGAACGCCTCCTGCATGGGGTGCATCTGCTCCGGCGACGGGGCCAGGCCTTCGATCGTGGTGATGTCGGCACCGTCGGCCTGGACGGCGAGAACCGTGCACGACTTGACCGACTCGCCGTTGAGCAGGACGGTGCAGGCGCCGCACGACGTGGTGTCGCACCCGATGTTCGTGCCCGTGAGGCCGAGCACCTCGCGGATGTAGTGCACGAGCAGCAGACGCGGCTCGACGTCGTCGTCGTGCGCCGTGCCGTTGACCGTCATGGAGACTTGCACCTGCACCACCCCCTGGTTCCCACTGTCGGGCGCACATCATGCCGCGCGCCGTCGGGCTCCGCGTGAAGCGGAAGATCGGGACGAAACCTACTCCCGACGCCAGGGCGGTACGTCGGCGGAGCTGGGCGACCGCTACCTCAACTCCAGAACTGGACCGCGTGCCACGCCTTCCACCACATCGAGCGGCGCGGCGGCTTCGGAGGCTCCGGGGGAACGGGCGCCGGCTGCGGGTCGGCCGGCCCCGGCAGGATGGCGTAGGCGTCCTCGCCAGGCTTCACCATCGAGTACTGCTCGCGCGCGATCCGCTCGATCTCGCTGTCGGTGTGCAGCTCCTGCACGCGCGCCGCGAGCTTCTGGTTCTGCTCGTCGAGGACCCGCACCTTGGCGCGCTCGGCGGCGATCTGGTCGTGCTGATCGATCCACGTCCGCGTCGGGAACACGGCGAGCACGAGGAACACGACGAGCGCCACCGACCCGACGAGCATCCACACGAGGCGCGGGATCCGGAGCAAGGGCTCAGGCGCCCCCGCCGCCGTTGCCGGTGCCCCGCCGGCCGCCGCCGGCGAGTGTCGCCAGCCCGCGGAACGCGGCGGCCTCGCCGAGGTCGTGCTCGATGCGGAGCAGCTGGTTGTACTTGGCGACCCGGTCGGAGCGCGCCGGCGCGCCGGTCTTGATCTGGCCGCAGTTGGTGGCCACCGCGAGGTCGGCGATCGTCGTGTCCTCGGTCTCGCCCGAGCGGTGCGACATCACGCTGGCGTAGGCCGACCGCGTCGCCAGCTCGACGGTGTCGAGGGTCTCGGTGAGCGAGCCGATCTGGTTGACCTTGACGAGGATCGCGTTGGCAACGGCCCGCTCGATGCCCTGCGAGAGGCGGTCGACGTTGGTCACGAAGAGGTCGTCACCGACGAGCTGGACGCGGTGGCCGAGCTCGCGGGTGAGCATCGCCCAGCCGGCCCAGTCGTCCTCGGCCATGCCGTCCTCGATCGACACGATCGGGTAGCGGTCGACGAGGTTGACCCAGAACTCGACCATCTGCTCGCCGGTGAGGGTGCGTCCCTCGCCGGCGAGCACGTAGGACCCATCGCGGAAGATCTCGCTCGTCGCCGGATCGAGGGCGATGGCGATCTCGTCGCCCGGCACCCGTCCGGCCTTCTCGATGGCCTCGACCAGGACCTGCACGGCCGCCTCGTTGCTGTCGAGGTTCGGCGCGAACCCACCCTCGTCGCCGACGGCGGTCGACAGCCCGCGGTCGTGGAGCACCTTCTTCAACACGTGGTACGTCTCGGTGCCCCAGCGCAGCGCCTCGCTGAAGCTGGCGGCGCCGACCGGCATGAGCATGAACTCCTGGAGGTCGACGTTGTTGTCGGCGTGCACCCCGCCGTTGACCACGTTCATCATCGGCACCGGCAGGACGTGGGCGTTGGCGCCGCCGACGTAGCGGTACAGCGGGAGCTCTAGCTCGTCGGCGGCGGCCTTGGCCACCGCGAGCGACACGCCGAGGATGGCGTTGGCGCCGAGGCGGCCCTTGTTGTCGGTGCCGTCGAGCGAGATCAGCTCGGCGTCAACGCCCCGCTGGTCGAGCGCCTCGAGCCCGACGATCTCGTCGAGGATCTCGCCGTTGACGTGGTCGACCGCATCGAGCACGCCCTTGCCGCCGAAGCGGTCGCCACCGTCGCGGAGCTCGACGGCCTCGAACTGGCCGGTCGAGGCCCCCGACGGCACGACCGCCCGCCCTTTGGCACCGGACGCGAGGAACACCTCGACCTCGACGGTCGGGTTGCCACGGGAGTCGAGGACCTCCCGACCGACGATGTGCTCGATCTCGCTCATGTGCGCGCCTGTTGCTCCTGTTGTTGAAGTGAACGGTACCGGACCTCTCGGCGCGACCGTAGGAGCCACCGTTCACCGGCGACCAACCGAACGTCGGAGGACCGCCGGCGGGCCACCTACGATCCGGCGCCATGCCGACCGGCGCGGGCATCGAGCTCGCCCGCCGCTACTTCGAACGGCTGGTGCGGCCCGTGCTCGCCGGGCGGTTCCCGCGCCTCCCCTACGCCGCGGCGCGCCTCGGATCGGGGTCCGACGTGCTCGGCCTCGACGACGAGGTGTCGCGCGATCACGACTGGGGCTGCCGGCTCCACGTGGTGCTCGAGACCGACGACGCGGACGCGGCCGCCGACGTCGAGGACGCCCTCGACCGCGAGCTGCCCGACACGTTCGAGGGCCATCCCGTGCGCTTCGCGACCTCGTGGTCGCCGCGGGCGCAGCTCCAGGTCGAGATCACGTCGGTCGCCGAGCTGACGCGGTCGCGCCTCGGCCTCGACGCCACCCGACCGCTCGATCCCCTCGACTGGCTCGTCATGACCGGCCAGAGCGTGCTCGAGGTGATCGGTGGCGCGGTGTTCTTCGACGGGCCGGGCACGCTCACGCGCGTCCGCAACGACCTCGCGTGGTACCCCGACGAGGTCTGGCGCCTCGCCGTGGCCGCCGACTGGGCGCGCCTCGAGCAGGAGCTGCCCTTCGTCGTCCGCACGGCGTCGCGAAACGACGAGCCGGGGTCGCGGGTGATCGCCGCCCGGCTCGTGCGCGTGCAGGTCCACCTCGCCTTCCTGCTCTCCCGCCGGTGGCCGCCGTACCCGAAGTGGGAGGGCACCGCCTTCCGGGAGCTCGCCGTCGCCGCGGAGCTCGCCCCGCGGCACGATGCCGTGCTGGTTGCCGACGATCCGGTGGCGCGGGAAGGCGCGCTCTGCGACGGCGCCGGCGTCCTCGCCCGGCGGCAACGGTCGCTCGCGCTGCCCGCGCCCGACGAGGTGATCGTGCCGTTCCACGACCGGCCCATCCGCACCGTGTCGGCCGACCTCGCCGACGGCCTCCTCGACTCGGTGACCGACCCCGTGCTGCGAGCGCTGCCGCGCGGCATGGGCACGGTCGAGCAGTGGGTCGACAACGTCGACCTCCTGTCATGGCCGAGCCGGCGGGCGACCCTGCGCTCCGCGTACGAGGCGATCGCCGCGGCCGGCGGCGCCGATCCGGCGCGACCGATCGCGTCCTCGCCTTAGTCCTCCACGAACCGCTCGCGGAACCGCGCCGCCGCGCCGCGCAGCGCGGCCTCGGGATCGACCGACAGGTGACGGGCGAGGTCGACGACCGCGTACAGGAGGTCGCCGATCTGCTCCTCGACCTGGCCGGGGTCGGAACCCCCGGCGTCGACGCCGGCGAGCTGCTCCTGCACTCGTGCGAACGCGCCGGAGGCGTCGGCCCGGTCGACGCCGGCAGCGGCCGCCTTCCGGCCGAGCTTGAGGGCATAGAGCAGCGCGGGCAACGCACCCGGGATGCCGTCGAGCGCCGAGGGTGGGAGGCCGTCGGCGGCGGCGGCCTTCTCACCCCGCTTGATCTCGTCCCAGTTGCGGCGCACGTCGTCGGCCGACGCCACCTCGACGTCACCGAAGACGTGCGGGTGGCGCCGGATCATCTTCTCGTCGATCACACGGGCCACGTCGGCGAGGGTGAAGTCGCCGGCCTGGGTCGCGATCGCGGAGTGGAGGAACACCTGCAGCAGCAGGTCGCCCAGCTCCTCCTCGAGGTGGTCGACGTCGCCCTCCTCGATCGCCTCGACGACCTCGTAGGCCTCCTCGATCAGGTAGCGGGTGAGCGAGCGGTGCGTCTGCTCGCGGTCCCACGGGCACCGCTCTCGCAGCGCCCGAACGGTCTCCCAGAACGTCGTGAGCTCGGCCGCGACCGGGGCCGTCACCTCGGGGATCCACACCGACGTGAGGTGGTCGGCCTCGACCGCCCGATCGAGCTCCGACCAGCCGACCTCGACGACGTTCTCGTCGGGCAGGCCCAACCGCTGGAGGATCACCGCGCGCGGCGGCCCGTCGTCCTCGAAGGCGAGCTTCACGTCAGAGAGCACCCAGTTGGCGTGGCAGTGGGCGACGAGCAGCGGCCCGCGCTCCCCGGCGGCGCGCTCGGCGAAGCGGTGGGCATCGACGAGCCGCACGCCCTGCTCGAAGGGGTCGACGCCGAGGCGCGCCCAGGCGATGTCGAGGAACGACACCGCCGGCACGACCTCGACCTCGACCCGACCATCGTCGAGCAGCCAGTCGACCGAGCGCTCGAGCACCCTCGGTGATCCGGGCACGGCGTAGAGGACCTCGCCGTGCTCGCCGGCGGCCGCGACGAGGGCGTCGACGATCGCCCGGTAGACGTCGTCGAACCGCTCGGCGTGCTCGTAGAGATCGTCGAAGGACACCGCCCCCGGCACCGCGACCGCGGCCGGATGACGCGTGGTGCGGACGAACCGCACGGGGACCCGCTCGATGGCGTCGGCGGCGGCGGCCGGTAGGAGGTCGGGCCCGGCCGGGCCGAGCCCGATGACGACGACCCGACCCCTCGCGGTCATGGCGCCGTGGGGGCGCCGAACGGGTTCGACGTGTCGGGCTGCTGGCCCGGCTCGGTGGTGGTCGGCGCGCTCGGCAGCTTGATGCCCGGCTGCTGGCCGTCGTTGGTCCACCGGCCGTAGCGCGGGTTCACCGAGATCTTCGTCTTCTTCACCTGCGTCTGCAGGAAGTCGGAGAGACCGCCCTGGGCGTTGGTCGTGAGCGTCTGCTGGATCTCCGGCGTGGCCTCCGCCAGCGTCTGCGGGCCCCGCTTCGTGACCTTGATGAGGTGCCAGCCGAACTGGGTCTGCACCGGCGGGCTCACGTCACCGACCGCGGTGGCGTTCATGCCGTCCTCGAACTGCTGGACGAAGCGGCCCGGCCCGCCGCACCCGAGGTCGCCGCCCTGCTCCTTGTTCGACGTGTCGACCGAGTACTGCTTGGCCGCCGCCGCGAAGTCGAGCGAGCCGCCGACGATCTGCGACCGGACCTGGTCGGCCTGCGACTTGAGCTGGTCGGACTGGGCCCCGGTGGCGGTCTGGTCGATCTGCCCGTCGGAGCCGACGACACCGAACAGGATGTGGCTGACGCAGGTCTGCTGGAAGTCGGCCGAGTGCGCGTCGTAGTAGGCCTTGACCGCGGCATCGTCGACCTTGGCGCCGGCGAGGTTCTCCTGCAGCTTGGTGACCTCGGCGGTGCGGCGCGTCACGTCGTCCTGGTAGCTCTTCGGGAACTGGGCGAACACGTCGGGACCACCGAGGTCCTGCGTCACCTGGGTCTTCGCCTTGTCGAGATCGCCGGCGGCGAGCGACAGCTTCCGCTTCACGAACTCCTGGTGGATGAGGTCGAGCAGGATCTGGCGGGTGAGCACGCGGCTCACGAAGCCGAGATCGAACGTGGTGCCGGGGTTCGTGCCCCGGACCGGGGTACCCGCCTGCTCGAGGCCCGACACGTACTTGGTGTTGGCGAGGATGGCGTTCAGCTCGTCGTCGAGCTGCTTCTGGGCGATCTCGTGGCTGCCGACGGTCGCCGCCGGAGGGTTGCCGGCGGCCGAGCTGCCGCACCCTGCGAGCCCGACCAGGACGGCGAGCGCGAGCGCGACAACGGAGAGGTGCAAGGGGGGGCGTTTCACCGTTTCAGGATGCTACAGACGGGACTTCTTCGGGCACCACCTGCGCGAGGAGGTCACGGAGGTACGTCGCCGGCTGCTGCCCGCGGGGGATCGGCGCCACCACCTGGGCCAGGTCTTCCTTGTACACCGCCTTCGGGAACAGCCGCTTGAGCCGGATGGCCTGGCTCGCCTTGAGGTCGACGGGTGACATGCGGGCGACGTCTCGCGCCACCGCGACCTCGCGCACGCCGATCCGGGAGCACTCGGCGCGGAGGTGACCGACGTCGAGGAGCGCCCGCGCCGGGTCGGGGATCGGGCCGTAGCGGTCGAGCCACTCGGCCTCGATGTCGTCGACCTCCTGGGCGGTGGTGACCGCGGCCAGGCGCCGGTAGGCCTCGAGCCGCAGCTCCTCCTTCTCGACGTACGACGGCGGCAGGTTCGCCGCGAGCGGGATGTCGAGCTTGATCTCCGCCGGCTCGCGCAGCTCCTCGCCCTTCAGCTCGGCCACCGCCTCGCTCACCATCTGGACGTAGAGGTCGTAGCCGACCGCGGCGATGTGGCCCGACTGGGTCTCGCCGAGGAGGTTGCCGGCGCCACGGATCTCGAGGTCGCGCATGGCGATCTTGTAGCCCGAGCCGAGCTCGGTGTGCTCGCCGATCGTCTTCAGGCGCTCGTAGGCCTCCTCGCTCAGCATCCGATCGGGCGGCACGAAGAGATAGGCGTAGGCCCGCTGGCCGGCCCGCCCCACCCGACCCCGGAGCTGGTGGAGCTGGCCGAGCCCCATGAGGTCGGCGCGGTCGACGACGAGGGTGTTGACGGTGGGCATGTCGATGCCCGACTCGATGATCGTCGTGCAGACGAGCACGTCGTACTCGCCCTCCCAGAAGTCGATGACGACCTTCTCGAGGGTGCCTTCGTCCATCTGGCCGTGGGCGATGGCGACGCGGGCCTCGGGGACGAGCTCCCGGAGCCGGGCGGCGACGTGCTCGATGTCCATCACCCGGTTGTGCACGAAGAACACCTGGCCCTCGCGGAGCAGCTCGCGCCGGACCGCCTCCCCCACGGCCCGCTCGTCGTACTCGCCGACGTAGGTGAGGATCGGCTGGCGCTCCGCCGGCGGCGTGTTGAGGAGGGTGAGGTCGCGGATGCCGGTGAGGCTCATCTCGAGCGTCCGCGGGATCGGCGTGGCCGTGAGCGTGAGCACGTCGACGTTGGTGCGGAGCTGTTTGATCTGCTCCTTGTGGGTGACGCCGAAGCGCTGCTCCTCGTCGACCACGAGCAGGCCGAGGTCCTTGAACTTCACGTCGGCGCTCAGCAGGCGATGGGTGCCGACGATGACGTCGACGCTGCCATCGCCGAGGCCCTCGATCACCTTCTTGGCCTGACCGGGCGTGAGGAACCGGGAGAGGACCTCGACCCGGATCGGGTAGCCGGCGAAGCGCTCACTGAACGTCTGGAAGTGCTGCTGGGCGAGCAGGGTGGTGGGTACGAGGATGGCGGCCTGCTTGCCGTCCTGGACGGCCTTGAACACGGCCCGGAGCGCGACCTCCGTCTTGCCGAAGCCGACGTCGCCGCAGACCAGGCGGTCCATGGGCCGGGGCTCCTCCATGTCGGCCTTGACGTCGGTGATCGCCTTCACCTGGTCGGGGGTCTCGACGTAGGGGAACGACTCCTCGAGCTCGTGCTGCCACGGCGTGTCGGGACCGAACGCATGGCCGGGGCTGGTGACGCGCTTGCGGTAGAGGACGACCAGCTCCTGGGCGATCCGCCTCACCTCGGCGCGCACCCGGCTCTTGGTCTTCTGCCAGTCGGAGCCACCGAGCTTGTTGAGCGATGGCGACTCGCCGCCGGTGTAGTGGCGCACCGCGTCGATCTGGTCGGAGGGGACGTAGAGCTTGTCGCCGCCTCGGTACTCGAGCAGCAGGTAGTCGCGCTCCACGCCGCCGATGGCCCGCTTCACCATGCCGCCGTACTTCGCGACGCCGTGCTGGTAGTGGACGACGTAGTCGCCCGGCTTGAGGTCCTCGAAGAAGCCCTCCGACGCTCGTCGGGGCCTCGCTCGGCGGTGGGCGCGGCGGCGACCGGTGACGTCGCTCTCGGCGAGGACGGCGAGGCGGATGCTCGGGAGGACGAACCCCCGTTCGAGAGGCTGCACGATCACCCGGAGCCCGGGCAGGGTGAGCGCCTCGGGCTCGAGGGTGCTGTTCTCGTCGAACGGGACGTCGAGGCCACCCTCGGTGAGGCTCTGGGTGATGCGGGCGCCGGTGCCGCGGCCCTCGGCGCAGATGTTCACGCGGAACCGGTTGCGGGCGAGATCGGCGAGCCGGGTGATCAGCCGTTCGCTGTCGCCGAACACCGGGTCCCAGCCGTGGGCCTCGACGACGCTCGTGCCCGGACCCTCCGCCGCGGAGGCGATGGTCCACGCCGGCGCGTCGGTGTGGGCCAGGAGGCGGTCGAAGGGCAGGTGCAGGCGCGGGAACGCCGGCAGCCGGGGGGCCGCCAGGTCGGTGGCGCCGGTGGCGTCGGTGGCGTCGGGGGCGTCGGGGGAGCCGGCGGCGCCGTCGTGCGTGGCGACGGCGCCCCAGGTGAGCGCGAGCGTGTCGGCGAGGCTCGCCTCCTCGTCGAGCAGCTCCTTCGCCCGGTCGCGCATGCGGCGGGGCTCGACGAGCACCACCTGCGCATCGGCGCCGACGAGGTCGAGGAGCACGTGCTCGCCCTCGACGAGCCACGGGAGCCACGACTCCATGCCCTCGAACGTCTGGCCCTCGGCGAGGCGCTCCCACTGCTCGCGGCCCCACGGCTCCTCACCGATCAGCCGCTCGGCGCGCGCCCGCACCTCGTCGGTCGGCAGCAGCTCGCGGCACGGGAAGATCTCGGCACAGGCGACGTCGACCGTCGCGCGCTGGTCGGCGACCGCGAACTCGGTCAACCGGTCGACCTCGTCGCCCCACAGGTCGACGCGCACCGGCACGTCGGCGGTGCTCGGGAACACGTCGACGATCGACCCTCGGACGGCGACCTCGCCCCGGTGCTCCACCTGGTACTCACGCCGGTAGCCGGCGGCGACGAGGCGCCGCACCAGGTCGTCGGGATCGAGCGTGTCGCCCGGCCGGATCGTGACCGGGTCGACGTCCTCGACATGAGGGCCGAGGCGCTGCACGAGCGCCCGGATCGGCGCGACGAGCACCCGCGGCATCCGTCCCGGTTCGCGGAGCCGCCACATCACCCGGCAGCGCCGGCCCATCGTCTCGACACTCGGGCTCACCCGCTCGAACGGCAGCGTCTCCCAGGCCGGGAACACGTCGACCTGGTCGTCGCCCAGGTAGGCGCGCAGGTCGAGGGCGAGGCGGTCGGCGTCGGTGGTGGTCGGCACCGCGACCACGTAGGGGTGGCGGTTGCTCAGGGTGGCGAGCCCGGCGACGACGTAGGCGCGCGCCGGCTCGGGCACGGCCAGCACGGCGCTGGACTGCCCGAGGACGGACGCGACGACGGGGTCGTCGCGGAGGAGCGAGGGGAGCGAGCGAAGGCTCATTCGACGGCCTCCCACCCTACCGGCGGCTCCCGCCTACCCCGCCGGCGGCCCCGGCGACCGAACCTTGTCGAGCACCTCGACATCCGCCCAGGTCGGAGGGGCGTCAGGCGACAAGGTTCGCCGAGCCCGGCGGCGAGAGGCGCGGATGCGCACCGGCCGCCATCGACTGCCGCGCGCGGAGCGCGGCGACCGTCGCCCCGATGTCGGCGGCGAGCCAGGCGGGCCGCTCGTCGAGGTCGAACTCCGTGACGATGTAGAGGTGCCATCCGAGCTGGAGCAGGGCGTTGCGCTTCTCGGCGTCACGCCGTTGCGCCTCCGGCGAGGTGTGCCAGTAGACGCTGTTGACCTCGAGCGCGAGCAGGATGTCGTCGTAGCCACGGTCGATGCGGAAGCGCTTCCCCGAGAGGGAGACGATGGGGATCTGAGGCGTGGGCACTTCGACCCCGTGGCGCTCGAGCGTCGCCACGAGGCGGTCCTCGAGGCCACTCTCGGTCGGCGCCCACGACGGGTCACGCTTCCGCAGCACGGCGCGGAACGTCGCCACACCCGGACGGCCGCGGGCGCCGTAGCGCGTGAGGTAGCTCCAGAGGCGGTCGATCGTCGTGAGACCGCGGAGCAGCGCGTCCTCGAGCGCCGAGCGCAGGGTCTCGACGGGCACGACTGCCGCGAGGTCGACGAGCGTCCGCTCGACCCTCGTCGCCGGGATCGCGCACCGGGCCGGGTCGGGCGTGACCGGTCGGATGTCGATCGGTTCGAGCAGTGTCGAGCGACGGGCACGGGCACCGCGAAGGATCGGGAGCCGGGGCCCGGGGACGGCGAGCTCCGTCCCGTCGTACGAGCGAAGCTGCCGGATGTCGAGCAAGCGAGCCGCGGTGCGGTGGGATGCCGCGGCCGCCGGCC
>DATAKR010000201.1:0-10354 GCA_036261495.1 Acidimicrobiales bacterium | reverse complement strand
GGCCAGGCGCTGCGACGCCTCGTCGCGGAACCGCACGACCTCGGCGAGGGTGTCGCCGTACTTGCGGCGCAGCTCGCGCAGCGCTTGCCGGCGAGCCTGGATCTCCGCCAGCCGCTCGGGATCGTCCTCGAGCGACTCGGCGACGTTCCGCAGCTCGGCCGCGACATCGGCGACCTCGGCCTGCAGCCCCCGCAGTCGCTCGGCCAGCGCGACGAGCGGGCCATGGCCCGCGGCGGCGCCGAGCGCGCTCCCGATGCCGTCGGCCGCGCCGCCGGCGTCGACGAGCGCGTCGTGCGCGGCGCCGGCCGCGGCCCTCGTGTCGGCTGCGCCGGCAAGCCGCTCCTCCTCGGCGGCGAGCATCTCGTCTTCGTCGTCGCCCTGGAGGCGGGCGGCTTCGATCTCGTCGACCTGGAAGCGCAACAGGTCGATCTCCCGGGCCCGCGCCCGCGCATCGCCGCCGAGGGCATCGAGCGCCCCGTCGATCTCGCGGATCCGGGCGCGAGCCGCCTCGAGCGGCGCGCGGTCGGCACCCGCGAACACGTCGAGGGCCCGTCGCTGCACGGCGACCGACAGGAGGGACTGGTGGGCGTGCTGCCCGTGGAGGTCGACGAGCGCCCGACCGGCCTCGGCCAGCGACGCGACCGGCGCCATGCGACCGTCGACGTAGGCGCGCGACCGCCCGCCCCCCGCCGGCACCGCCCGGGCGAGGATCACCTCTCCATCCGTCGTGACGAAGCGGCCCTCGACAAACGCCTCCTCGGCGCCGGGCCGCACGAGCACCGCGTCGGCGCGGCCACCGACGAGCAGCTCGATCGCCTCGACCAGAAGCGTCTTGCCGGCGCCCGTCTCCCCCGTCAAGGCCGTCATGCCCGCGTCGAGGGTGAGCCGGAGGTCGGCGATCACGCCGAGGTTGGCGACGTGGAGCTCGGCCAGCATCAGCGGTCCGTCAGCCCGAACTTCGCCTTCAAGATGGCGTGGAAGTCGTGTGGACCGAAGCGGACGAGCCGAGCGCGGTCGGGTCCGCCGCGGCAGGTGATGACGTCGCCCGATGCCAGCGCCCCGATCACCCGGCCATCGACCAGCAGCGTGGCCGTGCGGCCGTCGAGCAGCTCGATGCGCACCTCCTCGTCGCCCGCGAGCACGAGGGGCAGGTCGAAGAGCTGGTGCGGAGCGACCGGCTTGAGCACCATGGCGTCGAGTGTCGGCGACAGGATCGGTCCCCGCACCGACAGGTTGTAGGCGGTCGAGCCGGTGGCGGTGCTCACGATGATGCCGTCGGCCGCGTAGGTGGTGAAGATCCGGCCGGCGATCGACACCTCCATGTGGACGGTATGACCCGGTTGGCTCTTCTCCAGCCATGCCTCGTTGAGCGCGAGGAACGGACCCCGGGCCTCACCGCCGAACACGGCGTCGACCTCCAGCGTCATGCGCTCCTCGATGCGGTAGTCGCCGGCGAAGAACGCCTCGAGCGCCGGTTCGAGACCGCCGGGCTCGCACTCGGTCAGGTAGCCGAGGTTCCCGACGTTGATCCCGAGGACCGGGATCCCCGAGCCGCTGACGAGATCGACGGTGCGCAGCATGGTGCCGTCGCCTCCGAGGCTGAGCGCGAGGACCAGCTGGTCGCAGAGGCCGTCGTCGGGGCACGCCCACCGCTCGAGCCCGACGATGGCGGCGTCGTCGGCCGGGACGCGGACGTCGTGGCCGCGCGCGAGGAGCCACTCGAGCGCCTCGGTGGCGAGCTCCTTGGCCTCGGGGCGGGTGCGGTGGACCACCATGCCGACGGAGGCCATCAGCGAGGCTCCACCGAGGCGACGACCGCGTCGAGACCGCCGTCGGTCACCATGGGGCCGTCGACGTGGGCGCGGGCGTAGGCCAGGAACTCGACGTTGCCGTCGGCCCCCCGCAGGGGCGAGACCATGACGTCCATCATCGCGGCTCCCTCGGCGTTCAGTGCGGAGCGCACCTCACCGAGCACCCGGCGCCACACGGTCGGGTCACGCACCACCCCGCGGCCGCGCGACACCTCCTCGCGGCCCGCCTCGAACTGCGGCTTCACCAGCAGCACCACCGCCGCTCCCTCGCGGGCGTTGGCCAGGAGGGCGCGAGCGACGGTGCACAGGGAGATGAACGACAGGTCGGCCACGACGACATCGGCCGGCTCGTCGAGCACGAGCGTGCGGACGTTCGTTCGCTCCATCACCACGACTCGGGCGTCGTGGCGGATCCGGTCCGCGAGCTGCCCGTATCCGACGTCGACGGCGACCACCGACGCCGCGCCTCGTTGCAGCAGGCAGTCGGTGAACCCGCCCGTCGACGCGCCGGCGTCGAGCGCCCGCGCCCCGGCGACGTCGATGCCGAAGCGCGCCAGCGCCGCCTCCAGCTTCTCGCCGCCCCGGCTCACGAACCGCGGCGGCGGCCCGGTGACCACGACCGCCTCGTCGGCACCGACGAGGCGCGCCGGCTTGGTGGCCACCGCACCCGACACGGTCACCCGTCCGGCCACGACGGCAGCCTGTGCCTGCTGCCGGGTCGGTAGCAGGCCCCGACGGACGAGCTCGGCGTCGAGACGCCGGCGCGGTGCCAGGTGGCGCTACTCCGCGGTCTTCTTCGCCGACTTGGTCGCGGCGGTGGCCTTCTTGGTCGCCGTCGCCTTCTTGGCGCCGGCGGTCTTCTTCACGGCGCTGGCCTTGTTGGCCGTCGCCTTCTTCGCCGTCGTCTTCTTCGCCGGCGCCTTCTTGGCGGTCGTCTTCTTCGCCGGCGCCTTCTTGGCGGTCGCCTTCTTCGCCGGCGCCGACGCACCGGACACCGACGCCCGCTTGGCGAGGTCGTCGAGGCCCATGGCCCGCAGCTGCTCCGACACCTCCCGGCGGATCAGTGCGATCAGCTCCTCGGTGTTCTTCCGGCTCCGATCGACGAGCTCGTTGACGCGCTCCTCGGCCTTCTCGCGTTGGACCTCGCCCGCCTTCACCAGCTCCTTGACGATGGCCTCCGCCCGGTCACGAGTCATCTGCGTGAAGGCCATACCGGCGTCGAGGTAGCGCTTCAGCATGTCGCTTTGAGCCATGCGCGCACCCTACCGCCCGCCATGCGTTGCTGCGAAGGTGCGAAGGTCCCAAACGGATAGCGTCGGCCCACGTGATCCCGCTGAAGGACGAGAACCCGACGCGGGGCCGCCCGCTGGTCACCCTCGTGCTGATCGCGGCGTGCGTCGCCGTCTACTTCCTCATCCAGCCCGGCGGGCAGCAGCTCCTGGGGCGTACGGCCGCCAACCAGGGAGCCGACCTCGAGTTCACCCTGCGCAACGCCGCGATTCCCTGTGAGGTCGTCCACGACCGCCCGCTGTCGGAGACCGAAGTCGTCGACACCTTCCGCAACGGCCAGCAGACGGCGTGCGAGTCACGACCGGCGACGCCGCCGGTGTTCCCCCACAAGAACGTGTACCTGGCGATCCTCGTGTCGATGTTCCTGCACGGGAGCGTGCTGCACATCGGCGGCAACATGCTCTACCTCTGGATCTTCGGCAACAACATCGAGGACGCGTTCGGCAAGGTCGGCTACGTCGTCTTCTACCTCGTGGGTGGGTTCGTCGCCACGCTGGCGCACATCCTCGTGCAGCCGTCGAGCACGGTGCCGGTCGTCGGGGCCTCGGGCGCGATCGCCGCGGTGATGGGCGCCTACCTCGTGCTGTTCCCGCGCGTCCGCATCCGGACGTTGTTCCTGCTCTTCTTCGTGATCTTCTTCCGGTCGGTCGAGGCCCGCTGGTTGCTGATCTTCTGGCTCGCGCTGCAGTTCTTCACCAACCCCAACGAAGGGGTGGCGTGGGTCGCGCATGTCGGCGGCTTCCTCTTCGGCGCCGCGGTCGCCGCCGTCTACCGCGCCGTGAAGGGTCCGGGCGGCGCCGCCCCGGTCGTCGCCTACGACCCCTACCGGTACTGAGCGACGAGATCGGCGAGGTCGGCCGCCACCCGGTCGGGCCGGGGGTCGATGGCCGGCGAATCCGCCGCCGTCACGCCCGACAGGACGAGCGCGAACGGCACGCCGAGGCGCCGCGCGACGAGCCCGTCGGTCGACGGGCGATCACCCACCATCACCTCGGCGCCGGCGACCTTCTCGTGGATCAGCTCGACCACCGGCGCGTAGGGCTTGCCGGCCACGACCGGATCGACGCCCGACGCGTAGGCGACGGCGGCGAGGATGGCACCACCGCCGGGGATCGGTCCGCTCGGGGTCGGGTAGGTGGCGTCATCGTTGGTGCCGATGAGGCGCGCGCCGTTGCGGACCGCCTCGAAGGCCGTCGTGAGGCGGTCGTAGTCGAAGTCGCGGTGCCACCCGACGATGACGGCGTCGGCCGGCCCGCGGTCGACCGGCTTCGCACCCCGAGTCCGCAACGCCTCCTCCACACCCGGCCCGGCGCACACGAGCACGGTCTCCCCCGGCGCCACCAGCCGGGCCGCCGCCTGGGCCGACGTGATCAGGTCGGCGGCCTCGGCGGGCACGCCGACGCGCTCGAGCTTGGCGAGGTACTCCGCGACCGTCGCGGCCGAGTTGTTGGTGAGGAAGACGACGCGCTCACCCCGACTCCGCAGCTCGGCGATCGCGTCCGCCGACCCGGGAATCGGGTCATCCGCGAGCCACACGACGCCGTCGAGGTCGAGGAGCCAGGCCATCGCGGCGTTGCTATCAGACCGGGACACGGGCCATCGGTGGTCGCACCGCCGGTTCCGTCGCGGCGAGGGTCGCGCGCGACGATGGTTCGTGCCCCGCTTCGAGCCCTTCCGTGGTGTGCTCTACAACGCCGAGGGCGGCTACGTCGATGACGTGATCGCCCCGCCGTACGACGTGATCTCGCCTGACGACCGTGCCCGGCTGGTGGCGAGGAGCGAGCACAACGCGGTCCGCCTCGAGCTGCCGGCCGACGAGGACGGGCGCGACCGGTACGCGGCAGCCGCAGCGCTGTGGCGGCAGTGGTCCGACGAGCGGATCCTCGTCACCGACGATGAACCGGCCTTCTACGCCTACCGGATGGGCTTCCACGACGAGGCCGGCCGCCCCCGGCAGACGACCGGCTTCCTCGGCGCGCTCGAGCTCACGCGCCCCGACGAAGGCCAGATCCTCCCGCACGAGCGCACCACACCGAAGGCCAAGGACGACCGCCTCAACCTCCTCCGGGCGACCCGCGTGAACCTGTCGCCGATCTGGGGCCTTTCGCTCGCCGGCGGTCTGTCCGCGCTCGCCGAGAGCTCCGGCCGGCCGCCCGACATCCGGGCCACCGACGACCTCGGCGTGCACCACCGCGTCTGGCGGATCGATTCCCCGGCAGTGGTCACCCAGATATCCGAGACGGTCGCCTCGTCGCCGCTCGTCGTGGCCGACGGCCATCACCGCTACGAGGTCGGCCTCGCCTACCGCGACGAGGTGGGCGCGGGCGGCGGTCCGGACCGGGTCTTCTGCTACGTGGTCGAGCTCGCCGACGAGCAGCTCTCCGTACGGGCCATCCACCGTCTCCTCGCCGGCCTCCCCGAAGGCTTCGACCTCCTCGCCGCCCTCGCCCCGTGGTTCGAGCCGTTCGAGACCGCGCCGGTCGACGAGACGATCACCCGCCGGATGGACGACGCCGGCGCGCTCGCCCTCGTCACGCCGGCGGGCACCTGGCTGCTGCGGCCCCGCGACGCCACCGTGGCGGCGGCCGGGCACGACCTCGACTCGAGCCGCCTCGACGTCGCCCTCGCCGAGCTGCCGGCCCACGACCTCACGTTCCAGCACGGGTGGGACCTGTGCGCGGCCGCGGTGCAGAAGGGCGACGCCCAAGCCGCCGTGCTGCTCCGACCGGCGACCGTCGCGCAGATCGCGGCGATCGGTCACGGCGGCGACCGGATGCCGCCGAAGACGACGTTCTTCTACCCGAAGCCGGCGACCGGCCTCGTCTTCCGCTCCCTCGACGCGTAGCGCCCAGCCCGCAACCCGCACCCCGCAACCCGTCGCGGGCTCCCCCACCCCGTCGCGGGCTCCCCCACCCCGTTCTGCAGGCACTGGCGCGGGCTGACGCCGCGCCGGTGCCTGCAGAAGCGGGGGTGGTGGCTAGACGTCCCAGGTCGAGCCCGAGCGGAGCAACGCCCTGAGGTCGCCGGGACCGCTGCGCTGCGCGGCCTCGTGGAGCTGGTGCTGCACGGCGCTGCCGTAGTCGGGGCGGTCGACGTCGCGGAACACGCCGATCGGCGTTGGCTCGTGGGGGCCCGTCGACAGCCGCGAGAGCGTGAACGCGAGGCCCGGGCCCTCCCGGTGCTCGTCGTGGATCAGGATCTGCGACTCGTCGACATCAGAGGTGCTCGCCAGCTGGGCCCGGCCCTGGGAGTTGAGCACCACGCACTTGTCGCCATCGGCGCCGAACACGATCGGCTTGCCGTGCTCGAGCGGGATGAGCATGTCGGCGCGCCGCTCGCGGCCGGTGATGTCCTCGAAGGCGCCGTCGTTGAAGACGTTGCAGTTCTGGTAGATCTCGACGAATGAGGCGCCCTTGTGGTCGTGGGCCCGGCGGAACACCTCCTGCATGTGCTTCCGATCCATGTCGTGGGTGCGGGCCACGAACGTGGCCTCGGCGCCGAGAGCCAGGCTGAGCGGGTTGAACGGTTGGTCGACCGACCCGTAGGGCGTCGACTTCGTGACCTTGCCGACCTCGCTCGTCGGCGAGTACTGGCCCTTGGTGAGCCCGTAGATCTGGTTGTTGAAGAGCAGGATCGTGAAGTTCACGTTGCGTCGCAGCGCATGGATCAGGTGGTTGCCGCCGATGGAGAGGGCGTCACCGTCGCCGGTGATCACCCACACGTCGAGATCAGGCCGAGCCACCGCCAGCCCGGTGGCGATCGCCGGCGCCCGGCCGTGGATCGAGTGCATCCCGTAGGTGTTCATGTAGTACGGGAACCGGCTCGAGCACCCGATGCCCGACACGAACACGGTGTTCTCCCGGCGGACACCGACCTCGGGCATCAGCATCTGGAGCGCGGTCAGGATCGAGTAGTCACCGCACCCCGGGCACCAGCGCACCTCCTGGTCGCTGGTCCAGTCCTTCTTGGTGGTGAGGGGGACGGCAGTGTCAGTCATCGAGGAGGGCTCCGATCGCGACTTCGAGCTCGGAGGTGCGGAACGGCAGCCCCTGCACCTTTGAATAACCCCGGGCGTCGACGAGGAAGTCGGCCCGGATGAGCTTCACCAGCTGCCCGAGGTTCATCTCGGGCACGAGGATCTTCGGGTAGCGACGCAGGACGTCGCCGAGGTTCGCAGGGAACGGGTTGAGGTGCACCAGGTGCGCCTGGGCGACCCGCCGGCCCTGCCCACGCAGGTTCTCGACGGCGGCGACGATCGGGCCCTCCGTCGAGCCCCAGCCGAGGACGAGGACGTCGGCATCGCCGGTCGGGTCGTCGACGACGACCTCGGGGACGTCGCGGGCGACGCCGGCGACCTTGTCGGCCCGGAGATGGACCATCAGCTCGTGGTTGTCGGGGTCGGAGCTGATGTTGCCGGTGCGGTCGGCCTTCTCGATGCCGCCCACCCGGTGTTCGAGGTTGGGCGTGCCGGGGATCGCCCACGGTCGGGCGAGGGTCTCGGGATCGCGGAGGTACGGGAGGAACTCGCCGTCGTCGCCGTTGGGTTCGGTTGCGAACGGCACCGAGATGTCGGGCAGGTCGTCGACGTCGGGGAGGCGCCACGGTTCGGCCCCGTTGGCGAGGTAGCCGTCGGACAGCAGGATCACCGGCGTGCGGTACTTGAGCGCGATGCGGGCGGCTTCGATGGCGGCGAAGAAGCAGTGCGCCGGCGTCTTGGCGGCGACGATCGGCAGCGGCGCCTCACCATGGCGGCCATACATGGCGAGGAGCAGGTCGGCCGCCTCCGTCTTGGTCGGCAGGCCCGTCGACGGACCGCCGCGCTGGATGTCGACGACGATCAACGGCAGCTCGAGGCTGATGGCGAGCCCGATGGTCTCGGACTTGAGGTCGACGCCGGGGCCCGACGTGGTGGTGACCGCGAGGTGGCCGCCGAACGCGGCGCCGAGGGCCATCCCGGCCGCGGCGATCTCGTCTTCGGCCTGCACCGTGCGGACACCGAACGCCTTGTGCTTCGAGAGCTCGTGGAGGATGTCGGAGGCCGGCGTGATCGGATAGCTGGCGAGGAACAGCGGCAGCTTGGCGAGCTGGGCCGCGGCGACGAGGCCCCACGCCAGCGCGGTGTTGCCGCTGATGTTCGTGTAGGTGCCCGCCTCCAGCGGCGCCGGGTTGACCTGGTAGGGCGTGTCGAACAGCTCCGCGGTCTCGCCGAAGTTGTAGCCGGCCTTGAACGCGAGGAGGTTCGCCTCCCGAACGATCGAGTTGCCGGCGAACCGCTTGCCGATCCACGCGATCGTGTCGTCGATCGGCCGGGTGTACATCCACGAGATGAGCCCGAGGGCGAAGAAGTTCTTCGACCGTTCGGCATCACGGGGCTTGGCGCCCGTCGGCTTCGTGGCCTCGATCGTCATCGAGGTCATCGGCACCTCGTACACGGTGTAGCCCGAGAGGCTGCCGTCCGACAGCGGGTTGGCGGCGTAGCCCGCCTTCTGGAGCGCTCGCTCGTCGAAGGCGTCGCTGTTCACGATGATCGTGCCGCCGGTGGCCAGGTCGTGGAGCTCGTTCTTGAGCGCCGCCGGGTTCATGGCGATGAGCACGTTGGGCGAGTCGCCGGGCGTGAGGATGTCGTGATCGGAGATGTGCACCTGGAAGGCCGAGACCCCGGCGAGCGTGCCGGCGGGGGCACGGATCTCGGCGGGGAAGTTCGGCAGTGTGGCCAGGTCGTTCCCGAAGACGGCGCTCGTCGCGGTGAAGCGGTCACCGGTCAGCTGCATGCCATCACCCGAGTCGCCTGCGAAGCGGATGACCACATCTTCAACGGCTCGAGTGGCGGGTTGTTCTTTGACGGTGTCCGACACAGATCCCCCTTTGGACGGTCGACACACGGAGTGTTTTTCACGTTACCGCCGCGCTTCTGCGCCATTGGCCATCCGGTGGGGGGCCAAAGGTCCCGACCGACGTTCGGCTGTCCGATTCGGGTCGAACGGGCCGGTGTCCACGCTGGTCACGGCGGGTAGTGTCCGGGCCGTCCGCACTGCGGGGCCTCGCCGCGCGAGACCGCCCGATCCATCGACGGGGATCCCTCCATGAACGAAGAACAGCTCCAGAAGGTCGGCAACGACGACGGGTTCATCGCTGCGCTCGACCAGAGCGGCGGCAGCACGCCGAAGGCGCTGAAGCTCTACGGCATCGCCGAGGACGCCTACTCGAACGACGCCGAGATGTTCGACCTCATCCACGAGATGCGCACGCGCATCATCACGAGCCCGGCGTTCAACGGCGACCGCATCCTCGGCGCCATCCTCTTCGAGCAGACCATGGACCGTCAGATCGAGGGTCGAGATACCGGCGACTACCTGTGGGGCGAGAAGCGCGTCGTCCCCTTCCTCAAGGTCGACAAGGGCCTCGCCGACGAGGCCGACGGCGTCCAGGTGATGAAGCCGATGCCCGGCCTCGACGGTCTGTTGGCCCGCGCCAACGAGAAGGGCATGTTCGGCACGAAGATGCGGTCGGTGATCAAGCTCGCCAACGAGGCGGGCGTGAAGGCGATCGTCGACCAGCAGTTCGAAGTCGGCCGCCAGATCCTCGACGCCGGCCTCGTGCCCATCATCGAGCCCGAGGTCGACATCAAGAGCCCCGAGAAGGAGGAGGCCGAGGCCCTCCTGAAGGCCGGGATCCTCGAGCAGCTCGCCGCGCTGGGCTCCGACCAGCAGATCATGCTGAAGCTGACCCTCCCCGAGGTTGACGACTTCTACAAGGAGCTCGTCGACCACCCGAGGGTGCTGCGAGTCGTGGCCCTCTCCGGCGGCTACAGCCGCGACGAGGCGAACGAGAGGCTTGCCCGCAACCACGGCGTCGTGGCCAGCTTCTCGCGCGCACTCACCGAGGGGCTCACCGCGCAGCAGAGCGACGACGAGTTCAACGCCCTGCTCGACAGCACGATCAAGAGCATCTTCGAGGCGTCGCGCACCTGACGCCGGCGTCAGGTGCTGGCCACGGGCGGACCGGACGCCGGCGAGCGCCCGTCCGGCCTCAGGTCCGGGCCAGGCCCACCATCCCGAGGATCTCCTCCGAGGCCGCTCGCAAGGCGGCCTCGATCTTCTTCGCAGCACGCGGCGGATGCACCGACCTGGCGACGACCTCCGTCCGGCTCTGGGTGGCGCCACCGGCCCGGAAGAACCGCCGGCTCACGTGGCCGACGACGACGACCTCGTCGCCGGCGTCGAGGGTGGCGGCGGACGCCGGCGCCTTCCACC
>DATAKR010000005.1:0-24556 GCA_036261495.1 Acidimicrobiales bacterium | reverse complement strand
CTTACTTGAGGATCTTGGTGACGCGGCCGGAGGCGACGGTGCGGCCACCCTCACGGATGGCGAACCGCAAACCCTCCTCCATGGCGATCGGATGGATCAACTGCACCGTGATCGGCGTGTTGTCACCCGGCATCACCATCTCCGTGCCCTCCGGCAGCTGGATCGTGCCGGTGATATCGGTCGTACGGAAATAGAACTGGGGCCGATAGTTCGTGAAGAACGGCTTGTGGCGGCCGCCCTCATCCTTCGACAACACATAGATCTGACCCTCGAAATCGGTGTGCGGCGTGATCGACCCCGGCTTGCACACCACCTGACCCCGCTCCACCTCCTCCTTCTTCGTCCCCCGAAGAAGCAGACCCACGTTGTCGCCCGCCCGGCCCTCATCCAACAGCTTGCGGAACATCTCCACACCCGTGCACGTCGTCTTCTGCGTCGGGCGGATCCCCACGATCTCCACCTCGTCGCCGGTGTGGATCACCCCCTGCTCCACCTTCCCGGTCACCACCGTCCCACGCCCCGTGATCGAGAACACATCCTCGATCGGCATCAAGAACGGCTTGTCCAGATCCCGCGTCGGCTCCGGAATGAACTCATCACAGGCCTGCATCAGCTCGAGGATCTTCGGCGTCCACTCCGGATCACCCTCCAACGCCTTCAACGCCGACACCCGCACCACCGGCGCGTCATCACCCGGGAACTCGTACTCGGTGAGCAGCTCGCGCACCTCCAGCTCGACGAGATCCAACAACTCCTCGTCATCGACCATGTCGGCCTTGTTCAACGCCACCACGATGTAGGGCACACCCACCTGGCGAGCCAACAACACATGCTCACGCGTCTGCGGCATCGGACCATCCGCCGCCGACACCACCAGGATCGCCCCATCCACCTGAGCCGCACCCGTGATCATGTTCTTGATGTAATCCGCATGACCCGGCATATCCACATGCGCGTAATGCCGATTCGGCGTCTGATACTCCACATGGGCGATGTTGATCGTGATCCCCCGCTGACGCTCCTCCGGCGCCTTGTCGATCTGATCGAACGCCGTGAACGAGTTGTTCGCCGGATCCGCCTCCGCCAACGTCTTGGTGATCGCCGCCGTCAACGTCGTCTTCCCGTGATCAATATGACCCATCGTCCCGATGTTCAGATGGGGCTTGGTGCGCTCGAACTTGGCCTTTGCCATTGCTTCCTCTTGTCAGGCGGTGGATTGGGGGAGTAGTAGCGGCGGCGGGACTCGAACCCGCGACTCCACGATTATGAGCCGTGTGCTCTAACCAGCTGAGCTACGCCGCCACGGCCGCTCCGAGGAGCGGCTGGAGCCCTCTGTGGGAATCGAACCCACGACACCAGCCTTACCATGGCTGTGCTCTGCCGACTGAGCTAAGAGGGCGACCGGGACATAGTACCGGGTGGCGGCCGCTGTCCCTCAAGGCGCGCCATCACCCTCCGGGCGCCTCAAGCGATCGGCGACATCGGCCGAAGACGCGGGTATGCGGTTTCAGCGCCTGCTCATGGAAGCCGGCGGCAGCACGGTCACGGTCGACCTCCACCCTCGCCTGACGGTCGTCGCCGGCGTGCACGAGCTCGAGCGCGAGAGCCTGGTGACCGAGCTACTCGGCGGCTTGGCCGGGCACCGCCCCGGCACGCACCTCGAGCTCGCCGACGACACCGGCCGGAGGCTCGGCGTGCTGCACCCCTCGAACGGCCAGCCCGACAAGGTCGTGGAGCTGACGACCAACCAGGACGTCACGAGCGAGTTCCGCACCGACGACGACACGGTCGACCTCCTCGGCCCCATGGGCCTCGACCTGGCGTCGGCCAAGCGCCGGTGCCGTGTCACGGCGGGCGACATGGCGGCCGCGGCCCACGTGGACGCGTCCGTCGCTGCCCTTGCGGCTCACGACCAGGACTTCCTGTGGGCCGCCGCGGAGCGCGTGCGGACGTCGGAGGAGGCGCTCAAGACCGAGGTCGCGGCCATGGGCGCCGACCCCGAGGACGCTCCCCTCGTCGAGGAGATCGAGCGCCGCCACGCCACCTTCGAGAAGGCCCAGCAGCGGCTCGACTCCGTCCGCCACCACGGCATCTTCATCGGCGGCGCCTGCGTGCTCGCGGCGTTCCCGGCCGTGGCCCTCCGCAGCATCGTGGCGGCACCACTCCTCGGTGTCGCGATCGTGACCACGCTGGTGTCGATCGTCTTCCGCCGGCGGATGGAGAAGGCGCGCAAGGCCGAAGCCCGGGCGCTCGAGGCCGCCGGCGCCGACAGCTACCTGTCGTTCCGGCTGCAGCGGATGAACTCGATGTTCGACGGCGCCGACCGCAACCGGCTCGCCGCGGTCGCCTCGGAGCATCAGGAAGCCGAAGATGCGTGGCGCGGCCTGGCCGGTGACGTGAGCGTCGACTGGGCCTTCGACATGCGCGAGAAGATCCTCGTGGCCGCGACCCGGCTGCGCGATGCCGGCGGTGCCGCGGCGGGCGCCCCTGTGGCCGCCGACCCTGCCGAGCTGGCGCAGGCGCTCATCGCCCGGATGAGCGAGCTGCGCCACGGCGGTGCGCACGGCGAGTGCCTCCCACTCCTGCTCGACGAGCCCCTGACCGGCGTGGCCCCGTCGGTGAAGCAGTGGATCCTCGAGCTCGTCGGCCGCTCGGCCGGTGCGCCGCAGATCATCTTCCTCACCGCCGACCCCGACATCGAGGCGTGGGCGCGCATGGAGGCGATGTCAGGCGAGCTCTCGATCCTCGCACCGGCGCCGGCACGCGAGGACGTCGCCATCGGCTGACCGGCGCCGCCCGGGGCACGGCCGCCGATACGTTGACGGCGTGGAGATACGGCTCGCGACGCACGCGGACGCCGACGCGCTGCGGACGATCTACAACCGCTACGTCACCGGGTCGACGGTCACGTTCGATCTCGTGCCCCGCTCGCTCGAGGTCCAGCGGGCGTGGATCGACGCTCACGCCGGCGCGCACCCCGCCGTCGTCGCGGTCGACGGCGACCAGCTCGTGGGCTTCGGTTCGCTGTCGCCGTACCGCGACCGACCCGCCTACTCGACCACCGTGGAGGACTCGGTGTACGTGGCCGAGGGCCTGCACGGCCGCGGCCTCGGGCGCGCGCTCCTCGACGAGCTGCTGCGCCTCGCCGGCCTGCACGGGTTCCACGCGGTGATGGCGCGGATCGTCGGCGGTCACGAGGCGTCCATCGGTCTGCACTCGGCGTGCGGCTTCGGTCTCGTGGGCATCGAGCGCGAGGTCGGCCGCAAGTTCGGCCGTTGGCTCGACGTGGCGCTCATGCAGAAGCTGCTCTGACGCCGCGCGCCGGGCGCGAAAGGAAGTCGGGCGTGCTCCGGCGAACTTCTCGACGGTGGGTGACGACGTGTTCCGGGTGCGGGCCCGGTTGCGGTTGGGCGAGATCCTCATCGCGCGGGGCCTCATCTCCGCCGACGCCCTCGAGGTGGCGCTGGAGGAGCAGATGGTGTCGGGCGGGCGCCTCGGGCACATCCTCCTCCGCCACGGCGCCCTCCCAGAGGCGCAGCTGGTCCGCGTGCTCGCGGAGCAGTTCGGGATGTCGTTCGTCGATCTCGAGGACTTCGTGCCCGACGCCGACGCCGGCAAGGTCATCCGCGAGACCTTCGCGAGGAGGCTGCGAGCCGTCGGCATCGGTTGGGAGGGCGAGGCCCTCGTCGTCGCGATGGCCAACCCCGCCGACGTGTTCGCCCTCGACGACCTGCAGACCCTCGCGGGCTGTCCCGTCGTGCCGCGGATGGCCGTTCCGGCGGACATCGAGCGCCTGATCGACCGGCTCTTCCGGAAGGGCAGTGAGACGGAGTCGGCTCTCGACGAGGCCACGCGCGAGGCGACCGCCGAGGGGGCCGACGTCGAGGTCGCCCGCGCCGACACCGACGAGGGGGCGGTCGTTCGCTTCGTCAACGAGCTCATCGCACGGGCGATCCACGAGCGGGCGTCCGATCTGCACGTCGAGCCCACCAAGGACGGCGTCCGCATCCGCTTCCGCGTCGACGGCGTCCTCCGCGACTCGATGATGGTGCCCCGGCCGCTCCAGGGCCGGATCGTCAGTCGGCTGAAGATCATGAGCGAGATGGACATCGCCGACCGGAGGGCGCCGCAGGACGGCCGCGCCGCGATCCGCGTCGACGGCCGGAGCGTCGACATCCGAACGGTCAGCTTTCCGACGACGAACGGCGAGGCCGTCGTCCTGCGGCTGCTCGACAAGAGCCTCGATCTGATCGACATCTCCGAGCTCGGGTTCCACCCTGACGCCCTCGCCCGCTACCGGCGTTCCATCAGCCTGTCGAGTGGCGCCATCCTCGTCACCGGTCCCACCGGCTCGGGGAAGTCGACCACGCTCTACGCGACCCTGCGCGAGATCAACTCCCCCGAGCGCAACATCATCACCGTCGAGGATCCCGTGGAGTACGAGCTCGACGGCATCAAGCAGGTGCAGGTCGAGCCGAAGGCCGGCGTGACGTTCGCCTCGGCGCTGCGATCGCTGCTCCGCGCCGATCCCGACGTCCTGCTCGTCGGCGAGGTCCGCGACCAGGACACGGCACGGTTGGCGATCGACGCCGCCTTGACCGGCCACCTCGTGTTGACCTCGCTCCACACCAACAGCACCTCGGCCACGCCGGCCCGCCTCGTGAAGATGGGCGTCGAGCCGTTCCTTGTCACCTCGGCCGTCCAGTGCATCGTGGCCCAGCGCCTGGCGCGGCGGCTGTGCGAGAGGTGCCGGGTGCCGTTCTCTCCGCCCCGCGAGGTGCTGAGGGGCCTGGGCTGGACCGACGCCGACGAGGAAGCGCTCCCGTCGTTGCCCGGGTTCTTCCAGGCGGTCGGGTGCCCCGGCTGCGGCGGCACCGGGTACGCCGGGCGGTTCGCGGTCTACGAGGTGATGCGGGTGACCGACGCCGTCGCCGACGCCATCGTCGAGTGGGCACCGGCGAGTGAGCTCGAGGCCATCGCGGTGCGCGAGGGGATGGCGACGCTGATGCACGACGGTGTGCTGAAGGCGGCCCAGGGCCTCACCACACTCGAGGAGCTGCACAGGGTCGCGAGCTGACGACGGCCGGCCGCGGGCTCAGGCGGCCTCGGTCGCGCCGCCCAGCCCGTACGCCTCGGCCAACAGCTCGTACGACCGGATCCGGTCGTGGTGGGCGTGCACGCTCGTGGTGACCATGACCTCGCTGGCGCCCGTCCGGTCGACGAGGGCGTCGAGCTGCGAGCGCACGGTGTCGGGTCCGCCGACGATCGACGACGGAGCCCAGGAGCGGAGCAGCTCGAGCTCCAACGGGGTGAACCGGTGCTCGGCGGCCTCGTCGGGCGTCGGCAGCGGGGCCGGCCGGCCGGTTCGACGGCGCACGAAGGAGAGGCGCGCCGGGCCGGCGAGCCAGTCGGCGTGGGCATCGTCCTCCCCCACGATGACGCCGACCGCGATCAGCGCGTAGGGCTCGGCGAGCGTGGCCGACGGTTCGAAGGAGTGCCGGTAGATGGCGAGCGCGGGGATGGTGTTGGCGGCGCTGAAGTGATGGGCGAACGAGAACGGCAGGCCGAGCATGCCGGCGAGCTGCGCGCTGTAGTCGCTCGAACCGAGAAGCCAGATGGCCGGTTGGTAGCCCAGGCCCGGGACCGCGGTGATCTCGCGATACGGGTGGCCCTCGGGGAACGTCCCGTTGAAGAACGCGAGGAGCTCGCCGAGGTGACGGGGGAACTCCTCGGCCGAGAGCTGCGCGGGCCCGCGCCGGAGGGCGCTCGCCGTGACCTGATCGGTTCCCGGCGCCCGGCCGATCCCGAGGTCGATCCGGCCGGGGTGGAGGGCCTCGAGCATGCCGAACTGCTCGGCCACGACGAGCGGGGCGTGGTTCGGCAGCATGACGCCGCCAGAGCCGATGCGGAGCCGCTCGGTGACCGAGGCCAGGTGGGCGATCAGCACGGCCGGCGCCGAGCTGGCGATCCCGGTCATGTTGTGGTGCTCGGCGACCCAGTAGCGCGTGTAGCCCAGCCGCTCGGCCCGTCGCACGAGGTCGAGCGAGTTGGCGAGCGCCTGCGCCGGCGTCGAGCCCGAGACCACCGGGGCGAGGTCGAGGACGGAGAGGGGAACGGCCGGCGTCACGTGGAAGGACAACGGTCGGTTGGAGGGCGATCTTCCCTCTGCCTGCGCTGGCGTCGTGGTGACCCGGGATTCAGCCGGCCACGAGCGAGGCCAGCTCGCCACGCGAACCGAAGAGGATCGTTCGCCACTCGGCGATGAGCTCGGTGGTGTCGCGTTGATTGGGGTGGAAGCCGGGGCGCGTGTACTCGAGCAGCTGGCGCACGGCTCGCTTCGACGTGAACGGCGAACGACGAAGTCGCCACAGGCTGCGGGCGACGATGGCGGGGTGCCGGCGGGCGTCGTCGTCCATGGCGAGTGAGATCAGGGTCCACAGGCCGGTTTCGACCAGGAACAACGCATGGGTGATCCACATCGTGGCGATCCGCATCCGCTCCGTGCCGCCGACGGCGCGGTAGACGTCGAAGGCCACCGCCTTGTGCTCGGACTCCTCCAAGGCGTGCCACATCAGCAGGGACTGGACCGCCGGGTGGCCGACCTCGGCGCGCGCTTCGGGGAGCTCGAGCAACGTCTCGGCGAGGGTCGCGGTGTAGTGCTCGAGGGCGGCGGTGAACCCGAGATGGAGGCGCTCGTTGCGAATGCGCTCGCGGTTGCGGAACAGCCAGCGGACGTAGCTGCCGATCGCCCGCGACGGGTAGCCGAGCTCGGCGAGCCGGTCGTTGAGGACGCGGTGCTCGCGGCCGTGCATCGACTCCTGTCCGACGAAGCCGTCGACGTCGGCGCGGAGAGCGGGGTGGGTGATGCGAGCCTGCACGCGTTGCACGGCGCGCACGAAGTAGTCCTCGCCATCGGGGAACACCGACGACAGCACCGCGAGCACGTGGCTCATCACGATGTCGCCGTCGATCGCGAAGTGCTTCGGCAGGTCGTCGAAGCAGTCGTTGAACTCGAGCGGGCGGGTCGGGACACCGGATGCGTCGTTCTCAACACGGGCCACGACCACGCGTATGCCCACATTTGCGACATCCTGAACCCGTCGGGGCGGGTCGACCACGGGCGGCGCCATCGTGGGGACTTGCGCCTCTGTCGGATCGTGGGACCCGCAGCGCAGGCTGGAGCGGGACGCGGGACCCTTTCGGCCGCGTGCCCTCGACCCGAGCAGCTCGTTGGGAGCCCGCATGTCGGCCACGACCTACCAGGACTACCGGATCAACCCACGGATCAAGATCGCCGCGCTGTGGGCGTCGATGCTGTTGATCTTCGTGTGCGTCGACCTCTTCAGCTTGTACCGAGCCGACGTCCGCGCCGACATCGCCGCCGGGAAGATCTTCGCCTTCACCATCGGACAAGGCTTCTTGCTCGGAGTGACGATCTACGTCGTCCTTCCCAGCCTGATGCTGTTCCTCAGCCTCGTGCTGTCAGTGAAGGTCACGCGGACGGCCAACATCGTCCTCGCGCTCCTCTACGGCGTCACGGTCTTGGGCGGCGCGATCGGCGAGTGGAACTACTACATCCTCGGCAGCCTCGCCGAGGCCGCACTGCTGGCCGGCATCGCCTACTACGCATGGACCTGGCCGAAGGTGCCGGACGGTGTCGTCGGCACGCCCGATCAGCCCCGGGCGGGCGCGCGAGTGCCGCCGGCGACGAAGGTCCACGCCTGAGGGGCCGTGCTCGCCCAGGTCCTAAGGCGTCACGCGGTGCACGTCGCGCGGGAACAGGGTCACCTCGCGCACGTTGGCCGCACCGGCCAGCCGGGCGACCCAGCGCTCGAGTCCGATCGCGAATCCGCCGTGTGGGGGCATGCCGTGGCGGAACGCCTCGAGATAGCCCCGGAAGGTGCGGAGATCCTCGCCCTCGAGCGCGCGGACGTAGTCCTCGTATCGGTGGAGGCGCTGGCCGCCGGTCACGAGCTCCAGGCCACGGAACAGCAAGTCGAAGCTGTTCGATGCGGCAGGATTCGTCGGATCGGGGTGCGTGTAGAACGGCCGCTTGGCCATCGGGTACCCGGTGACGAAGACGAAGTCCGAACCGTGCTCTCGACGGGCCCAATCGCCGAGCCAACGCTCGTCGCTGGGGGAGAGGTCCGGCTCGCCCACGGTCGGCCGCCCCGTGGTCGCTTCGATCATGCGTTGCGCATCGTCGAAGGGGACGACGGGGATCTCGGCCGGGACGTCGGGAAGCTCGAGGCCGAGCACGTGCAGGGCCGACGGGGCGTGATGTGTGATGCTCTCGACCATCCTGGCGACGACGAAGCGGAGCACCCCCATCACATCGTGGTGATCGCGGATGAAGCCGATCTCCGCGTCGAGTGAGACGTACTCGGCCAGGTGGCGGACGGTGTCGTGCGGCTCGGCCCGGAAGACCGGCGCCACCTCGTACACCCGCTCGAGCACGCCCACCATCACCTGCTTGTAGAACTGCGGGCTCTGAGCGAGGTAGGCCCGTCGCCCGAACCAGTCGATGGGGAACACGTTCGCTCCGCTCTCCGTCGCCGACGCGACCACCTTCGGCGTGAAGATCTCGGTGAAGCCGGCGGCGTCCAAGGCATGGCGGAAGCCGGTCGTCGACGCGGCGGCGATCTGCGCGAGTGCGCGGCGAGCCGGGTGCCGCAGCGATACGGCCGCGTGATCCAGGAGCGTCGGCAGCTGCGCGTTGAGCCTCGGTCTGCGGAGCTCGAACGGCGGGGCCTCTACCGGCTCGACCAGCACCTCGATCGCCGGGTCGACCACCTCGAACCCGGTGGGCGCCTGCTCGTTCGCGATAACAGTGCCCTCGAGCTCGACCACAGTCTCACCGACGAGCGCCGAGCTCTCGGTACGAGTGGACTCGTCGGTGATCACGACCTGAGCGATGCCGCTGCGGTCGCGCAACAGCAGGAAGGCCACCTGCGCGAGATGACGCTGATGGTGAACCCAACCCGCCATCCGGACGCGCTCGCCGACGTGTTCCGGAAGCTCTGCTGCGAGTACTCGTTCCATCCCCCACCTCCATCCGGTCCGGTCCCAGATGTGCGGGCGAGGGGAGCTCGCGGTGCCACCGCACTTCACCGCCAGCGACTGCTGGCAGCCTCATTCGGCGTCGGCCACTCGAGGGGCGTCACTCCCTGTCGCTGCAGCCGTGTCCAGAGTACGAAGTGCGACGCCGCGGCAGGACGAATTCCTACGTCCCACGCGCGTTCGACATCGCTCGAGCACCGAGAACAGCGGTGGCTCATGGCCGCAGCTTGGACGTCTCGAGCAACGCACGGCGGGTCGCGGCCCTGATCTGGGCGCCGGCGAGCGCGTCGTGCACTGCGGCGAGCTTCATGTCGTCGCCGATGGCGGCGTGAAGCGAGGCACGCGTCGCCTCATCCGGCGCCGTGCTGGTGATGACCGCGGAGCCGACGGTGCCGCTCGCCGTCTCCACGAGGACCACCGCGTGGGCTCGCTCACCTCCGAACCACCCGCACTTGACCCCGACCTCGCATGCCGCCACGCCGAGGGCATCGCCGGCGACGCGGCGGACGCCGAAGGTCTGCTCCGGCGGAACGTCGCGCATCCATTGGCGCACCTCCCGCCCGACGTCGGTGCGATCGGATGCCAGCGCCGCGAAGGCGCGAGCGAGGCCGCCGGCCGTGACCATGATCCGCAGCGCCGGGTGCTCCCCATCGCCGTCGATCATCCAGTCGGTCCCTATGCGTCGGTTGAGCGAGGCCAGGAGCTCCTCTGCTCCGTAACGAGCCCAGAGCTCGGCCGTCGCGGCGTTGTCGGAGATGGTGACCGCTCGCGCCGAGAGGGCTCTCCACGCATGGTCGTCACGGACGGCGATCGCCATGTCACCCGCGACCCACGCGAGGAGCGGCTTGATGACGGACGCGGCGCGCACAGGCAGCGCTGGCACGAGCTCGAGCGCCCGGATGCCGGTCTCGGTGGCGGCGAACGCCGCAACGCCAATCACGGGCCCGACCATCACGCCCTTGCCTGTGCGTGCACAAGTGGCGGGCAACCCGTCGTCAGCGGCTGGGGCCGAGCGTCCGTTCCATCACGCGCCAGCTCCATCAGGCGAAGCGCTCCGTGAGCGCTGCAACCTCGTCGAACTTCTTCTTGATCTCCGGCAGGGTGGCCGTTCCGTCGCGATACGACTGCTTGGACATGTCGACCTCCCCGAAGCGCAGGCGTCCGGAGTCGCTGTCGATGACGTCGGCAACCAACAGCTCGCCCGTCTCGCGATCGAAACCGCATTCGATCTTGAAGTCGATGTAGACGCCGCCCTGCTGCTTCCAGGCATCTTCGATGACCCCGAAAGCCGTGACCGTGAGGTCCCGAAGCTGTGCGAGCAGCTCGGGCGACACGTGGGCGTAGCGACTCTCACGAAGCGGCTGCTCCCCGAGGAGATCGCCTGCCTTGACGTCTGGGCCGATGACTTCGGCCGCCTTGTTGTTGGGCACACACCTCCGCACAACGCCGGCGGCGAAGTCGAACTCCAGCAACGGATCGTGAGCGGTGTCGTCCTTCTCGAAGATCTCGAAGACGAGCTCTTCGAGGACGGCACCCTCGGCCAACTCGGGGAAGCGGTCCCTGAAGCTGCCGGTGGCATAACGGCGCGCGACGAGCTCCAGCGGGAGCATCTCTACGTTGCGCGCCCGGAAGGTGACGTCGTCGACACGCTCCACGAAATGCGTCCGCACACCGTTGCGCTCGAGGAGCCGGAAGACGTTGGAGGTCGTCCGCGTAGAAGCGGCTGCCTTGCCATCGAGCACATCGTGCTGCGTCCCGTCGCCGGTGGTGATGTCGTCCTTGCTGCGGATCAGCACCTCGCCGTTGCCCGCATCTTCGATGACCTTCGTCTTGCCCTCCGTGAGCACTTGCATGAGCTTCTCCTTCTCTCGGTGCAGAACCGCAGACGACGGGTCGGCGATCGGTGAGAGGCGGTCCGGCCGAGCAGCACGAACACTGTCGATCTCGTCGAGACCGACGCGAAGCTTCCGCCGGGTGCGGTTCAAACGTGACCGCACGGTGCCGACGGGGATGCCGAGCGCGACCGCAAGCTCCTCGTAGGTCAGCTCCTCCCACGCATGGAGCAGAAGGACTTCCCGTTCGGCGGCGGTCAGCTTCGCGAGGAGATGCGCGACGGCGCGGACGTGCAGCTGCGCGTCGACCGACGCAACGACGGCATCATCCGTGCCGTCGAGGTGCGTGGGTCGGACGACGCGCTCCATCGCGCGGAGCTCGCCCGCCCGCTTACGGAAGTGCTTGCTGAGCAGATTCGAAGCGATGCCGTACAGCCACGGCAACGCCATCGGGACCCTCGTGTCGTACCGCTGGCGTGACTCGAACGCCGCGAGGAAGACCTCACTGAGGAGGTCGCCACCGTCGTCCGCTCCGACACGACGACCGAGGAACCGATAGATCGCTTGGGCGTGCCGATCGAAGATCTCGCCGAAGCGACCCGGGTCCCCGAGGGACTCCAGGATCACTTCCGCATCCGACACGTCGATCACGTCTCATCCTTACCGCCAGACGCGATTTCGGTTCGCGGTCGCCCAAAGCCGCCGCCGCTGCCGGCCAGCCAGGCGGCTTCCGGCCCGACCGCCGTGCGTCGTCCGGGACTTCGCGCCATGGTCCCCGATCAACGACTCGGTGACGTGGCACTGTCCGTCGTGTGGCGCGACTGACATTGATGTGTGGGCTCCCCGGCGCGGGCAAGACGACCGTGGCCCGGCAGGTCGAGTCGGCGACCGGCGCGGTCCGGCTGTCGCCCGACGAGTGGATGGTCGCGCTCGGGAACGACCTCTGGGATCGCCAGGCCCGCGTGCGGATCGAGGCACTGCAATGGACCCTCGCCACCGACCTCCTCTCGCGGGGCCTCAGCGTGATCCTCGAGCACGGCTTCTGGTCGCGCGCCGAGCGCGACGAGGCGCGGCGTCGAGGACGAGAGGTCGGCGCCGAGGTCTGCTTGCGGTTCCTCGACGCGCCGGTGGAGGAGCTGTGGGCGCGTCTGGAAGCGCGGAACGCCGCACCGGAGACGACCGTGGTCATCCCGCGTCCGGTGCTGGAGCTCTGGGAGCGGGAGCAGTTCGAGCCGCCCACGCCTGACGAGCTCGCCGCGTTCGACGCCGAGTCGTCAGAGCGCCCGCACCACGACAGGAGGATGCCCGACGTGGACCAGGTGGACGTCATCCTTGCCAACCGCGACCGCGTGACGTTGCGCGCCGGCGACGTGTTCCTGAAGATCGACGCGGATCAACGGCGTACCGACGTCGAGGTCGAGGCGATGGCGATGGCACCGGTTCCGACGCCGGAAGTGCTGTGGCGCCAGCCGCCCGCGCTCGCGCTCGGGGCCGTGCGGGGAAGGCCACTCGGCCGCATGGAGGAGCCGTCCACGGCGTCGCCCGCCGCATGGAGGGCAGCCGGCGCCGCCATCCGGATGCTGCACGACGCACCACTGCCGCCCTGGCCCGGCAAGAGCGTCAACGAGCTCGCGTCACGACTCGCCTACGAGTGCGAGTGGCTCGTGGCCAACGAGGTCCTTCCCACCGAGGTGGTGGGCCGCAACCGCGGCCTCGCGGAAGCGGTGCTGCGGCCTTGGGCACCGGTGTTCACACACGGCGACCTGCACATCGAACACGTCTTCATCGAAGGCGACGAGATCACCGGCATCATCGACTGGTCCGAGGCGTCCCAGGGCGATGCGCTGTTCGACCTCGCCACCATCACGCTGGCGCAGGACGAACACCTCGACGACGTCGTCGCCGGCTACGGCTCCGACGTCGACCGCGACCTCATCCGCGCGTGGCAATCGTGGCGGTGCCTGGTCGCGGTCCGCTGGCTGATGGAGAACGGCTACGGCCCGGCGGAGAAGTACCCCGAGGTCGCCGTGCTCCGGTCACGGGCGTAGACGACGACCCGCGCCGAACGCTCGACGGGTCTCACGCGCTCGACGACGTCAGCGGGTGCCGCCCGATGCGCCCCAGGCCGCCCACGGCCACGCCGTCGGCGAGGAACATGACCGCGATGGTGACGGCGACACGCACGTCGACCATGGAGGCCGGGCGACCCGGAGGGCTGCCGTGGAGGAACCACGGTGCCTGGGCCCCCATGACGGCCCACCAGGAGACCACCGCGATCGTCATGATTGCCATCGCGAAGACCACGACGTAGGAGAGAGCGGCGTAGGCGTGCAGCTGTCGCGCGGTGAACTTCAGCCGCCGCGCCGTGAAAGCTGCCGTCGCGCTCCAGGCGATCAAGGCGACGGCGACGGTCGCCGCCCAGAGGACGAACACGGCTCCGTAGGGCCACGCGCCCGCTTCGCGGTCGACGGCGGGAACGTGGCGGGCCCACACGACGAGGCCGAAGCCGCCGGCAGCGGCGGCGACGGTGGCACCGGTCGCGCTGACCAGCGGGACCCGGACCGTATGCCAACCGCCGTCCTTGACGTACCTGGTGAAGGCCGGCAGGGCGAGGAGCGCAGCCGCCACGACGGCGAGCCCGGCGATCATCGCCAGGGCCTGCGTGCCGGTGTAGGCCAGGTCGATCTGCCAGCGAGAGGCGCCGGCGACGGCGGTGTCGGCGTGTTCGGCCAGCTTGGCGAACCCGGCGCCGGCGAGCACGAACAGCGTCCAGGCGCCCAGCACGACGAGCGCGCCGGTTCGCGTCCGCTCCGCCTGGGGCGCCGTCCGGCCCGTGAGCCCGCTCTCGAAGGCTCGTTCGCGAAGGCCGGCGGCCGCGATCGAGGCGCGGAACCGGAGGGACGGAGGTCGATCGCCGACCACGTCGTGGCAGAGGGCGATCAGCTCGTCGCCGTAGCGATCGCGCCATCGTGGTGGGTACCAGCGCACGAGCCGTTCCAGGCGATCATCCGGCGCGCTCACGCGTGGGCTCCGGCCGCACGCAGCCGGGCGCCGCCGACCTCGGCCACCCGTGTCAGCTCCGCCAGGGCGTCGCCGAGCGCAACCGCACCAGCGGCCGTGAGCCGGTAGGGACGGCGCCGATCGTCGGTGTCGAGGGGCTCGATCAGTCCCCGTTCCTCGAGCCGTGTGATCGCGCCGTAGAGAGCGCCGGGGCCGAGACGGACGCCGGCGAAGTCCTCGATGTCCTTCAGCAGTGCGTGGCCATGCTTCGGTCCGTCGGCAAGTCCGATGAGTATGAGCACCGGCGGGTCGTTGGTGCGGCGGAGACCGCCTCCATCACTTCGCATCACCCGTACATGTACTACGTGTCACGTAGCAACGCAAGACGTAGTTGCACCACGCGCAGCTCGGCCCTCCCGTCCGCGGGTGGACGAGAGGGCCGTTTCGTGACCGCTGCACCGCAGAGTGGTGGGCCGGGAAGGATTCGAACCTCCGTAGGCTGTGCCGGCAGATTTACAGTCTGCTCCCTTTGGCCACTCGGGCACCGACCCAGGAGCGGTCAGGATACCGCTTCGGCGCGACCGCTTAGCATCGACGCATGCCCACCTTCGACGTCGTCTCCGAGGTCGACATGCAGGAGGTCCGCAACGCCATCGATCAGGCGAAGCGCGAGGTCTCGACGCGTTTCGACTTCAAGGACACCGGCTCCACGATCGAGCTCTCGGACCAGGAGATCAACCTCCACTCCGCCAGCGCGGACCGCATGCGAGCGCTCGTCCAGGTGATCGAGGAGAAGCTCGTCAAGCGCCAGGTGTCGCTGAAGGCGCTCGATCACGGCAAGGTCGAGGACGCCGCCAAGGGAACAGTACGCCAGACGCTCACGATCAAGGCGGGCATCTCCGCCGACAACGCCAGGAAGCTCAACCGGTTCATCAAGGATCTCGGGCTGAAGGGCATCTCGTCGTCGACGCAAGGCGAGCAGGTGCGCGTCCAGGGCAAGAAGCGCGACGACCTCCAGGCGGTGATCGCCGCGCTCAAGGCCGAGGACTTCGGTATCCCGCTCCAGTTCCAGAACTTCCGCGACTGATGCCCGAAGGGCCGTCAGGCCCCGAGCGAGACGATCACGAGGCGCGCCACTCGCCCGAGCGGAGGCGCGCGATGCGCTGCTCCGTCGGCGGGTGGGTGCGGAACCACGACCCGAAGCTCACCTGCCGGCCGCTGAGCGGGTTGACGATGAAGAGCGAGGCGTGGGCCGGATCGATCTGCATCGGCACGCGCTTCGACCCGACCTCGAGCTTCTCCAGCGCTCGCGCCAGCGGCTCACCGGTGCCGATCAGCCGGGCGCCCGAGCGGTCGGCCTCGAACTCACGGCTCCGGGAGAGCGCCATCTGCAGGAACATCGCCGCGATGGGCGTGAGGATGGCGAGCGCCAGCAGCCCGATCGGGTTGCCCCGCCGGTTGTCGTTGCCGCCACCGAAACCGCCGAACATGCCCGCCCACATGAACATGCGGCCCATGAACGTGATGCCCATGGCCACGGCGGCCGCGACCGAGCCGATCAGCATGTCGCGGTTGCCGACGTGGCTGAGCTCGTGCGCGAGGACGCCGCGCAGCTCGTCCCAGTCGAGGATCTGGAGGATCCCCTGGGTGACGGCGACGGCGGCGTGATCGGGGCTGCGGCCGGTGGCGAAGGCGTTCGGCTGCATGTCGGGGGTGACGTAGAGCTTCGGCATGGGCGTGCCCGACAGGCGGGACAGCTCACGCACGATCCGGTAGTACTCCGGCATCTCCTGCTCGCTGACCGGCACAGCACGGGCCGCCTTGATGGCGATGGTGTCGGAGAACCAGTACGAGGCCCCGACCATCACCAGGCCGAGGGCGAGGCCGATGAAGGCGCCACCGCGGCCGAACATGCTGCCGACCAGCACCAGCAGACCGCCGAGCGCGGCGAGGAGGACGTAGGTCTTGAGGGTGTTCTTGCTCATCGTGATCAATGGCTCCTGGGAACGATTGTCCCTGCTGGGAACGACTATGTGGCGTCGCCCTGTGAGCTGGCTGTGACGTCGCTGTCAGGCAGCTACTCGAAGTACCCGGAGTGCAGGTAGACGCACGGAACGCCCGAGGCGTGGAACATCTCGACGTTCCTCGGATCGTCCTCGAACGCCAGGCGGAGCTCGAAGCCGTACTGGCGCAGGTCGCCGACGGCCCATCGCTTGAACTCGCGCGCCGCCGCGTAGTCGCCGTAGTCGCGCATGATCAGGAGGTCCCAGCGCAGCTCGTAGCGGTCGAGCCACGCGAGGGTCTGCGGCTGCACGCGGATCGGGCGGCCGGTCAGCAGCACGATCCGGAGGCCGGCGTCGAGCAGCTCGAGCAGCCGGCCGACCTCCTCGATGAGCGGGTCGCTCCCACACGCCTCGAAGAACGCGTCCCAGTCGCGGTAGCGCCCGTACCCGCCCTCGATGTAGTGCTGGCGCCCGGCGGCGTCGGAGAGGACGCCGTCGATGTCGAACACGACGGCGTCGCCCGGTGCGACCGGGCCGGCGCGCCACCGCCAGTTGTCGGGCTCGAGGAACGGACGTGGAGCGCCGGGTGGCGTCACTCCTCGGTCGGCTGGGTGGCGGCGCGCCGCTTGATCTCGTCGACCACGTTCGCGTCGGCGAGCGTGGTGGTGTCGCCGAGGTCGCGGCCCTCGGCCACGTCGCGGAGCAGCCGGCGCATGATCTTGCCGCTGCGGGTCTTCGGGAGGTCGTCGGTGAAGACGATGGTCTTCGGCCGGGCGATGGGCCCGATCTTCTTGGCCACGTGCTCTCGCAGCGCCTGGCCGTGCGACTCGTCGGCCTCGTTGCCGCCCTTCAGCGTGACGAAGGCGATGATCGCCTGGCCCGTCGTCTCGTCCTTGGCACCGACGACGGCGGCCTCCGCGACGGTCGGGTGGTCGACGAGCGCGGATTCGACCTCGGTGGTCGACACCCGGTGCCCCGACACGTTCATCACGTCGTCGACGCGCCCGAGGAGCCACAGATAGCCGTCGTCGTCGACCTTGGCGCCGTCGCCCGCGAAGTAGCGGCCGTCGAAACGGCTCCAGTAGGTCTGCCGGTAGCGCTCCGGGTCGCCGTAGATGCCGCGCAGCATCGACGGCCACGGGCGCGTGAGCGTGAGGTAGCCGCCACCGACCTGGACGGGGTTGCCGACGTCGTCGACGACCTCGGCGCCGATGCCGGGCAGCGGGAACGTCGCGGAGCCCGGCTTCGTGGTGGTGATGCCCGGTAGCGGAGAGATCATGATGGCGCCGGTCTCGGTCTGCCACCACGTGTCGACGATGGGGCACCGGCCGGCGCCGATGTGCTCCTGGTACCACATCCACGCCTCGGGGTTGATGGGCTCGCCGACGGAACCGAGCACTCGCAACGACGACATGTCGTGCTTGGCCGGGTAGTCGGTGCCCCACTTCATGAACGTCCGGATCGCGGTGGGCGCGGTGTAGAAGATCGTCACGCCGTAGCGCTCGACGATGTCCCAGAAGCGGTCCTTGTCGGGGGTGTCGGGGGTACCCTCGTACATCACCGAGGTGGCCCCGTTCGCGAGCGGGCCGTAGACGATGTAGCTGTGGCCGGTGACCCAGCCGATGTCGGCGGTGCACCAGTAGACGTCGTCGGCCGGATGCAGGTCGAAGACGTACTTGTGGGTGAACGCGCACTGCACGAGGTAGCCGCCCGTCGTGTGCATGATCCCCTTGGGCTTGCCCGTGGTGCCCGACGTGTAGAGCAGGTAGAGGAGGTCCTCGCTGTCCATGGGCTCCGGCGGGCACACCGGGTCGGCCGCCTGCACGAGCTCGTGGTACCAGTGGTCGCGACCCTCGGTCATGGGCACGTCGCTCTCGGTGCGGCGCACCACGACCACGTGCTCGATCGACGGCGCCTCGGCGACCGCGGTGTCGGCGTTGGGCTTCAGCAGGCTCGGCGCGCCGCGCCGGTAGCCACCGTCGGCGGTGACGAGCACCTTCGCCTCGGCGTCGAGGATGCGGTCGCGCAGCGCCTCGGCCGAGAATCCGCCGAACACCACCGAGTGGGGCGCGCCGATGCGGGCGCAGGCGAGCATGGCCACGGCCGCCTCGGGGATCATCGGCAGGTAGATGTTGACCCGGTCACCCTTCTCGACGCCGAGCGACTTGAGCACGTTGGCGAAGCGCTGCACCTCGTCGAGCAGCGCCGCGTAGGTGATGGTCCGCGTGTCGCCCGGCTCACCCTCCCAGTGGAACGCCACCCGATCGCCGCGGCCGGCCTCGACGTGGCGGTCGAGGCAGTTGTAGGCCACGTTGAGCTGCCCGCCGGCGAACCACTTGGCGAAGGGGAGGTTCCACTCGAGCGCGGTGCGCCACGGCTGCGACCACGTGACGAGGTCGCGGGCCTGCTCCTCCCAGAAGCCCACCCAGTCGGCCCCGGCCTTCTCGAACAACGCTTGGCCGTTGGTGTTCGCGCTGTTGGCGAACGAGGGCGGCGGCGGGAACGTGCGGTCCTCGAGGTAGAGGGCCTCGATGCTCGGCTCAGCCATGGGCGCAAACTAGTCCTGGCGCCGAGCGGCGGCGTCGGGAGGGCCGGCGAGCGAGACCGGTGCTACGAGTAGACCCAGACCGCGGTGCCCATGGGGGCCGCCCCCGTGTCCCAGATCCAGTTGATGGCCGCGTTGGAGAGGCGGACGCAGCCGTGGGACGCGGGATAGGGCGGGATGCTGGGCGAACCGTGGAGGGCATAGCCGCCGGTGAAGAACTTGGGTCGCCAGAGCTCGCCCAGGGGTGAGATGCGCAGGCCGTTCTGCTGCATGTAGATGTGGAACAAGCCCTCGGGGGTGACGGCGACGTCCCAATGACCCTCGGAGTAGTAGCGCTGCCCGTTGCCGGTCGACGTGTTGAAGGTCTCGACGACGCGGCCGTTGCTCACGATCATCACCAGCTGGTGGGTCTTGTCGACCTCGACGAGATACCCCTCGGTCGAGCGGGGGACCGGCTGGACGCCGGCGGCGAGCGCCGCCTGGGTGGCCGCGTCGAACACGCCGGTGCGCGGGATCCTGGCGGCCTTCTGCAGGGCATAGAGCGCCTGGGTCGTGACAGGGCCGAACGAGCCGTCGACCGGCACCCAGTAGCCAAGCGCGTTGAGCCGGCTCTGCATGGCCGCGACCGGGCCGCCCGACGAGCCGGGCGCGAGGATGGTCGGCTCGCCCGAGGCCACCCAGTAGCCCTGGCCCGAGGGCGTGCGGATGATCGCCACGACGGCCTTGCCAGGAGCGACCTGCCCGGAGGCGGAGCCGAAGAACCCGGCGTCGCCGAACGAGAACACGCCACCGGTCGCGTCGGCGAGCCAGTACCCCTGACCGGTTGCCGTCGACGTGATGCCCGTGACGATGGCGTGGCCCGGTGCGTTGCCGAACCACGCCGCGTTGCCGAAGCTGTAGACCGACCCGTCGGCCGCGACCATCCAGTAGCCACCGCCGTCGGGTGTCGGCGCGATGGCGCTGACCGGCCGGGCGAGGTGCAGGTCCGCGGCCGAGCCGTAGAACGGCGCGTCGCCGAACGCGAACACACCGCCGTCGGAGGCCACGAGCCAGTAGCCGTTGCCGGTCGCGGTCACCACCATGCCGACGATGGGCTTGGCGAGGCGCAGGTCGCCCGTCGAGCCGAGGAACGGGGCGTCGCCGAAGGAGAAGATGCCACCGTCGGCGGCGACGAGCCAGTAGCCGTCGCCCGACGGGGTGGCGGCCATGCCGACGACCGGCTGGTTGAGCCGGATGTCGCCCGTGGAGCCGTGGAAGGCGGCGTTGCCATAGGAGAACACGCCACCGTCAGAGGCGAGCAACCAGTAGCCGTCGCCGGCGCGGGTCGCCGCCATCCCGACGATGGGCCGCGTCAGCGCCAGGCCGTCGGTGGACCCGAAGTAGGGCGCGTCGCCGAACGCGGCGAGCGTGCCGTCGCCCGCGGCCGATGCCGCAGGCGCTGCGAACGGAAGCGCGGCGAAGAGCACCGCGAGCACGACCACCAACCGCCGGAACATGCGGCGAGGGTACTTGGTCGCCGATGCGGGTTCGGAGCGCCGTCCGACCCGTTCTGGAGTGCCAGGACCACGCACTGCGTGGGCGTGGCACTCCAGAACCGGGGGAGTCGGTGCGGGGTCAGACGATCCACTCGAGGACGCGGAAGGCACCGAGGCCGGCGGCGTCGGTGAGGGCGGCGGCCTCCCCAATGCGGCTCCGTGCCTTGAGCGACTCGACGTCGGGCGCGGCCGCCGTCGCCTCCCACGCGTGGCGCGCCGCGGCGACGAGGTCGGCGATGCCGTGGGCGGCGAGGAACTCGGCCTGGCTCCGATCCGACGAGAGCGGCTTGGCGCGCGCGACCTGATCGACACAGACCTCGCACGTGACGTCCTGCCCGCCGGGCTCCTCGAGCGGCCCACGCCCCGGACCGCCACCGCGGTAGGTGCGGAGCCACTCGCCGGGTGAGCGGTGGGCGAGCTCGGCGGTGCGCTCGACCGCGTAGTCGATGACGACGAGGCGGCCCTGCTCGAGGACCTGGAGGGCGTCGCGCACCCAGTCCGCCGCGGCCCCCTGCACGGGGATGCGCGCGCCGGGAGGGGCTGCTGGCGCGAGCCGCGTCGCCGTCGCCTCCAACGAGGGCGGTGCCTCGACCAGGGTCTCGGTGAACCCGCCCGCGCCGTCATCGCCCACGCGCACCTCGCGCCAGCCGTCGGGCCGGCGCTCGAGGAGCGCGAAGGGAAGGTTGTCGAGCAGCTCGTTGGCGAACACGACCCCCGTGAGCGGTCCCGCGGGCAGCTCGGCGAGCGACGCCACTCGGGGCCCACGTCCGGGCAGCACGCGGCGGCCTTCGTCGTCCTCCGCGTCGCGGTCGTCGAGCGGGCCCAGCACGTCGCGCGGCGGGTCGACGGCGACGTGCGCCGGCTGCCGCTCACGCAGCGCTTCGCTGCGCTCCACGAGCAGGTACCGCAGCGCCGGCGCGCACGCCGGCGAGGCGTCGAGCACCGCCCGGCACAGCGATCCCACGCCGGCCGCGGCCTCGACCGCGACGAAGGGATCGGGCTCGCCCATCTCGCGCCACCACGTGTCGAGGGCACGCGCGAGCACCGCGCCGAAGAGCGGCCCCACCTCGGGGCTCGTCAGGAAGTCGCCCTGACGGGTGCCGGCCAAGCCGCCGGCTTCGTAGAAGCCGGCTCCGGGCGCGTAGAGCGCGAGCTCGAGGAACTCGTCGAATCCGATCGGGCCGGCGCGGTGGATGCGCCGGCGGATGAGGTCGGCGGCGGCCGACCCTCCGGTCATCGGATCAGGTTGGCGGCGTCGCCGAGGTGGGCGAAGACGTTGGGGAACACACCGATCAACAAGGTGACGACGACGGTGATCCCGAGAGCGGCGCCGAGCGCAGCGGGCACTCGCACCGGCGTGCGGTCCTCGTCGGGGATCGGCCGCATCCACATCTCCCGGGCGACGTTGAAGTAGTAGTACGCCGCGATCACGGAGTTCACCCCGGCGATCACGCCCAGCACCACCGCCGCCGGCGTCCCGGCGTCGAGCACAGCGCGGAAGATCATGAACTTGGCGAACCAGCCCCCCGCCGGCGGAACGCCGGCGAGCGACGCCAGGAAGATCGTCATCAGCACCGTGAGCCCGGGCGCGTAGGTGAAGAGCCCGCCGTACGACGAGATCTCGCCGGAACGGGTCTTGCGCGCCACGGCCATCACGATGGCGAAGGCGCCGAGGTTCATGGCCGCGTAGATGAGGAGGTAGACGACCATCGCGATGTTGGCCGTCTGCACGGCGCGCGTGCTGTCCTTCAGCACCGCGAACGGCACCAGGATGTAGCCGGCCTGGGCGATCGACGAGTAGGCGAGCATCCGCACGATGTTGGTCTGCCGGAGGGCGACGAGGTTGCCGACGGTCATCGTCAGCGCGGCCATCGCCCACATCGCGGGCCCCCACACGTCGTTGTGGGCGGGGAACCCGACGAAGCACAGCTCGATCAGCGCCACGAAGCCGGCCGCCTTCGACGCGACCGAGAGGAACGCGGTGATCGGCGTGGGCGCACCCTCGTAGGTGTCGGGCGACCAGAAGTGGAACGGCACGGCCGACACCTTGAAGGCGAAGCCGACGAGCACGAAGAAGATGCCGAGGACCACGACGTGGTCGAGACCCGAGGTGGTCGTGGCGAGGGCGTCGCGGATCTCGACCAGCACGGTGTGGCCGGTGGCGCCGAAGATCAGCGACATGCCGTAGAGCATCACGCCGGTCGAGAGCACGCCGAGGAGGTAGTACTTCAGCGAGGCCTCGTTGCTCTTGAGGTCGCGCTTGCGCCAGCCGGCGAGAAGGTAGGCGGGGATCGAGAGCATCTCGAGGGCCACGAAGATCGTGAGGAGGTCGCGCGCCGACGACATCACGACCATCCCGAGCAGCGACGACAGCAGCAACGTGTAGTACTCGCCGCGGTAGTAGTCGCCTTCCTCGATGTAGCGGTTCGACATCAACAGCACGACGTAGCCCGACGCGAGGAACAGCGCCTTCAGCACCAGCGCGAAGTCGTCGGACACGTACGCGCCGCCGAACATCGACCGGACGGCGGGGCCCTCGAGGGCGAGGTAGATCAGCGGGAACAGCGCGGCGAGGGTGCCGAAGCCGGCGATCGACGGGATGGCGTACTTCCGCGTCTCGTCGGCGAGCAGATCGAAGGCGAGGACGACGACGATCGTTGCGGTGAGGATGATCTCGGGCGCGAGCGCGGCATAGTCGAGCTTCGGGACGACGAACTCGGCGGCAGCGAGGAGGTGCAGCACGTCAGCTCCCGACGGCGCGGAACGCCGCCGCGACCACCTGCACGGCGTCGTCGGTGACGCCGAAGATGATGCCGGGGAGGATGCCGAGCAACAGGATCAGCACGAGCATCGGCGTCCAGGCGAGCCACTCGGGCAGGTGGACGTCGTGGATGTGGGCGTGCTCGAACTCGGCCTTCACGTTGCCGAACGCCACCCGCTGGTACATCCACAGCAGGTAGCCGGCGGCGAACACCGTGCCGATCGCGGCGACGACCATGTAGCCGCGGAACAGGCCCTGGTTGAGCCCGGCGGCCGGGTTGTACGACGACAGGATCGCCGGGAACTCACCCCAGAAGCCGGCCAGGCCGGGCAGGCCGAGCGAGGCGAAGGCGCAGAACCCGAGGATCCAACCGAGATAGGGCGCCTGCTTGAGAAGGCCTCCGAGACGGGTGAGGTCGCGGGTGCCGAACCGCTCGCCGATCGACCCGGCGGCGAAGAAGAGCATGCCGGTGATGAGGCCGTGGGCGACCATCCCGAACACGGCGGCGTTGATGCCGTAGCTCGTGAGCGTCGAGATGCCGAGCATCACGAAACCCATGTGGGCGACGGACGAGAACGCGATGAGGCGTTTCATGTCGCGCTGGGCGAGACACCCGAGGGCGCCGTAGATGATGCCGATCACGGCGAGGAGCCCGATCCAGGGAGCCCAGGCCTTGGCCGCCTCGGGGAGGATCGGCAGGGCGATGCGGATGAACCCGTAGGTGCCGAGCTTCAGGAGGATCGCGGCAAGGATCACCGACCCGACGGTGGGCGCTTCGGTGTGCGCGTCAGGGAGCCACGTGTGGAACGGGAACATGGGCACCTTGATGGCGAAGCCCATGAAGAGGCCGGCGAAGATCAGCACCTGGGTGCCGCGGGCGATGGCCGGCGCCGTCTTGGCGAGCGTCGGGATGTCGAAGGTCTGGCCGCCCTTGAAGTAGAGGGCCAGGAACGCGATCACCATGAACGCGGAGCCGAAGAGCGTGTAGAGGAAGAACTTGATCGAGGCGTACTGCCGGTTGGCGCCGCCCCAGACGCCGATCATGAAGTACATCGGGAGCAGCACGAGCTCGAAGAACACGAAGAAGAGGACGAGGTCCTCGGCGACGAACGTGCCGTTCATGCCGGTCTCGAGGACCAGCAGGAGCATCAGGAACGCCTTGGGGTTGTGCGGCTCGGGGAAGTGGTCCCACGAGTAGATGACGCACAGCACGCACACGAACATCGACAGCACCAGCAGCGGCACCGAGATGCCGTCGATGAAGACGTGGTAGCGGCTGTTGATCACGTCGATCCACGCCCTGTTCACCTCGAACTGCGGCGCGCCGGCCTTGTCGAAGTTGAACTTGAACAGCATCGCGACGCCGACGGCCAGCGTGACCAACGTCGTGACCAAGGCGACGAGCTTGTGGGTGCCCTCACTCTCCCGTGGGATCAGGGCCATGACGACCACGCCCGCCAGCGGCACGAAGACCGCGAGCGTGAGCGCCCAGCTGTCGAACCAGTCCATCGCTTCCTCTTCCCCTTACAGGATCACGAGCGCGAGCCCGAAGACGGCCACGGCGCCGAGCATGAGGGCGGCGTACTGCTGCACGCGCCCGGTCTGGGTGTAGCGGAGGCCGGCACCGGCCTCCTCGGAGACGAACCCGGCCCCGTTGACGATGCCGTCGACGAAGCGCGGGTCGACGACGTCGTACACGAAGCGGGCGAGGCCGCGGGCGGCGACGCCGGCGCCGTTGACGACGCCGTCGATCACCTTCTGGTTGATCCAGTAGGCGCCGCGGGCCACCGGCCCGCTGATGCCCGCGACGATCACGCCCT
>DATAKR010000195.1:0-6447 GCA_036261495.1 Acidimicrobiales bacterium | reverse complement strand
ATGGCCTGCCGACGCCGGCACTCGGTCGCTACAAGGTCGCGTGGCACCACGGCGGGCCGCCGCTCGACCCCGAGGGCGCCTGGACCGCCGACCCGACCGCCGCGGCCCACGCCGTCGAGCTCGTCGGCTCGTGGCTGCCAGGATGCGACCCCGCCAACGCCATCGTCGAGACGTGCCCCTACGACAACACGCCCGACGAGGACTTCGTCCTCGACCGCACCGGCAACGTCGTCATCGGGGCCGGCACGTCCGGTCACGGGTTCAAGTTCGGTCCGCTCCTCGGCGACGTTCTCGCCGACCTCGCGACCGGGGTGACGCCGCCGGTCGACGTCGCCCGCTTCGCCGCGCGCAGGTAGCGGCTGCACCCGTCGCGCCGTCGCGTGGCAGCGTGGGCGCGCCGGCCCGCGACCGGTGGTCCCCGATCCCTGTTCCGCGCCCATGGAGGTCGACGTGGAAACCGACACCGGCTCCCCCGCCGGACCGCCGCCCCTGGCCGGACTCCGCGTCCTCGACTTCAGCCGGGTGCTGTCCGGCCCCTTCGCCGGCCGCATGCTCGCCGACCTCGGCGCCGACGTGGTCAAGGTCGAGCCCCCCGAGGGTGACGTGACGCGCTACTGGGGCGAGGTCCGCCACGGGCTCTCCGGCTTCTACACCCAGCAGAACGCGGGCAAGCGCAACGTCTGCATCGACCTCAAGACGGAGGCCGGCCGCCATCTCGCCCACCGGCTGTGCGAGCGCGCCGACATCGTCATCGAGAACTACCGGCCCGGCGTGTTCGCCCGGCTGGGCCTCACCTACGACTCGCTCTCGAGCGCGAATCCCGGCCTGATCCTGCTCGCCATCAGCGGCTTCGGCGCGACCGGACCCGACCGCGATCGCCCCGCCTACGCGACGGTGATCCAGGCCGAATCGGGCCTGGTGTCACGCCAGGCCGAGTGCGACGCGGTCGCCCCCACCGATCCGCTCATCTCCCTCGCCGACATGAACGCGGCGCTCCACGGGCTCGTGGCCGTGCTCTCGGCCGTGGTCCTCCGCCAACGCACCGGGCAGGGCCAGTACATCGACTTGAGCATGCTCGACGCCATGCTGGTGACCGACGACTACGCCCACCACGCCCTCGACCGGTCGCCGCTCGTGCGGATGGGCGGCGAGTTCTGGGACGCGCCCGGCGGGCCGGTGCTCCTGGCCGGCGACTTCCGCCACCTCTGGCGCCAGCTGTCGTCGGTGCACGGCCTCGTCGACCCGACGCCCCCGGACGCCGACGTGCCGACGAAGGCGGCGTCACGGCGCTCGATCGTGGGCGACTGGCTCCGCTCGTTCGACGACCGCGAGAAGATGACCTCCGCCCTCGACGCCGCCAACCTCGCGTGGGCCGACGTCCGCGACCACCGCACGACCTTCGACCAGCCAAGCGTCGAGGCACGGCGGATGGTGGCCGAGGTCGACGACCGCGGGGGTGGCACGCGCCGGATCGTCGAGTCGCCCTACCGGTTCTCGTCGGCGGCCGCTGGCGTACGCGGGCCCGCGCCCTACCGCGGCGAGCACAACCGTGAGGTGCTCGCCGACTGGGTCGGTCTCGACGACGACGCCGTAGAGGCGGCGCTCCAGGCCGGTGCGCTGCTGGCCGAGGATCGCCCTGCGGGCGGATAGGCCGGCTCCCACGGTTCGCCGCCGACGGACCGGCGCGACGAGAATGGGCGACCCTGTGATCACCGCCGAGCGCCCCGCCGAGGGCACCGACGCCACCGCCGACGTCGTCGCCGCGGCCCACCGCCGGCGCCGCCGGTGGTTCGCCGCCACCGTCGGGTTCGCGCTGCTCGCGGCCGTCGCCTCGCTCGCGGTCGAGCATCAGGTGTTCCCCCTCGGCTCCCCGAACCGCGACGAGTCGACCTACGCCGACGCGGCCAGGATGGCCCGCAACGGCCGGTTCACGCTCCCCGCGAGCACCCACGAGGCCTTCCGGCCGTGGGCATCGGGGCGACACGGCGACCGCATCGTCCTCAAGTACCTCCCGCCGTGGCCGGTGACGCTCGCCGCCTTCGGGGCACTCGGGGTGACCGCGCTCGCGGCGCCGATCATGGCCGCACTGCTGGTGCTGCTGATCCATGCGCTCACCCGCGAGCTCGTCGGCGGCGACGGCCCGGCGCCCACGGTGGCGGCCGCCGCCATCGCGCTCTCGCCGATCGTCGCGTTCCAGGGCGGCACCGTGCTGCCCTACCTGTTCCAGCTCGTCCTCGAGGTCGCCGCCGGGCTGCTGCTGCTCCGCTCGCGGCGGCGGGTGCGTGTTCCGGAGCTCCTCGCGGCCGGGCTCCTGTTCGGCGTCGCCCTGTTCGCCCGCCAGTTCGACGCGGTGGTCACCGTGGCTCCGTTCGTCGTGGTGGCGGCCTGGCGTCGATGGCGGATCCTCGTGCCGTTCGCGGTCGGCGCGGCGCTGCCCGCGGCGGGCCTCCTCGCGTTCGACGCGGCCGTGATGGGGTCACCGTTGCGGCTGCCCTTCACCGTCACTGGATCGACCGACTCCCTCGGCTTCGGCACCCGGGGTGTGTTCCGCGGGCTCACCGTGCCCTTCTCTCCCGCGAACGGACTCACCGCCCTCGCGCTCAACCTGGCCTGGTTCGGGGCCTGGACCGCCGGCGGGCCGCTGCTGCTCGTCGCCGCCATCGTCGGCTGGCGGGCGGCGCCGCGCGCGCCGGCGCACACCGCCCTCACCGCCCTGGCCGCGGTGATCCCTCTCGCCTTCGTGCCGTTCTGGGGCAGCTGGGCGGTGGTGCACTTCTGGCCCGGGACGATGACGCTCGGGCCGTTCTACCACCTCGCCCTCCTCGTGCCCCTCGCCGTCTTCGGAGGGGTCGGCGGCGTGGAGCTCGCCCACCGGATGGAGGCGCGCCGGGGCACGCGGCGCGGTCGACGTGCGGTCGTCGCGGGCGGCATCGCCGTCGTCGCCGTGACCGCCCTCCTGCTGCCGCCCAAGCTCGCCGCCAACGCGCCCTACACGCGCCGCTTCCGTGCCGCGAGGGCAGCGGTCGAGCGGGTGCCCGCGCCGGCGCTGGTGCTGCTTCCCGATCGCGGCGTCAACGGGTTCGACAGCTGGACGCCGGCGCTCGGCAACGACCCTTCCCTCGACCAGCCGCGCCTCTACGTCGACGATCGCGGCGCGAACCTGTTCGCCGTCCTCGACCGCTTCCCCGACCGCCGGGCCTACCGCGTGTCGATGCTGCCCCGCGTGAGCCAGCCCGCGACGTTCCGGGCCGAGCCGGTCACCGTCGTCCGCGGCGACACCGTCGACATCACCGTCTCGACCCGAGTGCCGGCCGGCGCCGGCCCGGGTGCGTCGGCGTACCTGGTCGACTCGTTCCACGAGACCAGCCGGCGTCCGGTCAGGTCGTCGGAGGTGTGGCGGGTCGCCCCCGCCGCGCTCGAGCGTGCCTCCGGGCTCCTCGCGATCGGCGTCGACGTGCCCCGAGGTCGCCGGAGCTCCCGGTGGGAGGTGCGCATCCCCTACCGCCGCATGACCGACGGCACCGTGGAGCTCCTGTTGCCGGCACGGGGGTTCCGGCGGGTGGCGGGCGTGTGGGAGGAGCGCGACGTCAGTGCTGTCGTCAGCGTCGCGTCATGGCACGTAGGCGCCCAGCAGGGCAAGTAGCCCGTACAGCGCCATCGTCGCGGCCGCGGTCGCGAGCACTGTTCGCTCGACCCACTCCCTCTCCGTCGCCAACGCCAGCACGAGGGCCACGGGCACCGTCAGGAACACGTACCGCTCGAAGCTGCCGAGGCGCGTCGCCGAGAGGGCGACCACCAGCGTCGCGACCGCGAGGGCCGCGTACGACGCGGGCAGACGGCGAGCGATGATGACGACCAGGACCACCGCGAGCGCGACCCAGACGGTCCTCACCGATTCGACCGTGACATGACCAGAGAACAGATCGGCCGCGGGCCTCGACAGCGATCTCAACGGACCGGCGGCCGGGCCGCGCAGCGTCGGCAGCTGCTGGATCCGGTACGGGAGCAGGGGGTCGCCGAACTGCCGCCAGACGTAGAGGAGGAACGCGGCTGTGCCCGCGAGGGGAGCGCCGATCGCCGCCAGGGCCGCGGCCACGTCGGCTCGGTCACGGGGACGCGCCCGCACGGCCTCGACCAAGACGGGGAGCACGAGCAGCACCGCGACGGGTCGGAGTGTGCCGGCCAGGAACCCCGCGACCGCCGCGGCGATCCAGCGCCCCCGCCGAGCAGCGAGCAGCACGATGGCCGTGAGCAGGAGCCACAACGGCTCGGTGTAGCCCCAGACGAGCACGAACGCCGCCGGCCCGATCGTCGCGAACCACACGGCCCGTCGGGCCACGCCGGCATCACCCGACTCGTGCAGGGCGAGGCGCCGGATGGCCACGGCGAAGGCGAGCGCGGCGACGTTGGCGACGAGGAGCAGCGTGACTCCCGGCGGCCCGGGTACAAACCGGTCGAGCTGACCGACAAGAATGGGCAGCAGCGGGAAGAACCGCAGGTCCTTCGTGGGAGAGCCCACGTAGCCGAGTCGCGCGATGTGGAGATAGTGAGCAGCATCCCAACCGAGAATCCCGTTCGACAGCGCCCGTGCGGCGAGGACGGGGAGCGGTGCGAGCCAGGCGCCGACGACCTTCGCGGCCACCCACGACCCGACCACGACGGCCCGCGCCGCGAGCCACGCCGGCAGCACGGCGCGCACATCGCCGGAGAGCGCGGATCTCTGCGCGGTTCGGCGGTCCGGTGGCACGGACCGGCGAACTTAACGCGTCGCCCGGCGCTCGCCCCGGTCCCGGAGCGCCCGTGAGCGTCACCTCCACCGGGATGCCGCCGCGCGGCGACGTCCTGGAGATCGAGATCTCCACGTTCGCGGAGGAGTCCCACGTCTGGGGTTCCATCCTGGCCGTCGCCGCCGTGGCCGCGATCGCCCTCGGTGTCGCGCTCCGCGTCTGGTCGGCGTCGGCGATGTGGCTGGACGAGGCCCAGACGGTCGCCATCGCCCGCCTTCCCGTGGGCGCCATGCTCGGCGCCCTCCGCACCGACGGCGCGCCACCGCTCTACTACCTCCTGCTCCACCTGTGGATGGCGGCGTTCGGCACCGGCACCAACGTCATCCGCCTGCTCTCGTCGGCGATGTCGATCGCCACGCTCCCGCTGGCCTGGCGCCTCGGTCGAATCGTGAGCGGGCGCCGCGGGGCCGTCACGTCGTTGCTCCTGTTCGCCTCGTCCCCGTTCGCGATCCGCTACGCAACCGAGACGCGGATGTACTCGCTCGTCGTGCTCCTCGTGTGTGTGGTGCTGGTGCTCGTGTTCGACAGCGAGCACCCGGTGACGCGCCGCCGGCTCGTGCTCCTCGGCGTCACCACCACCGCGCTGGTCTTCACGCACTACTGGGCGCTGCTGTTCGTGGCCGCGATCGGCGCGTTCCTCCTCGTGCGCACCCTGCTCGGCCGGGAAGGCGCGCGGTCGATGCTCGTCGCCGTGGTCCTGGGCAGCCTGCCGTTCGCCGCCTGGCTCCCGACCCTCCTGTTCCAGGTCCAGCACACCGGCGCGCCGTGGGCGCGCCCGCCGGGCACCGGCCTCGTCGCCGCCACGCTGGCCGGGTTCATGGGGGGCGGCACCTCGGCCGGCAACCTCCTCGAGGTGGCGTTCATGGGGCTCCTCGGCGCCGCGTTCTACGCGGACCTGCGCGCACCCGATCACACCCGCATCGCCCGCCACCTCTTGGCGATCGGCATCGGCACGCTCCTCCTCGGCGTCGGGCTCACGTCGGTGACCTCCCAGGGCTACGCCCCGCGGCACGCCGCCGTCGCCCTGGCCCCGCTCCTGCTCGCCGCGGCCCTCGCGCTCGCGCGGCTTCATCCCGCCCGCACGGCGGCCATCGCAACCGCGGTCGTGACCGCCCTCGGGCTGCTCGCCAGCCTTCCGGCCGTCGTGACGCCGCGCACGCAGGCCGACGACGTCGCCGCCGCCATCGCCGCCGTGCGGCAGCCGGGCGACGTCGTCGTCACCTGTCCCGATCAGCTGGCGCCGGCCATCGAACGCCTCGTCGAGGTCCCGACGGTCCGGTTCCCGCCGTCGCCGTCGGAACCACCCGGGCGCGTCGACTGGACCGACTACCGGGCCCATCTCGCGGCGGCATCACCGGCCGACTTCGCCGCCCAGGTCGACCGGCTGGCCGGGTCGCACGCGGTCTTGCTCGCATGGTCGCCCAACTACGTGCGGGTGGGCTCGAAGTGCCGCAGCGTGCACTCGGCGCTCCTCCGCCTGCGGCCGGGTGCCCGGTCGCTCGTCGCCCTCCGGTCGCACGTCTTCGAGAACGCCGGCCTCGAGGTGTTCCCCGGACGCTGAGCCGTCGCAACCGCGGGCCGCCGTCGTATCGTTCGGCCGATGGCGGAGTCCATGGCAGCACCCACAGACACGGTGACGTTCACGCCGCCCGGCCCCGGC
>DATAKR010000191.1:0-12596 GCA_036261495.1 Acidimicrobiales bacterium | reverse complement strand
GCCGGGTCGACGGCTCCGGATGCGCCGCAACCGGCGGCCGCTCCGACCGGCGATCTCGACGCGCTCGCCGCGGCCGCGGGCAGCCGTGACGTCGACACCGCGGTCGCGCGCCTCCACGACCTCGAGCATCGGTTCCACGCCATGGCCCGGGGTCGGGAGACCGGCAACAAGAACAACATCGGCGAAGAGCTCGGCAAGGAGCGCGACCAGCTCGTCGCCGACATCAAGTCGCTCCGCCAGCTCGTGGCCGGACTCTCGGCATCGGGTCTCGGCGCCACCCAGCTCGAGGCCATCCAGGCGGCGCTCTACCGCGGCATCAACGCCGTCTCGCCGTACTACTACCAGCACAACAACGTGATCTACGAGTACAGCAAGGGCCGCGGCGAGAAGAACATCTACAACACCTGCAACATCACGTCGCTGTCGATGTGCCTCGAGGCCCTGGGCCGGACGGCGGCTGACTACCCGCATCCCGAGCTGCTCAAGCCCGTCGCGGAGTTCTTCGGCCACGAGCTCGCCGACAAGGCCGGCGACGTCACGTCACAGGACCTCACCGGCTATCGGCTGCCGGAGGTCGTGGCCATGGTCGCCACCGTGCACCTCCTCGGCAACAAGCTCGGTACGCACGACGAGATCGCTGCCGCGGCCGGGCGGGTCATGGGCAAGGAGGCGTGGCTCGCCAACATCAACCACGTCGCGATCCTCGCCGCCTACTTCGGCGCCTCGCCGACCGTCGGCAGCATCGGCTTCTCGGAGGCGCTCAACGCCTACGGCAAGGAGCACTGGAAGGCGACCGACCTCGGTGCCGAGAAGCGGAAGCAGACGGGCAAGGGAGCCGCGGCCGGGAGCCTCACCACCGCCGACATCGAAGAGAAGATCCCGGCCAAGGCCTACAAGCGCGCCGCGATGCACGCGCTCGCACCCGCGCTCGATGGCGGCAAGCAGGTCGTGGTCGGCCAGTTCCACCACTTCGTCCGCCTGCAGTCGATCGACGACCAGTGGGTCGTGAAGGACGATCCGGGCCGGTGGACGGGCGAGGACCTCAAGGTCACCTGGGAGGAGGCCCGGGCGCTCGGGTTGTTCACGAACTACTGCATCGTGGCGTAGCTGTCAGCCGCGGAACGCGGCCGCGACCTCGGTGATGAAGCGATCGTACGTGTCGAGCTTGCGGGCGCCGCTGCCGAGGGTGAAGTCGGGGACGATCAGCTCGTCGACGCCCGCGTCGACGTAGGCGCCCACGGTGTCGACGAGCTCCGACGGCCGACCGATCATGGCGCCGCGCCCACCGCCGCCGCCCATCGCTTCGCGCCGCTTGGCGAGCCACTCCTCGTCGTCGCTCAGGAACAGCAGCGTCTGGGCCGAGCGGGCGATCGCGGCCGGGTCGCGCCCCAGACGCTCGCAGTGCTCGTCGAGCACGGCGCCCTTCTGGGCAAGGGTCGCGGGGTCGCCCCACACGTTCCACTCGTCCGCCCACCGCGCCGCGATGCGCATCGTGACCTTCTCGCCCCCGCCGCCGACGAGGAGCGGCAGCGGCGACTGCACCGGCTTCGGTTCGAGCGGCGCGGCCACGAGGCTGTAGTGCTCGCCGGAGAACTCGACGCGCTCCTCGGTGGTGAGGCGCTTCACCACTTCGCACGCCTCCTCGAGGCGGCGGAGGCGGGTACGGGTGTCGAAGAACTCGAGCCCGTAGGCGCGATGCTCGTTCTCCTGCCAGCCGGCGCCGAGCCCGAGCACGACGCGCCCACCGCTGATGTGGTCGATCGTCGTCGCCGTCTTGGCGAGGACCGCGGGGTGGCGGTAGGTGTTGCCGCTCACCAGTGCCCCGAGGCGCACGCGTGGCACGGAGGCGGCCAAGCCGGCGAGCGTCGCCCAGCACTCGAGCATGGGCCCGCTGACGTCCTCGGCGTTGGGCATGAAGTGGTCGGCGATCCACACGCCGTCCCATCCGGTCGCCTCGGCGTGCCGGGCGATCGCCAGCACGTCCTCCCATGACTGCCCCGAGCTCGGCCACACACTGAAGCGCATGGCCGGCGACGCTACCGGTGTGCGGGGGAGGTCAACGGCGGCCCGTGGGAGCCGGTGGGTCGTCGGCCGGCTGGTCGTCCTCGCGCGGAGCGTCCTTCGGGCGCGCCCGCTCCTCCGCGATCTCCTCGGGGCCGACCTGCAACAGCCGCAGGAACGTCACCAGCCCGATGCCGCCCACCGCGTTGCCGAGGGAGGCGAAGGCCAGCGCTCCGAGCCAGTCGAGGTAGCCGAACGGCGCGCCCGCGTGGAGCGCTGCGAAGGCCTCGATGGAGATCACGATGGCGTGCTGGAGCGGCGCGGCCGCCAGCACGAAGGCCATCGCCCAGGCGGCGGCGACCTTCCCGAACACCGACTCGGTGGAGCGCTCCATCCACGTCATCAGCGTGATGACGCCGCCGGCGATGGTGGCGCTGGCGAACGCCTGCCAGCCGATGCCCAGGCTCACCGGATGGCGACCGACCTCGAGGGCGACATGCCGCAGGTGGGGGAACCCGACCAGGACCAGGCCCATGCCGATCCAGCCGCCGATCAGGTTGAACGCCGCCGTTCCCGCCCACAGCCGGAGCACCGAGTACCAGGGCGCGTTGCCGGCGACGACCGCGGTGATCGGCACGAGGAAGTTCTCGGTGAACAGCTCGCTGCCTGCGAGCGTGAGGGCGAGGAACCCGATGCCGAAGGCGAGCGACGCCAGCAGGTGGCTGCTGGTCTCGTCGAGGACGAACAAGAACGCGAACACGCCGACGCTCACGTCGAGGCCGCCCACCATGCCGGTCGCGATCAGCGCGGGCCACGGCCGTTCGAGGCGTTGCACGCCTTCGTCGACCGATCGCTCGAACGCGGAGACGAGCTCGTCACTCATGCGCTGCGCTCCTTACCCGGAGGTGAAGGAAGTGAAGCGACCGCGTCGCCGGCTCGCGGGCTCGACACGGCGAGCGCGACGTGGGTAGGGCGGGGGCATGCCCGAGGTTCCGCGCACCATCGAGGTGTACGCCGACGTCGCCTGCCCGTTCGCCCACGCCGGCCTCCGCCGCTTCGTCGACGAGCGGAGCCGGCGCGGTCGTCCCGAGGTCGTCCTTCGAGCACGGGCCTGGCCGCTCGAGCTGGTGAACGGCCGCCCGCTCGACGCCCGGCTCGTCGCGGAGGAGATCGACGAGCTGCGGGCGCACGTGGCGCCCGAGCTGTTCGCCGGCTTCGACGCCGCTCGGTTCCCCCGGACCTCGCTCGCGGCGATGGCCCTGGCGGACGCCGCCTACGCCGTCGGCCTGGAGAAGGGTGAGCGCGTGAGCCTGGCGCTCCGCGACGCCGTGTTCGAACAGGGCCTCGATGTCGCCGACGGCGACGTACTGGCACGGATCGCCGCCGATCATGGTGTCGCCGTGCCGCCCTCCGACGCCGCCGTGCGCACCGACTGGGCCGAGGGACAGGCTCGGGGGGTCGTGGGCTCGCCTCACTACTTCCTGCCCGGTGACGACTTCTTCTGCCCGGCCCTCGACGTCGCTCGGGTCGACGGCCGGCTACGGGTCCGGGCCGATGAGGCGGCGTTCTCCGACTTCCTCGATCGCTGCTTCGCCTGACGTTGCCGGCGATCGGCCGCGTGACCGTTCCCTGGGAATTCCGTCCGTGGTAGTTTCGTTAGCAGAACTAACGATGCCCGCGGCCACCCCCACCACCGTCACGCGCCCGGCGACGAAGCCTCGTCCCGACGACGCCGCCGTCCGGCTCGCGAGCTCACTGCGGCTCGTCGTGAGCCGTCTCTCCCGAAGGATCCGCCGCCAGAGCCTCGGTGGCCTCTCGACCGCACAGCTGTCAGTGCTCGCGACGCTCGAGCACGACGGTGGCATGCGGATGGGCGAGCTGGCTCGCCGTGAGCGGATCAGCCCGCCCTCGGTCACGTCACTCGTCGGGCGCCTGGCCGATGCCGACCTCGTCGAGCGCGTGGTCGACCCCGACGACGCCCGGTCGACCACGGTGAGGATCCTCCCCGCGGGTGCGGCGCTCCTCGACCGCGTCCGCCACGAGCGCACGGCCCTCCTCCGGTCGGGGATCGACGCCATGTCGCCCGACGAGCAGGCGGTCATCGAGGCCGCGCTGCCCCTCCTCGAGCGCCTCGCCGAGGAGAGCGAATGAGCGCCACGATCAGCCGAACGTTCGCGTCGCTTCGCGTGCGCAACTTCCGCCTCTACATCTTCGGCCAGATGGTCTCGCTGTCGGGCACGTGGATGCAGGGCGTGGCCCAGGCCTGGCTGGTCCTGAAGCTCACCGGCAGCGGTACCGCGCTAGGGCTCGTCACCGCGCTCCAGTTCCTCCCCGTGCTGCTCTTCGGTCCCGTCGGCGGCGTGGTCGCCGACCGGATGGACAAGCGCCGGGTGCTGTATGCCACCCAGGTGACCGCCGGCCTCCTCGCCACCGCCCTGGGCCTGCTCGTCGTCACCGACACCGTGCAGCTCTGGATGGTGTTCGCCCTCGCTGCTGGCCTCGGCTTCGTGAACGTCATCGACAACCCGGCACGGCAGACGTTCGTGCTCGAGATGGTCGGGCCCACGCAGCTCACCAACGCCGTCACCCTCAACTCAGTGATGGTGAACCTCGCCCGCGTGGTCGGTCCGGCCGCGGCGGGGGCGCTCATCGCGACGGTGGGGCTCGGGCCGTGCTTCCTCTTCAACGGTGGGTCCTACATCGCTGTCCTCATCGCGCTGGCACTGATGCGGCGGGCCGAGCTCCACACCGCTCCCGTGCAGCCCCGCCGCAAGGGTCAGCTCCGAGACGGCTTCGCCTACGTGCGGCGTACGCCGGCACTGCTCGCACCGCTGCTGATGATGGCCGTCATCGGCACGCTCACCTACGAGTTCCAGGTGACGCTGCCGCTCGTCGCCAAGTTCACGTTCCACGGCGATGCCGGCACCTACAGCACGATGACGTCGCTCATGGGCGCCGGTGCCGTCGTGGGCGGACTCATCACCGCGTCGCGACGAGAGGCATCGGGCCGGATGCTGGCATGGTCGGCGATCGCGTTCGGTGTGGTCGTGATCGGAGCCTCCGTCGCGCCGACCCTGGTGATCGAGCTGGCGATGCTCGTCGTGATCGGCGCCGCGAGCATCACCTTCCTGGCGCTCGGCAACTCGACGCTCCAGCTGGCCGCGGCGCCGGAGATGCGAGGACGGGTGATGGCGCTGTGGGCCGTCGCCTTCCTCGGCTCGACGCCGATCGGTGGACTCCTGATGGGCTGGGTCGGTCAGAACCTCGGGCCCCGCTGGGCGCTCCTGATCGGTGGCATCGCGGCCTTGCTCGCCGGCGGGCTCGCGTATCGGAGCCTGGCCCGCCTCGACCAGGAGAAGCACCTCGCCCGTCAGATGGTCGAGGAGGCCGAGGCGGCCGGCACGCTGGCCGGCGAACCCGAGCCTGTCGCCGCGGGCGCCAAGGCGATCTGACGCCGGCCGCGTCGCGGCTGCGCCAGAGGTGCCGGAAATCACTGCCACTAGCCGCGAGCGCCCCCGTACCCTCGTAGCCGCCCATGCGACTCCTTCGCGACCGCTCCTTCGCGCTCCTCTTCGCCGGCCAGGCCGTCAATGGCATCGGCAGCTGGGCCGCGCTCGTCGCCATGTGGGGGTTCGCGGCGTACCACTTCGGTTCCGGGCCGGCCCAGGTCGCCATCCTCGGTCTCTCGTGGGCGCTTCCGTCGGCGTTGATCGGGCCCTTCGCCGGCGTCCCGGTCGACCGGCTCGGCCCCAAGCGGGTCCTCGTGGTCGCGTACCTGGCCGGTGCGCTCACGGCCGTCGCCATGGCGTTCACCACGTCGTTCGAACAGCTCGTCGCCCTCGGCGTCGTCGACGGTCTCGTCAAGGCGTTCTCCCAGCCCGCCGCCAACGCGCTGCCGCCTCGACTCGTCGGCGACCACGACCTGCTCGCCGCCAACGCCCTGCTCGGCGCCGCACAGGAGTCGTCGATCGTCTTCGGCCCACTGGTCGCCGCGGCCGCCATCGCCGCCGGCGGGCTGCGCGCCGCCTTCGTGGTCGACGCGATCACGTTCCTCGCGGGCATCGCCGTCGTCGCGCCGCTGCGGCTCTCGACGCTCCCGGCGCGCGCCCACGAGCGGCTCCGCACCGAGCTGGCCGAGGGCCTCCGGGTGGCGTCCACGGTTCCGACCGTGAGGTTCACGCTCGCGGTGTCGACGGTCGTGTTCTTCACGTGGGGCACGTTCATGGTCGTGGAGCCCATCTACGTGCGCGACGTGCTCCACCGGCCGGCCTCGTTCTTCGCCATGCTGCAGACTGCGTTCGGTGTCGGGCTGGTGCTCACCGGCCTGCTCCTGCCGAGGCTGGCCCGGGCGGTGGCGTCGCGGCGGGCGCTCGCGGCCAGCGTGATGCTCTCGGGCGTCACGGCCGCGGTCTACGTCGGCACGCGCAACCCCGCCGTCGCCATGGTGGGCGTGTTCCTGTGGGGCGTCGACGTGGCGTTCTTCTCGGCGCCGTCGCGCACGCTGCTGCAGCGGCACAGCCCGGCCGCCACGCACGGCCGCGTGCTCGCGCTCTACGGCACGCTGCACTCCGCCGGCGACGTGGTGTCGCTGTCGATCGCCGGCGCCGTCGCCGGGATCGTCGGCGTGCAGCCGACGGCCATGGTCGCGGCAGCTCTTGCGGTCGTCGTCGGCGCCTACGGATGGCGCTGGGCGCGCCGCGCCGATCGCGTCGACGGCGCCGCGGCTGCTCCCGATGCGGAGCGCGTCAGCGCGGTCGACGCCGGCGAACCCGGCGAGCCCGAGCCTGTCGAGGTCGTGCCCGCGTTCGGCGGCTGACGCAGATGATCGCGAGTCAGGCGATCGGGAATCAGGCGATGGGGATGATGGCGTCGACGAGCAGCGTCGCGCTGCCTGCGTCCTGCATCGTCAGCCGGGCGCGGGCGGTGCGCTCGCCGGCGCCGACGACAACGGTGGCCGGGCCGTACGACGCATCCCAGTAGAAGCCCTCGCCGTCCGGATCGGTCATGAGGAAGCACTGCGTCCCGTCCCAGGAGTCGGCCACCTCGGGATCGTCGAGCATGGCGGCGAAGTCGTAGGTGCCGGCACCGGCGTAGCGGTAGACGGTGAACTCGAGCGCCGAGAAGCCGGCGTTGCCCACGCGGCAACCGTCAGGGGCCGTCACGCTCACGCGGAGCGTGTCGTCGTCGCGGTCGACGTCGACCTCGACCGCCATGGTGGCCGTGAGCGAGCCCGTCACCGAGCCGCCGAAGGAGATCATCACCTCGCGCTGGGGCTTCGAGGCGTACTCGTCGAGGCGCCGGCGCTCGCGCTCGGCCTCGTGGCGGGCGTTGGCGTCCTTGATGAACTGCGGGGTCAGCGCCTCCTCGACCTCGTCGCGCACCCGGCTGCGGATCTCGTTCTCGGTCCGCTCCTCTTCACGACGGTTCTCGCTCGGGGTGCGGTTCCAACCGCCGACCTGGGTCTTGAACCACTTCCCGACGAGTCCGCCGAGAGATTCCTGCTCGGGCTGCTTCGGCACGTTTCCTCCCGCCGTCCGTGACGTGTCGTCTGCGAACGGTACCGCGACTGGTGCGGCGGTCGTGCGAGGATGCGCCGTCCGGCTCCGACCAAGGGGGACCTGTGGCCGACGCTCCCACCGACATCCTCACGATGTACGCGGCGGCATCGCCTGACCGCGTGGCGCTCGTCGAAGGCGACCATTCGCTGACGTTCGCCGAGCTCGAGGCCGCCTCGAACCGGTGCGCGCGCGTGCTGCAGGATCTCGGCGTCACCGCCGGCGACAAGGTCGTGTGGTGCGGGCAGAACGGGTGGGAGGTCGTCGTGATCGTGAACGCGGCCCGGAAGGCCGGCGCGGTCTCGGTCCCCCTCAACTACCGGCTCAGCTCCGACGAAGCCGCGTACGTCATCGACAACTCCGACGCGGTGGTCGTGCTGTTCGACGTCGAGCAGGCCGCCCAGCTCGAACCTTGCCCGGCACAGTGTCCGAAGGTGCGCACGTGGGTCACCTACCGGTGCGATGCCGATGCCGTCCCGTCGTGGGCGCAGCACCTCGAGTCGCTCGCCGAGGCGGCGCCGGCCGATCCGATCGCGGCGATCGGCACGGGCGAGGGTGCCGGCGGCAGCATGATCTACACGTCGGGCACCACCGGCAAGCCGAAGGGGGCGCTGCGGCGCGGCGGCACCGACCCGGGCACCGGCGCCGCCCTCGTGCAGCTCATCGGCTACCAGCCGGGCGACGTCTATCTGACGACCGGCCCGCTCTACCACTCCGGCCCGCTCGGGTTCATGGGCATCGTCCAGCTCATGGGCGGCACCGTGATCGTGCAGCGGCACTTCGTCGCCGAGGAGTGGCTCGCGCTCGTCGACCGGCACAAGGTGACGACGACGTTCTCCGCGCCGACGCCGATCCGTCGCGTGCTCGACCTCCCCGACGAGGTGCGCTCCAGGTACGACTACTCGTCGATGAAGCGGTTCGTCGCCAACGCCGCGCCGTGGCCTTTCGATCTGAAGCGGCGCTACGTCGAGGCGTTCGGCAACGATTCGCTATGGGAGGTGTACGGCTCCACCGAGCTCGGCGTCGACACCGTCCTCGCACCGGCGGACCAGATGCGCAAGCCCGGGTCGTGCGGACGGCCGGCGCCGATGGTCGACCTCGCGCTGTTCGACGACGACGGCAACCGCGTCACCGAGCCCATGGTCGCCGGCGAGCTGTACGTCCGCTCGGCGAGCGCGTTCGACACCTACTACAAGGCCGAGGAGAAGTTCGAGGCGTCGCGGCGCGGCGAGTGGCTGACGGTGGGCGACATCGCCTACTTCGACGACGAGGGCTTCTTCTACATCTGCGACCGCAAGAGCGACATGATCATCTCGGGGGGGATGAACATCTACCCGGCGGAGATCGAAGCGGTGCTCGTCGCCCATCCGGCGGTGGCCGACGCCGCCGTGTTCGGCGTGCCGTCGGACGAGTGGGGCGAGTCGGTGCACGCCGTCGTCTGCGTCTACCCCGGCGCCGAGGCCACCGACGAGGAGCTGCAGCAGTTCGCCCGCGAGCACCTGGCGTCGTACAAGATCCCGAGGTCGTTCTCGAGGATGGACGAGATCCCTCGGACCGCGTCCGGCAAGATCCTCAAGCGCGAGCTGCGCGCGCCGTTCTGGGCCGACCGCGCCAGCCAGGTGGGCTGAGCGTCACGGAAGGCCGGCGTGGGGCACGTCGACGGTCGTGGTGAGGAGGACGGCCTCGCGGGCGTTCATCCGGTTGTGCTCGAGGAAGTCGGGGGCGGCGCACATGAGGAGGGTGCGGCCGTCGTCGCCGCCGAGCATGCACGCGAACACGCCGAGGCCGTCGGGCATGGCGATCTCGTCGACGATGTCGCCGCCGGCGGCGATGCGGACGCAGCGATTGCCGAGGGCGTCGGCAGCCCAGATGTGGCCCTCGGCATCGAGGGTGCACCCGTCGGGGGCGACGCCCACGCCGCCGGCGCCCGGGTCATCGGTGGACGCGCGCGAGATCTGGCCCCACACGCGCCGGTCGGAGAGCGATCCGTCGTCGGCGATCGTGAAGGCGGTGTAACGGCCGCCGAACGTCTCACCCACGACGAGGGTGCGGCCGTCGGGGGTGATCACGGCCCCGTTCGGGAAGAGCAGCTCGTCGGCGACGACGGTCGCGGTGCCGTCCGGGTCGACGCGCACGAGCGTCGCCGACGTCGGCGCGCCGCCCGCCATGAGGTCGAACCCGAAGTTGCCGACGTAGGCGCGACCGCGCTCGTCGACGACCATGTCGTTGAGGTGGCCGCCGCAGTGCTCGGTGACGTCAGCGTGGATCGAGAACGCGCCGTCGTCGCGCCTCATGATGCGGTGGTCCTTCATCGACACCACGAGGAGCCGGCCGTCGGGCAGCCAGCCGAGACCTGACGGTTGGAACGCCGTCTCGACGTGCTCCTCCTTGCCGTCGGGCGTCGCCACCACGATCAGCTGCCGGTAGAAGTCGGAGGCCCACCACCTGCCGTCATGCCAGCGGGGGCCCTCGAAGAAGGAGCCCCCTTCCACCAAGGTGTGCAGCGCGCGCTCGGGCATGGCCGGATGCTATGCACGTCGTCGTGGTCGAGGGCCGGGTGAGCGAGGGCGAGCATGACGGCGCGGCGCCCCAGCCGGCCGCCAGCGGCCTGCGAGTGCTGTTCGACCGCAACTTCTGGCCCTACTTCACCGGCAACCTCGTGTCGAACTGCGGCACGTGGTTCCAGAACCTCGCGCAGGCGATCCTGATCTTCCGCCTCACCCACTCGACGTTCGCGGTGGGTGTCGTGAACTTCGCGCAGTTCGTCGGGACCTTCGTGCTCGTCCCCTGGTCGGGGGCCGCCGCCGACCGGTTCGACCGGCGCCGGCTGATGGTCGTCATGCAGGTGTTCTCGACGGCGGTCACGGGCGTCCTCGCGCTCCTCACGGCGACCGGTCACACGACGGCGCCGGTCGTGGTCGGGCTGGCGTTGCTGCTCGGCATCGCCACCGCCTTCTCGGTGCCCGCGATGCAGGCACTCGTCCCGCTGCTCGTCCCCGTCCACGAGCTGGCCGGCGCGATCGCGCTCAACTCCGTCACGTTCAACCTCGCACGCGCCATCGGCCCGGTGCTCGGCGCCTTCGTGATCGATCGGCTCAGCATCGCCTGGGCGTTCGGCCTCAACTCGCTCTCGTACCTCGTGCTGGTGATCGCGCTGTTCGTCGTGCACCCGCGCCCACAGGCCGCCCGGCCGGCGGAGCGACCGAAGCTGCGCGAGAGCCTGCGCCTCGTGCGTGACGACGCCTACCTGCTCGCCCTGTTGATGGCCGTGCTGGCGCTGTCGCTGACCGCCGATCCGGTGAACACGCTGACGCCCGGCTTCGTCACCCAGATCTTCCACCGCAAGGACACGCTCGTCGGGATCCTCGTCGGCGCGTTCGGCGCCGGCTCGGTCCTTGCCGTGTTCCTCGCGGCGCGCATCCCCGACGACGTGATCCGCCGCCTGTCGCGCACGCTCGCGGTGCTCGGGGTCGGGATGCTCGGGTTCGCCGTCGCTCCTTCGATGCCGTTCGCGCTGATCGCGCTCGTCGTGGGCGGGTTCGGGTTCCTCGCCTCGAACACGACGGCGACGACAGCGCTCCAGCTCGGGGTCGACGACAGTCAGCGCGGGCGGCTCATGGCGCTGTGGAGCGTGGCCTTCCTCGGCGTGCGCCCGTTCGGCAGCCTCGTCGACGGCGCGGTGGCGACCGGCGCCGGCCTCCGCCCGGCCGCGGTGCTCATGGCGGTGCCGGCGCTGGCGGCCGGTCTGGTGTTCGTGATCAGGCCGATCCGGCGACCTGATCGCGCAGCTCGCGCTTGAGGATCTTCCCGGACGCGTTCCGAGGGAGCTGGTGGTCGAGGATCTCGACCTTCGAGGGGATCTTGAACGGCGCGAGCCGGGGCTTCAGGAACTCCCGCAGCTCGTCGGCGGTGATCGTCTGCCCCGGCCTCGGGTAGACGGCCGCCGCGACCTCCTCGCCGAGCCGCTCGTGGGGCACGCCGAACACGGCGGCCTCGTAGACCGCCGGATGCTCGTAGATGGCGGCCTCGACCTCGGCGGAGTACACGTTCTCGCCGCCGCGGAGCACCATGTCCTTGGCCCGGTCCTCGACGTAGACGAACCCCTCCTCGTCGATGCGCCCGATGTCGCCCGTGCGAAGCCAGCCGTCGACGAGTGTCTCGGCGGTGGCCTCCGGCTTGTTCCAGTAGCCGCGGATGAGGTTGGGGCCCTTGAACCAGATCTCGCCGCGCTCGCCGACGGGCAGCGAGTCACCGTCGGTGTCGCGGATGTCGATCTCCATGACCGGTACCACCCGGCCGGTGGAGGTCGGATGGGCGACGTAGTCGTCGCCGTTGTTGCCCGGGCCGTAGGCGTTGGTCTCGGTCATCCCGTAGCCGAGGCTGGGCCGGGCCTTCTTGAACGACGTGTCGACGCGCTTCACCAGCTCGGGCGGCGCCGGCGCGCCACCACCGCCGACGCTGACGAGCGACGAGGTGTCGAACTCCTTGAAGCGGGGCGACTCGAGCAGGTCCCAGCTCTGGGTCGGCACCCCGACGAAGTTGGTGACGCGCTCCCGCTCGATGAGCTCGAGCGCCCGCTCGGGGTCCCACTTGTACATGATCACGAGCTTGATGCCCGAGGCGAAGCACGAGAGCATCACCGGCACCGAGCCGGTCACGTGGAAGAGCGGCACGATGAGGATGAACACGGGCGCGCCGTCGGGGCGGCCGGCGTCGGGCCGGCGCGTCCGGTCGATCGCGGCGCGGCACCCGAAGGCCAGGAGCGCGCTGATCACGGCCCGATGGGTCGACACCGCGCCCTTGGGGTTGCCCGTCGTGCCGGACGTGTAGAGGATCGTCGCGTCGTCGTCGGGATCGATCTCGACCTCGGGAAGTGCCTCGCCGAGGGGGAGCACGGCTTCCCACCGGTCGACGCGCCGCCGGCCTCCGTTCGCCCCGCGCCTGTCGAAGGTCGCGTCGCCGAGGCGGACACCGATGACCGAGATCCCGAGCCGGTCGCACGACTCGAGGGCGCGCTCGACCCGCTCGCGATCGGCGATC
>DATAKR010000189.1:0-6590 GCA_036261495.1 Acidimicrobiales bacterium | reverse complement strand
GCCGGGTGGCGCAACAACGCAGGTGGTGGCGCTCGCCGCGGCGGCGGGACCGGCGGCAACGACGGCAACGGCGGCAACGGCGGCAATGGCCGCGGGAGCCGGCGGGGCAGCCAGACCCGAGCGCGCTGAGCGGGGAGGCGGCGGGGTCAGCCTTCGCCGCCGCCGTCGCCCCACTGCCGGCGGAGGGTGACGGCCAGCTCGCTGCCGGCGTTGTGCTGCTGCACGGCGGCGAGGATCGCCGAGGTGAGCGCGTCGAGGAACGTCGCCGCCTCGCCCTCCGGTCGCTTGCACCCGAGCTCGCCGAGGCGGTCGGCCGGCACGCGGTTGATCGCCGCGAAGGCGCGGATCAGCGCGCCGACCTCGCCGGGCCGCGCCCGGGCGACCCAGACGAAGACGTCGCTGGCGCTCGCGATGTCGCGCCAGACGCGGAGGAACCGGTCGAGGCCGTCGAGCACACCGTCGTCGACGGGCGTGTCGAGGACGTCGGGGTGGTCGCGGATCGCCGCGAGGATCGTGCAGGCGTTGTCGATCCAGGCGAGGGCCGCCGACGACGGAAGCGGGCCGACCTTCACCGTGGGCCGGTCGGCCTCCGCGTCGATGTGGCGCAGCAGCAGGTCGGCGAGCGCGTCGACGAGGTCGTCGCCGTCACCGTTCTTCAGCACGACGTCGAGCGCGCCGGCGGCGATGGCCGCCTGGTAGGTCCAGGTGTCGATGTCGGAGGTGTAGAGCACCACCACCGTGCGGGGCGAGACCTCGCGGATGCGAGGGATCACCTCGAGGCCGGTCAAGCGGGGCATCTGGCGGTCGAGGATCAGGAGGTCGGGTGTCGACCGCGCCGCGAGGTCGATCGCGGCCACACCATCGGTCGCTTCCCCGACGATCTCGAACCGTCCGTCGAGCTCGAGGTGCATGCGCACGAGCCGGCGGATGGCGTCGGTGTCGTCGACGAGGGCGACGCGCACGCGACGTTCGCCTGGCGTCGAGGCGCGCGAGGAGAGGTCGCCCATGGCGAGTGTCCTTCCACGCGCGGAGCGTGACATTGCAGGTTTTGTCGGAGATCCGGACGTAGACCGCGAAACACGCCGCGGGCGACCGGGCGGCGCGGCCGAATCGCGACCCCGGCGCAGGCGCGGGTAGACACTTGGCCGTGGCTCGGTCGCCTCGCATCCTCACGATCGTCCTCGCCGGTGGCGAGGGCAAGCGGCTCGCGCCGCTCACTGCCGACCGGGCCAAGCCCGCGGTCCCGTTCGGCGGCCACTACCGGCTCATCGACTTCGTGCTGTCGAACTTCGCCAACGCCGGCTACCTGCGGATCGTCGTCCTCACCCAGTACAAGAGCCACAGCCGCGACCTCCACATCACCCGCACCTGGCGGCTCTCGACCCAGCTCGGCGACTACGTGACCCCGGTGCCGGCGCAGATGCGCCGAGGCCCGCGGTGGTTCCAGGGCTCGGCCGACGCCATCTTCCAGAACCTCAACCTCATCGGCGACGAGCGCCCCGACTACAGCTGCGTGTTCGGGGCCGACCACATCTATCGGATGGACCCGCGCCAGATGGTGGAGCGCCACATCGAGTCGGGCGCGGGCCTCACGGTGGCGGGCAACCGGGTGCCGATCGAGCAGGCCGACCAGTTCGGGATCATCGAGCGGGGCCCGGGCGACCGCATCCTCAGCTTCGTCGAGAAGCCCGACGAGCCGAAGGCCCTCGCCGACGCGCCCCACCAGGCCTTCGCGTCGATGGGCAACTACGTGTTCACGACGCTCGCGCTCATCGACGCCGTCACCGCCGACGCCCACGATGAAGGGTCGAAGCACGACGTCGGCGGCAGCATCGTGCCCCGCTTCGTCGACGCCGGCGATGCCCAGGTCTACGACTTCACCGAGAACGAGGTGCCGGGCTCGCTCGGCCGCGACCACGGCTACTGGCGCGACGTCGGAACGCTCGACGCCTACTTCGACGCTTCCATGGACCTGGTGTCGCCCGAGCCGGTCTTCAACCTCTACAACTACGAGTGGCCGATCCTCACCAGCCAGCGCAGCCTGGCGCCGGCCAAGTTCGTGCCCGGATGGCACGGGCAGGCCGGCGAGGTGTCGGGCTCGATCGTGTGCGCCGGCGCCATCGTCACCGGCGCCACCGTGCGCGACTCGGTGCTCTCGCCGTCGGTCATCGTCGAGGACGGGGCGGTCATCGAGCGGTCGGTCGTCATGGACAACGTGCGCGTCGGCGCCGGCGCCGTCGTCCGCAACGCCGTCCTCGACAAGAACGTCGTGGTCCCACCGGGCGCCCGGCTCGGGTGCGACCTCGACGCCGACCGCAGCTACTTCACCATGTCGGACGGGGGAGTGGTCGTGCTGGGCAAGGGCGAGCACGTGCCCGAGGGCTGGGGCGCCGGCGCGTGAGGGTCGCGCTCGCGACCCGCGAGTTCCCGCCCGAGGTCTACGGCGGTGCCGGCGTGCACGTCGAGTACCTCGCGAGGGAGCTGGCCGCACTCGACGGCGTCGACGTGGCGGTCCACGCCTTCGGTGAGCCGCGGCCGTCGCCGCTCGTGGCGCGCACCTACCAGCCGTGGGGCGAGCTCGCGTCGGGCACGCCGGAGAGCGGCGCGCTCGAGACGATGTCGGTCGACCTCGCCATCGCCGCCCACCTCGCCGGCGCCGACGTGGTGCACACCCACACCTGGTACGCCAACCTGGCCGGCCACCTCGGTCACCTGATCCACGGCATCCCCCACGTGGCCACGTCGCACAGCCTGGAGCCCCTGCGGCCCTGGAAGGCCGAACAGCTCGGCGGCGGTTACCGCGTCTCGTCGTGGTGCGAGCAGGTGTCGCTCGAGGCGGCCGACGCGATCATCGCCGTCTCGAAGGGGATGCGCGCCGACATCCTCCGGGTGTATCCGGCCGTGGCCCCCGAACGCGTGCACGTGATCCACAACGGCATCGACCCCGACGAGTACCGCCGCGTCGACGGCACCGACGTCCTGTCGAGGTTCGGCGTCGATCCCGACGGTCCCTACGCCATGTTCGTCGGCCGCATCACCCGCCAGAAGGGGGTGATCCACCTCCTCGACGCGGCGCGCCACATCGACCGGTCCGCCCAGCTGGTGCTCTGTGCCGGCGCCCCGGACACGCCGGAGATCGCGGAGGAGATGCGGGCCGCGGCCGATCGCGCTCGCGCCGACGGTGTCCGCCTGGTGTGGATCGAGGAGATGCTGCCGCGGGCCGACGTCGTCGAGCTGCTGTCGCACGCGACGGTGTTCGTGTGCCCGTCGATCTACGAGCCGTTCGGGCTCATCAACCTCGAGGCCATGGCGTGCGAGACCGCCGTCGTCGCCACCGCCGTCGGCGGCATCGTGGAGGTCGTGGTCGACGGCGAGACCGGGTTCCTCGTGCCGTTCGAGGCGGCCGACGACGCGTTCGGCTCCCCGCGGGATCCCATGCGACTTGCACGCGACCTGGCCGACAAGGTGAACGTGCTGCTCGCTGACCCTTCCCTGGCCGCGCGCCTCGGTGCCGCCGGCCGCCGGCGGGTGGTGGAGCAGTTCAGCTGGCGGGCGATCGCGGCGCGCACTGCGGATCTCTACCGTTCCCTACTGCCCGGCGGTGATGTGCCAGGATCGACCCGATGAAGGCAGTGGTGATCTACGAGAGCCTGACGGGCAACACCCGCCGGGCCGCGGGCCAGATCGGCACGCTGCTCGAAGCGTCGGGCGTCGCGACGAAGGTGATGCCGATCACCGACATCGACTACCAGGCCCTCGGCGATGCCGACCTGGTGATCGTCGGCACGTGGACCGACGGGCTCGTGCTGTTCGGCCAGCGCCCGGGACGGGCCGGCCGGCTGCGCAGCATGCCGTTCGTGGCGGGCAAGCGCTGCGCCGTCTACGTCACCTATGCCATCGACCAGGGCAGGGCCCTCGAGAAGCTGGCGGCGATCCTCGAGGATCGAGGCGCCGACGTGATCGGGGGCATGGCGATCCGGCGCGACAACATCCCCGAGGGCTGCGCCGACTTCGTGGCCCGGATCCTCGACGTGGTCGCCGCCTAGGCGCTCCCAGGCGCCGCGGCGACGGGAGGAGGCGAGCGACGGTGCCGACCACCGGGGGAGAGCTGGTCACCGAGACGTTGGCCTACGACGGCGGGCGGCAGGTCACGGCCTACGTCCCACCGGTGGCGCCCGACGTCGTCGTGTTCGCCGGTGACGGGCAGCTCATCGCGCCGTGGGGCGCCACGCTCGAGGCCGTCGGCGTCCCGCCCACGATGATCGTCGGCGCCCACCGGCTCGACGACGAGATGGCACGCCTCCGCGAGTACTCACCGGGGTTCGCGCCCGACCGCTTCGCCGCCCACGAGCAGTTCCTCGTCGACGACGTCCGCCGGTGGACGCAGTCGCGCTTCGGCGTCGCCCCACCCGCGGCGCGCACCGCCGTGTTCGGTGTGTCCGCCAGCGGAGAGCTGGCCCTCGCCCTCGGCGCCCGCCATCCCGAGGTCTTCGGCGCGGTGTTCTGCGCCTCGCCCGGCGGCGGCTACCGGCCCCCCGATGTGATGCCCCCGTCGATGCCGCGCACCTATCTGGTGGCGGGCACCGGTGAGCCCTTCTTCCTCGAGAACGCGCGCCGGTGGGCGGACGCGCTGCACGACGCCGGCACCGACGTCGTCCTCACCGAGAGGGACGGAGCGCACGGCGATCCCTTCTGGAGGGACGAGCTGGCGCTGATGGTGAGGTGGGCGTTCGGCGACTGAGCGGTCCGGACGCCGCCCCGTCAGAGGAACAGGCAGGTGGCGCGCAGCTCGATGCTCGATCGGGCCGGGCGGCCGACCGGGACGTCAGGGTCGCGGAACGCGGAGTGGGGCGTGAAGTAGGTCGCGCCGCGAGCGACCAGATCGGTGTCGTAGGTGCGGAAGGCGACGGCCTCGTCGACGGTCAGCTCGGGGAACGCGTACCACCGGTGCGCCTTCCCGTCGCCGGGTGCGACGACGCCGATGGCCTCGAACGTGGCGCCGGTGTCGGCGTAGTTCGTGACGAGGAAGGCCCGGCCTTCGTCGACACCGACCGTTCGGGCGTCGCAGAAGGCGAGCGGGAAGTCCATCTTGGTGGCTCCGAGGTTGCGCCAGAGCTGGAGGATCACGATCCGCGACGCCCGGTCGACGTCGCCGGGGGTGATGCCGTTGCGCTCGAGGGCGCGGGCGGCGCCGTCGCTCGGGTTGCGGTACATGTCGCGGATGTTGGTGTCGTAGCCGGCGGCGAAGTCGGAGTGGACGAAGGTGATCGGCGACAGGTCACCGTGCTCGCGGGCGCGCTCGGGACTCCGCTTGATGTGGCTGGGCACGAGGGCCACCGTGGCACCCGTCATCGCACGCGCCAGCTCCTCGACCTCGGGATGGTGCACCCGTTCGATCTCTTCGTCGTCGGTCCACTCCTCGACCGCCGACGGATGGCGCACCAGCTCGAACCCGCACTCCTCCCACCCCGGCAGGCCGGCCCGGCGACCGTCGAGGATCTCGACGTCGATCGCCGGATGGGGCGCGCCCGGTCCGCCCTCGGCAGGCACGTAGTTGAGCGTCGCTCGGCAGAAGGTCTTCACGAGCGCTTCCCCTCGGAGTCGTGTCGCGTGTCGCGCCGCGACGCTACTGTCCGCGGCGTGAGCGACGAACTTCTCTACGAGCGCGACGGCCACGTCGCGACCATCACCTTCAACCGGCCCGACCGCATGAACACGATCTCCGGCCCGATGCTGATGCAGCTGTCGGAGCGCCTGCTCGAGGCCGATCACGACCGCGACGTGCGGGTGATCGTGATCACCGGCGCCGGCCGCGCGTTCTGCGCCGGCCTCGACCTGCAGGAGGCGTCGGCCGGCACCGGCATCGGGAGCAACAGCGGGGGCGCCTCGTCCCAGGCGCAGTTCGACACCCGCAGCACACCGCCCGTCGTGCTCAACCAGATCGACACCCCGACCATCTGCTCGCTGAACGGCGGTGCGGCCGGCTACGGCATGGACCTCGCGCTCGGGTGCGACCTGCGGATCGCGGCCGAGGGTTCGAAGCTCGCGGCCGCGTTCACCAAGCGTGGGATCCTCCCCGAGAGCGGTGGCACCTGGCTGCTGCCGCGGATGGTCGGCTGGTCGAAGGCCGCGGAGATCATCTTCACGGGGCGGACGCTGTCGGCGAAGGAGTGCCTCGAGGTGGGCCTCGTCAACAAGGTCGTGCCCGACGCCGCGCTCGGCGAGGAGACGCGCGCCCTCGCCCAGGAGATCGCGGCCAACGCGCCGCTCGCGGTCCGGGCGAGCAAGCGCCTCATGAGGGCCGGACTCAACGAGACGTTCGAGGACCACGTCCACCACGTGTTCCTCCAGCTCATGCCGCTGTTCCGCACGAAGGACTTCCAGGAGGGCGTTGCCTCGTTCCTCGAGAAGCGTTCGCCCGAGTTCGAGGGCCGCTAGCGCGAACCGGCGACGGCCGGCCGAGGATCAGCGCTCGTCGCGCGCGGAGGCGACCCGCGTCGCCGCGTCGGCCGTCGCGGTCGCCGTGGCCTGCAGCGGGTCCGCGCCGACGAGGGCGCAGCCGACCGCCATGTGGTCGTGCTCGTCGCGGA
>DATAKR010000034.1:0-13812 GCA_036261495.1 Acidimicrobiales bacterium | reverse complement strand
CGTCGCGTGCCTGGGCATGGCGCCGCCCGAGCTCGCCCAGGACCTGATCACCCAGGGGATCCATCTCGTGGGTGGCGGCGGGATGCTGCGGGGCCTCGACCGCCGGCTGGCCGCCGAGACCGAGCTGCCGGTGCACCTCGTCGACGAGCCGCTCGAGTGCGTGGTGCTCGGCGCCGGCAAGTGCATCGAGGCCTTCGAGTCGCTCAAGGTGATGTTCATGGAGACCGACCGCTAGCGCCACCGAGCGGTGCCGTGCGCGACTACCGCCCGGTGAGGTCCTCGGCCGCTTGGCGCACCTGCCAGTCGCGGTCTTCGAGCGCCCGCTCCAGGGCGGCCTCGACGTCGGGGCCCTCGAACGGGGCCAGGGCGAGGATCGCCCGCCGGCGCACGGCCGGCTTGTCGGCCGTGGCGGCGAGGATCGCCGGCAACCCGCGCTCGTCGCCGATCGCGCCGAGCGCGGCAACGGCCGCCTCGCGCGCCAGCGCGTCGTCGTGACCGGTCGCGACCGCGGCGATGGCGGCCACCGTCGCGGAGTCGGCCGCCTCCCGCTCGCCGAGCGCCCAGCAGGCGGCCTCCACCACGAGCGGATCGGGATCGGCGAGCACGGGCACGAGGTCGACGCCGGCGATCCGGGCCGCCTCCTCGCACGCGCGCCGGCGGACGAGCGGTGACGGGTCGTCGAGCGCGCCGCGCACGTCGTCGGCGGTGACGGCGGCTGCCCGCACGAGGCCGCCGAGGGCGCTGGCGCGGACCTTCGGTGCCGGATCACGCAGGAGCGCGCGCAACGTGCCGACGTCGCCGGTGTAGCCCGCCGTGACCGCGGCGCGGCGCCGCTCGTCCTCCGCTTCCATCCCGACCATCGTGCATCTTCGCGTTCTGCAGGCACTGGCGCGGGCTGGAGCCGCGCCAGTGCCTGCAGAACGCCGGAGGATCGCGGGCCGCGGGCGCGCCGCGGCAGCGGGGGTGCGACACTGAGGGTTCAACTGGGTGCGCGTCCGCGCCGACGGAGACCGTGGATGACCGACAATCGCCGCTTCCTGCTCGCCCTCGTGTCGGGTCTCCTCTTCGCGTCGGGCTGTCTGGTGCTGGTGCTGCGGACGACCGCGCCGGCGCAGGCCGCCGCGGACTCGCCACTGCTGCGCCCGGCACCGACCACGACGACCACGGTTGCGGACACGTCGACGACCGCGGCGCCCGAGCCCGCCCCCGCGCCCGTCGCGACGAAGCCGGTCGAGGCGCCTCGCGATCCCTACGCGGACGAGCCAATACGCCAGATCGGGACGATCGAGATCCCGAAGATCGGCCTCGTGCACCCCGTGTTCGAGGGGATCAGCCTCCGCAACATCGATCAGGGCCCGAGCCACTGGCCGGGCACGGCGATGCCCGGCCAGCCTGGCAACGCCGTGTTCGCGGGGCATCGGGTCACCCACACGCATCCGTTCCGCAACATCGACCAGCTCGTGCCCGGCGACGACGTGTTCTTCGACATCGGCGGCGTACGCACCCACTACGTCGTGACCGGCCACGAGGTCGTGACGCCGAAGGAGGTGCGGATCGTCGACCAGACGGTCGGCCCCACCGCGACGCTGTTCGCCTGCCACCCGCCCCACTCGGCGTCGTACCGCTACGTCGTCCACCTCTCGCTCGCCCCCGAGACGGTCACGACCACCCAACCCGCCGGCTGACCGGACCGAATCGCCTCAAGCCGTCGCTCGCCGGATCCGATGCTGAGAGTCGGAAAGGAGCGAGCCCCATGTCGCACTTGGTCACCTACTCGGGCCCCGACGGCCAGCGGCTGCACCACCAGGTCGAGGGCCTGGAGGACGCGGTCCGCCACGTCGAGCAGCTTCGCAACGCGGGTCAGGGCAACGACGCCCGGATCTTCCGCATGGTCGAGGTCCCGATCGAGGTGAAGACCTACTACCGCGTGGAGATCGCCACGCCCGCGGACGACGAGAAGCCAGCGGCAAAGGCCGCGGCGCCGGCAGAGGCGGCCCCCTCGGCGTCGCCGGCTCCGCCCGCATCCGGCGCGGTCGCCGAGCCCGCGGCCGTCGCCGGTCCCACCCCTGCACCGGTCGCCGGCGTCGCGCCGGCTTCGTCGCCGGTCACGCCGGCTCCGGTGAAGGGGGAGCCCGTGTCGGCCAACAACGGCGGGCGGTTCGGCCTGTTCGGCAAGAGCTGATCCCTAGCCCACGGCACGGTGGACGGCCGCGACCAGGAGCGCGCCGACCACCGCGACCGTGAGGGCGACAACAGCGCCGGTCGCGACGATCACGACGAGAAGGCCGGCGCACGACCCGAGGCGTCGCGGTAGAGGCTCACCCGGCTCGCGGAGCCTCGTGCTCGACCGCCCCGTCATCCGCCCCGCTCCGGCCCGATCGCGCGACGCGGTCGGGCCGTGGCACGCTGGACGGCTGCGGGCTGGGACGCCGGGACGCGGCCGTCAGCTGCAACGAACGGAGAAAGGGTCCGAGCCGTGAACACGACGACCGAGCCGACGACAGTTCGGGGACCCCTCGGCTGGGATCCGGTGCCGACGCCGCCGCGTCGCACGTGGCTCGCCATCGTCGTGCCCCTCGTGCTCGTCGTCGCCGTGCTGATCGGCTCCATGCGGATCACCTTGCCCTACTACGCCATGGCGCCCGGCTCGGCTCGCAGCGTCGATGCGCTGATCACGCCGCCGAAGGACCATTCGTACCCGCCCAAGGGCGAGGTCCTGCTCACCACGGTGAGCCTGTACCAGGTCACACCACTCGCGGCGCTGGTCGGCTGGCTCCGCAGCGACATCGACGTGCTCCCGGAGAAGGAGATCCTTCCGCCCGACACGAGCGACAAGCAGTACCAGCAATACAACCTCGAGGTCATGGACGAGTCGAAGCAGACCGCCGTGGTGGTGGCGTTGCGGCGCCTCGGTTACCAGGTGCCGGAGCACGGCGAAGGCGGGCTCGTCGAGAAGGTGTTGCCGTCGTTCCCCGCCGACGGACGGCTGGCGCCCGGCGACATCATCCACTCGATCGACGGGTCGGCGGTCACCCTCTCGCAGGACGCGTCGGCGATCATCACGAAGCACAAGCCAGGTGACGTGCTCGACGTCGTCGTGAGCCACGCCGACGGCACCGCGTCGCGCACGGTCCAGGTGCCGGTCGCGACCGATCCGCAGCAGGGCGGCAAGCCCGTGCTCGGCGTGCTGCTGCGCACCTACAAGCACAGCTTCGACATGCCGTTCGACGTGAAGATCGCGAGCCAGAACATCGGCGGCCCGTCGGCCGGCCTGGCGTTCACCCTCGGGGTGCTCGACGAGCTCACGCCGGGGGAGCTCACCGGTGGGAAGAAGGTGGCCGCGACCGGCACCATCGAGATCGACGGCACCGTCGGCGACGTCGGCGGCGTCGCCCAGAAGACCGCGGCGGTGAAGGCCGCCGGCGCGAAGTACTTCCTCGTGCCGCCGGGCGAGTACGCCACCGCCAAGGCCCACGCCGGCTCGAACCTCCGCATCATCAAGGTGGCCACGCTCCAGCAGGCGCTCGACGCCCTCGCGTCGATCGGCGGTGACCTCAGCGGCTTGAGCGCCACCGCGACGGCGCCCAAGTAGGATCGTCCGTTCGGGTGCGAACGATCCCGACCGGGGGGACGTGACGGTGGCGGACCAGGCGCAGTTCCAGTTCGCGGCGGAGTTCGCGCTGTTCCTGGTCTGCGTCGCGGGCCTCGCGCTGGTCGTGCTGCGGTCCGCGCTGCTGACCACGACGCGGTCCTCGCGGGTGCTGCTCGGTGCCGGCTTCGTCGCCCTCGGCATGGCGGCGTTCCTGCACGGCTCCCTCCTTGCCGGGGCATCGGCACCCATCGCGCTGGCGTTGCGCGCCGCCGGGCTCTCGCTCCTGTCGGTCGGGTCGCTGTCGTGGGCCGCAGGCGACGGGTCGCGTCGTGTCCTGTGGGCCGGCGTCGCGGTCGGCGTGGTGACGTTCGGACTCTCGATCGCGGGCGCCGGCACCGCGGCCGCGGTCACGCGCATCGTCGAGGCCGGGCTGTTCGGCGCCGCGCTCGTGCAGGCCAGCCGGCGCTCGGTGGCCGCGCGGTTCGCCGCGAGCGCGGCCGCCACCCTGCTGATGGTGGTGCTCGTGCTGTCAGTGGGCCTGTCCGCGGTGCTGGCCAACAGCGTGGCCGACCAGGCGATCTCCGACCTCGACGGCCGAGCCGTGCGGGAGGCCAATGCGATCGAGGACCCCCTACCACGCGACCTGATCCAGGACAGCGGGCTCGTCGCTCGCACGTTCACCGGCTTGCGCGAGTCGTCGGACCCGGCGTCACCGCTCGTGCTGCCGGCGCTCGACGAGACGGGCGCGGTCACCGACGCTCAGCGCACGGCCATCACCTCGCTGCTCGCCGGCTTCTCCAACGAGGTGTTCACCGACGTCGGCCTGGCGTACGTGAGCCAAAGCGGCGCCGTCGTGGCCAGCGCCCGGCTCGGCGCCGACGTCCTGCCGGCCGTGGCATCGTCACGCGCCGTCGTCGACACCCTCGCGGGCACCAACGGGCGCGCGACGGTCGAGGTGGCCACCGGCCGGCCGCTCGTGCTCGGTGTGTCGCGACTCGCCGTGAAGCGTTCGGACGGCTCGTCCCGTCCCGCCGGCGCGGTCGTCGCCGCGGTCGTGCTCGATCGCGGCTACCTCGCGTCCCGCGCGTCCGACGACCGGTCGCTGTCGCTCGCCCTCGTCGGCCGGTCGGGGACCCTTTCGTCGGCGGGCTCGGGCGCCTCGCGGAGCACGGTGTCGCGCCTGGCGTCCCGTGTGCTCGCCGGGACGCCGGGCGTCTCGGCCACCGCGGGCGGCCGGTTCGTCGTGGCGCGGCCCGTGCGCGCCTCCACCACCCCGCTGTTCGCCCTCGTCGCCTCCCGGCCGACCACGGCGGTCGACGACGTGCGCGAGAGCCTCTACCGCACGTTCTTCGTGATCGCCTTCGGCGGGAGCATCCTCGCACTGCTGCTCGCCGCCATCGTGGGTGACCGGATCGGCGCCGGTCTCCGCCGGCTCACCCGCTCGGCCCAGGCGATCGCCGAGGGCGACCTTCACGCTCGCGCCGGCATCCACAGCGACGACGAGGTCGGTGTGCTCGGCGCCGCGTTCGACTCGATGGCCGTCTCGATCGAGGACAAGACCGAGGCCCTGCGGCAGGCGGCTGCCGACGAAGCGCGCCTGAGGAACCGCCTCGAAGCCGTCGTCGCCGGCATGGGCGAGGCGCTGATCGCCGTCGACGAGAACGGCGTGATCACCGATTTCAACGAGGCGGCCGAGCGACTTCTCGGCGTCGCCGCGGCCGATGCGAGGGGACGACCGGTCGGGGCGGTGGTCCGGCTCCACTCCGAGGAGGGGATCGACCTCGGCGCGCGGCTCGTGGGGTCGGCCGAGACGAGGTGGTCGGAGCTCGGTGTCGCTGCCGGCCCCGACGGTGGCGACGTCCCGGTGGCGGTCACCTCCGGACCGCTCGGTGGCTCCGACGGCGAGGCGGTCGGCGCGGTCCTCGTGCTGCGCGACCTTCGCGGTGAGCGGGAGGTCGAGCGAATGAAGCGCGAGTTCCTCTCACGCATCGGCCATGAGCTGCGCACGCCGCTCACCCCGCTCCTCGGCTACGCGCAGCTGCTCGCCTCGCGTGACGTGCCGCCGGAGCGGGCCCGCGACCTGCACCGGGCCATGGCGGCCGGGGCGAAGCGCCTCGAGCGCATCGTGGAGATGCTCGAGTTCTTCGCATCCATCCAGGCCGGACGAGATGTTCTCCGCCCCGAGCACCTCGACGTGCGGCCGCTCCTCGCCGATGTCGTCACCCGCCGTGCCGCGAGCGTCAACGGTTCGGCGACCGAGCTGGCCCGGCCGCGCGTTGCCCGAGACACACCCGAGGTGGTCGGCGATCGCTACTGGCTGGCGCGTGCCGTCGACGAGCTCCTCGACAACTCGATCAAGTTCTCGCCCGATGGCGGGAGGGTGGCCGTGTCGGCGCGTCGCGTCGAGCTCGCCGGCCAGGTGTACGCGGAGATCGCAGTGCGCGATGCCGGCGTCGGGATGACCCAGGAGACGGTCGACCACGCCTTCGCGGAATGGGCCCAGGGCGACGAGTCCGACACCCGGGCCTACGGGGGGTTGGGCCTCGGTCTGCCGCTCGTGCAGCGGGTCGTCGAGCGCCACGGGGGCCTCGTCCGATGCGACACCGCACCCGGCAAGGGCACTCGGCTCGCGCTCCTGCTGCCCGCCGCCGGCGACGACCGCGAGTCCGGCGACGCCCAGGGCGCGAGCCCCGCCGCTGCGGTGTGAGCCAACAGCGATCCGCGGCCCGAGGTGCCGCCGGGACCTAACCTCCACGAGTGCCCGACGACCAGCCGTCCGAAGCGCCGCTTCGCCCGCAGGAGGTCTCGGAGCAGTCGTTCCCGACGGCGTTCCGCGGCTTCGACCCGGTCGCGGTCCGCGCCTTCCTCGGGCGCGTGGCCGACGACCTGCGGTCGTTGATGCAGCGGGAGGAGGACTTGCGGCAGACCGTCGCGGAGCTCGTCGAACGCTCTGCCGACACGGAGCGGATGGCTGCCGACGCGAACGCGGAGCTCGAGCGGATGCGCGCCGATGCGCAGTCCGGTTCCGGCCAGCCGGCCGAGGACGCGCGCGTCGAAGCCGAGCAGCTCGTCGCGTCGGCGCGGGTCGAGGCCGAGGAGCTGGTGGCGTCGGCGCGGGTCGAGGCCGAGGAGCTGGTGGCGTCGGCGCGCGTCGAAGCCGAGCAGCTCGTCGTGTCGGCGAGAACCGAGGCCGACGCCATCTCGCGCGACGCGAAGGACCGGGTGGCCCAGCTCGGCAACGCGGCGACGAGCGAGGCGCAACGCGTCACCGACGCGGCCCGGCGCGACGTCGAGCAGCTGCGCGCCGAGGCGCGTGACGACATCCGCCGGCGCACGGAGGAGGCCGAGGCGTCGGCGGTGCGTGCGATCGCGGAGGCGGAGCGCGAGGCGGCGACGATCAAGGTGAAGGCGCGCGAGGAGGCCGACGCCATCATCGAGGCGGCCAAGGAGCGCGGCCGGGAGATGGTGATCGAGGCCCAGGCGGCGCGCGAGCGGATGCTCGGCGATCTGGCCAAGCGCCGCCGCGCGGTGCAAGCGCAGCTCGAGCAGCTGCGAGCTGGGCGCGACCGGGTGCTCGAGACGTTCAAGGTGGCGCGCCGCCAGATCGACGAGGTGTCGGCTCGCTTCGAGGCGGAGATGCCACCGCCGCCGGCGGGCTCCTCGGCCGGGTCGCCGGCATCGCCCGCGGGGGCGACACCGGGGGGCGGCAACGGCAACGGGAGCACGGAGCCCGCAACCGGCGCGGCGGCGGGGCCGGCCGGGGCGGCCGGCGGCGAATCCCGGCCGCCTCGCACGAGCGGACTCGTCCTCGGCGAGGTGGTGTCGGGGTCGCCGGGATCACCGGGAGGAGCCGACCGGGCGAGCACTGCCACGCCGGCCGTTCCGGCGGCGGGTGTGGGCGATGCGGCGGCTCCGGCCGCGCCGGCCCCGGTCGTGAACCCGGTGGGGTTGCGTCCTCACATCGCCGCGCCGAAGGCGGCCGAGGCGCCGTCCGAGCCGCCGTCCGGGATCGCCGATGCCGGCGGCGGCGCGGTGCCGCCGGCCGCGCCCGCGGTCGAGGCGCCGGCACCGCGTGTCGAGGAGCGGCGCTCGTCGGCACTGCGGATCCTGCGCCGCCGCCAGACCGCCGCCGGCGCGAACGACCGCCCACCCGTCGGGCGCGAGTCGGTGAGCGAGGGCGTGCGGATCATTCGTCCCGAGCCCGAGCCCGAGCCCGAAGCCGAGCCGCAAGCCGCGTCCGAAGCGCCAGCGGCAACCCGAGAGGGCGAGGAGAAGGCGGCGAGCGAACCGGTGTCCGGCACGATCGGCCAGGCCGGCGATGTCGCCCATGCGGTCGAGCCCGGTCAGGTCGATCTCGATGAGGGCGGCGGCGAGTCGGCACCGGTCACGACCGCCCTGGGCGATGCCGGCGGTCCGGTGATCCACGCGCCCACGGCCGCCGCGATCACCGGCGAAACGTCCGATCAGGCGCCCGAGCCCGGGGACGCGGCGGCACCTGACAATGGGGCGGCACCTGACAATGGGGCGGCATCTGACGATGGGGCGGCATCTGACGATGCGGCGGCACCCGACGAGGCGCCGGCACCCGCCGCCGCCGATCACGAGCCGTCGCCGCCTGGAGCCGATGAGCCGGCCGGTGCAGCCGACGTGCCCCCGCCCCGCATCGAGGATCTCTTCGCTCGCATCCGCGCCGACCGCGAGGCCGCGGTCGCAGAGGCGCGTGAGGTCCTGGCGCGCGCCGAGGACGAGCTCGGTCCCGATGTCGCATCCGGCGCGGGCGACCGCGCGGAACCGGCCTCGATGCCAGAGGTCCTCGTCGAGTCGGACGCCGGTGCGCCGGCGGCCAGTGACGGCGACGAACACCTCCTGCAGCGACGCGACGCGACGATCGACCCGCTGATCGCGCAGCTGACCCGCCGGCTCAAGCGGTCGCTCCAGGACGAGCAGAACGCCGCGCTCGATCGCCTCCGCACGTCTCGTGGTCGAGCGAGCATCGACGTGCTCCTCGGTGGGTCCGAGGTGCAGGCGTCGCCCTACCGGCACGTGGCGTCCCGGTTCCTCGAGGAGGCGGCGCGCGCCGCGTCGTCGGCGTCGCCGTTCGGCACGGTCGGCGTACCCGTCGACGATCTCGCCGAGCATCTCGCCGGCGAGCTCGCGTCCACCGTCCGGGGGCGCGTCGACCGCGTGTTGGCCGATGCCGCGGCCGAAGGGCTCGATCTGGCGGGCACGAGCGAGCGGATCGGCGCGGCCTATCGCGAGTGGAAGACGCAGCGGGTCGAGCGCCTCGCCGCGCACTGGGTGGTCGCGGCCTACAACCGCGGGACGTTGGTGTCGACGCCCGAAGGCACGCCGCTCCTGTGGATCGTCGACGACGACGGACCGTGCCCCGACTGCGACGACAACGCGCTCGCCGGCCCGACGCCGCGGGGCCGGGCGTTCCCGACGGGGCAGCACCATCCTCCCGCCCATGCGGGGTGCCGCTGCCTGGTAGTGCCCGCTTCGCCCTAGTCTCTCGGCATGCGCCGCCCTCCCGTCGACGTTCCGCCGTCGCGCCCGCGGCGAGATCCTCGTCGCCGGATCGGCCTCGTGGCGATCGTCGCCGTGCTGTTCGTGCTCTTCACGTCGTTGAAGGGGATCGCCGGCTTCTACACCGACTACCTCTGGTTCGGCGAGGTCGGCTTCCGGCAGGTGTGGCGCACGACCCTCGGCGCCAAGGTCCTCCTCAGCGTGCTGTTCACGGTCGGCGCGTTCCTGCTGGTGTGGCTCAACCTGCTGATCGCGGACCACATCGCGCCGGTGTTCCGGCCGGCCGGGCCCGAGGACGAGATCGTGGCGAGGTACCAGGAGGTCGTCGGCCCGTACGCCGGGAAGATCCGCGTCGTCGTCGCCGTGCTGTTCGCCCTGATCGCCGGCACCGGCGCGGCGAGCCAATGGCGGGATTGGCTGCTCTTCCGGAACTCGGTGGCATTCGGCACGAAAGACCCGCTGTTTCACAAGGACGTGTCGTTCTACACGTTCCGGCTGCCGTTCCTCGGCGACGTCCTCGACTGGCTCTTCGTGTCGCTGGTGCTCGTGCTGGTCCTCACGGTCGTCGCGCACTACCTCAACGGCGGCATCCGGCTGCAGTCGCCGGTGCAGCGCGTGTCGGCCCAGGTGAAGGTGCACATCTCCGTGCTGCTCGCGCTCCTCGCGCTCACCAAGGCGGCGACGTATTGGATCGACCGTTTCAATCTCGTGCTCTCCGGTGACGGCTACGTGCAGGGCGCGGGCTACACCGACGTGCATGCGAGGTTGCCGGCCAAGAACCTCCTCGTGCTGATCATGCTTGCCGCTGCGGTGCTGTTCCTCGTGAACATCCGCCAGCGCGGCTGGGCGCTCCCCGTGATCGGCGTCCTGACGTGGGGTGTCGTCGCGCTCGTTGCCGGCGTCATCTATCCCGCCTTCATCCAGAACGTGAAGGTCAACCCCGCCGAGGCGGCCAAGGAGCGGCCCTACATCGTGCACAACATCGACGCCACGAGGGCAGCCCTGAATCTCGGTGGTGTCAACGAATCCGACTACAACTACACCGATCAGCTGTCGGGCCAGGCGCTGATCGCCAACGCGGGGACGATCAGCAACGTCCGCCTCTGGGACCCCGACACGCTGAAGGACACGTATCAGAACCTTCAGGAGATCCGCCGCTACTACCAGTTCACCGACGTCGACATCGATCGCTACCAGGTGCAGGGGCAGACGCGGCAGGTCGTGCTGTCGACCCGTGGCCTCAACCCGTCCGACATCCCGGGCAACTCGTGGGTGAACCGGCACCTCCAGTACACGCACGGCTACGGCGCGGTCCTGTCGCCGGCGAACGCGGTCGACCCCCAGGGCCGGCCCGACTACCTCGTGTCCGACATCCCACCCGTCGTGGCCGACGGCGGCCCTCAGATAGAGGAGCCCCGCGTCTACTTCTCGGAGGACCTTCCCGGGTTCGCGATCGCCAACTCCAAGACGCCCGAGATCGACTACCAGTCGCTCCAAGGCGAGGACAAGACGAGCAGCTACCAGGGCAAGGGCGGCGTGACCCTGTCGTCGTTCATGCGGCGGGCGGCGTTCTTCCTGCGCTTCTCCGACTTCAACATCCTGGTCTCCTCGGAGATCACGCCGCAGTCGCGCATCCTCTTCAACCGCGACATCCAGACCCGCGTCCGCTCGATCGCGCCGTTCTTGTCCTATGACTCGGATCCCTATCCGGTCGTCGCCGGCGGGCGCATCTTCTGGGTGCAGGACGCCTACACCACGAGCGACCGCTACCCCTACGCGCAGACGGTCCGATCGGACGGGTTGCGCGCCGGTGCCGAGCTGGGCGGGAAGAGCTTCAACTACATCCGCAACTCGGTGAAGGTGACGATCGACGCCTACAGCGGCGAGGTGCGGTTCTTCGTGTTCGACGCCGAGGACCCGATCGTGAAGACCTGGAGCAAGGCCTTCCCGGGCATGTTCCTTCCGGGCACCGACGCGCCCACCGAGCTGCGCGACCACGTGCGCTACCCGGAGGACCTGTTCCGCCTGCAGGCGAACATGTTCGGCACGTACCACGTGACCGACCCGGGCACGTTCTACCGCGGCACCGACGCGTGGGACCTCGCGCAGGATCCCGGCACCGGCCGCGTGTCCGACACCCTGCAGCAAGCGGTCACCACGCCGGCGACCGTGCCGGGCCAGGGCGGAGTGCAGATCCCCGTCGTCAGCAGCAAGACCCGACGCATGGACCCGACCTACCTCCTTCTTCGGCTGCCGAACGAGAAGGACCTCAGCTTCCTGGTGCTGCAGCCGTTCGTCGCCGCGTCCGGCAACGATCAGCAGAAGCTGCTCACCGCGTTCCTCGTCGCGAAGTCCGACCGCGGGGTGTACGGCCAGATGAACGCGTACGTGATGCCCCGCGGCGAGCAGATCGACGGTCCGCTCGTGGTCAACAACGCCATCCAATCCGACCCCGACATCTCTCGCGAGCTGTCGCTGCTCGACAACAAGGGCTCGAAGGCGCTGTTCGGCCAGGTGCAGCTGATCCCGATCGAGAACTCGATCCTCTATGTGAGGCCGCTCTACGTCACGTCGGAGCAGACGAACCTGCCGGAGGTGAAGCGGGTGATCGTCGTGTTCAACGGGCGTGCCGTGATGAAGCCGTCGCTTCGCGAGTCGCTCATCACGCTCTTCGGCGACGCGCCGGCCACGCTCGAGCAGCAGTCGTCGGCGACGACCGGGGCGACGGGTGGGACGGGCTCGACCGGCGGCACCGGCGCGACGGGCGGCACCGGCACCGTGGCGCCGGGCGTGCAGGCGCTGCTCGACCAGGCTTCTGCCGCGCTGCAGGCGGCGGATCAGGCGCTCGCCAACAAGGATCTGGCCGGCTACCAGGCCAAGGTCAAGGAGGCGGCGGGCTACATCGACCATGCGCGTGCCGCGCAGGCCGCCGGCGGCGGATCAGCCAACCCGTCCGGCGACACGACCACGACGACGGCGCCGGCGGGCTCGTCGACGACGAGCTCCACGACGACCACGACGCCCTCGACGTAGCCGCCCGCCCGTCCGCCGCCCGCCGGCGGCCGCCCGCGCGCTCTTCACGCCGGCGTCTCGGAAACGGCCCACGCTTTTGGAGTGCCACTGCCACGTATTGCGTGGCGCTGGGACTCCAGAACGCGCCACGCCGGCGTTTCTCGCCGTCGCGGGCGGCTGCTAGAGTGATCTCCACGCCGCGGGGTGGAGCAGTCTGGTAGCTCGTCGGGCTCATAACCCGAAGGTCGCGGGTTCAAATCCCGCCCCCGCCACCAACGAAACAGCAGGTCAGAAGGGGTTTCCGGTTCCCGGAAGCCCCTTCGTTGCGTCTTGGAGGAGGCCGATGTCATCACTTTGTCATCACTTCGAGCGTCGGACCGATCGGTGACGAGCGTCATTGACCTCGAGTCGGTGCGCGTCCGACGTCTCGCGTCGCAACTCGGAGACGAGCTGCAGCTGTCGGGTATCATGCGTACGCGTGCGGACGAGGTCGACGATGCAGCCCGTTGGCGGCGCGCCGCGAGGCGCGCCGGTCGCGATCGCGGCTGGCGAGTGCGGACGGGAGAATCGGCTGGGTGGCTGTGGGCGGTGTCGGAGGACTGGCAGCCGGGCCCGGGCGCTGATCGACGTGCGGCGCACCTCGTCGCCTCGTTGATCGCACCCCCGTAGACGCTCGCCTTAGCCCTCGCCGAAGATGAGGCCGGCGATCTTGTCAGCGGCCTCACGATCGAGTTGCGGAACCGCCTTCGTGTACACATCGAGCGTGAAGGCGACCGTTGCGTGCCCGAGACGCGCACTCACCGTCTTAGCGTCGACTCCGGCCCTCAGCGCGAGCGTGGCGTAGGTGTGCCGGAGATCGTGAAGTCGCACGCGCCGCAACTTGAGGCGCGCCACTGTTCGGTCGAACAGCTGTGAGAAGTGATCCGGGTGGATCGGTCGTCCGTCGGGACGGGCGAAGACGAGATCGTGGTCTTCGAAGTCGCCTGACGTCTCGCGTTCTCGCCCCTGGGCTTCGGCGTGCCAGCGCAGCACCGCGACGGTCGCAGGGTCGAGCGAGATGATGCGGCGACCGCGGGCGGTCTTGGGTTCGCTCACCTGAACCTCGTAGGAGACGCTCACGATCGTCTGCCTGATCGCCACGGTGCCGTTGTCGAGATCGATGTCGGACCATCGCACGCCAAGGACCTCGCCGCGCCGCATGCCTGTCGAGGCGGCGAGCACGTACGCGGCGGCCAACCGATGGTGTGCAATCGCGTCGAGGAAGAGCCGCAGCTCTTCAGGTGTCCACGTCGCCATCTCGCGCTCCCCAGGGCCGGGAATCTTCGGCGGGTCGGCGTCGAGCGCGACGTTGCGGGTTACGAGCCGCTTTCGCGTCGCGTCAGCCAACGCCTTGCGGATTACGACGTGGATGTTCCGGACGGTCTTCGGCGCAAGTGCGCGCCCGTCTCGCGCTCCTCGCTTCAGCAGATCCGCGTACAGCTTGTCGAGATGCCTCGCATCGAGTTCTTGAAGGTGAACGTGACCCAGCGCCGGAACGATGTGTTGTTCGATGCGCCGTCGGTAATCGGCGAATGTCGAGTTGCGGAGGCGCTGTTCCTGCGCGGGGAGCCATGTGTCGAGGAGATAGGAACCGAAGGTCGTGCGCGCCGGTGACACATAGGTGCGTGCTTGGATCGAGGCGA
>DATAKR010000186.1:0-8675 GCA_036261495.1 Acidimicrobiales bacterium | reverse complement strand
ACACGGCCTCGGGCGCGATGTCGCGCAACGAGGCGCGCACCGCGTCGGCGTCGCGGACGTCGACCTCCTCGCCGGTGGCGACGACCTCGTCGCCGCACGACTCGAGATGCGCCGCCAGCCACCGTCCGACGAAGCCGTGTCCTCCGGTGACGAGCGCGCGCACGACGGCCAACCCTACCGACGCCGCGACGGCGCGTTCGCCACGTCGCGGTAGACCCGTTCGTGCGCCTCGGCCGTCGCCGCCCACGAGTGCGCCGCCGCCACCGCGAACCCGCGGGCCCGGCGCTCACCCGCGCCGGTCGTGTCGGTGAGCGCATCCTCGAGCGCGGCCGCGAGGGCGTCGGGCGAGCCGGCCGCGGCGGTGAGCACCGCCGGCCCGGCGAACTCCTCCATCACCGAGCCGGAGGTGGTGACGACAGGGGCGCCGCACGCGAGCGCTTCGAGGACCGGAAGCCCGAAGCCCTCCTCCACGGCCGGATACGCCACGGCCGCGGCGTGACGGAGGACCACCGGGACCGCGCCATCGGGCAGGTACCCGGTCTCCACGATCCGGTCGCGAACGCGGCTCTCGGCGAGCGCGTCGTCGTAGGCGGCGTTGCCCCATCCCTTCCCGCCGGCGACCACGAGCGTCAGGTCGGGGTGGCCGGCGGCGATGACACCGAAGGCGCGGACCAGCGTGGCCAGGTCCTTCCGGGGCTCCAGCGTGCCGAGGAACGCGACGTAGGGCGCCCGTAGGCCGAGACCGGCGAGCACGGTTGCGTCGGTGCCGGCCGGCTCCGGTGTGAACGCGTCGGTGTCGACCCCGTGGGGGATCACGTGGACCGGGCACGCCGGGGCGACGAGCTCCTCGAGGCGCCTCGCCGTGGCGTCGCTGACGCAGACGATCGCCTGCGCCCGGCGGGCGGCGACGCGGATGGCGCGCTTGAACACCGAGACCTTCACCCGCTCGTGCAGCTCCGGCCGGTCGAAGAACGTGAGGTCGTGGATCGTGACCACCTTCGGCACGCGCGCCACCTCGGGCATCGTGTAGTGCGGGCAGTGGAGGACGTCGATGCCCCAGGAGTCGACGAAGCGGGGTGCGACGACCTGCTCCCACACCAGGCGCCGCGGCCGGGAATCGGGAACGACGCCGGCCACCGCGGTGCCCGGCGCCACCTCCGCCCATCGGTCGCGGTCGCCCCGCCGGGACTCGAGCCGGAGGTCGAGCGTGCGGCGCGCGACGAGCGCCGACAGCAGCTCGATGACGTAGCGCCCGGCTCCCCGTGGGTCGGGCGGTATCGCGCTGACGTCGAGACCGACGCGAAGGGGGGCGTCGGTCACCGTGACGCGGCCCCCCAGATCTCAACGTGCCGGCGGGCGGCCGCCTCCCACGTGAGCTCTCGCGATCGCAGCAGGCCCGCGGTGACGAGCGACGACCGCGCGCTCTCGTCGCTCGCGGCCGTGACGAGCGCCCGCGAGATCGCGGCCACGTCGGCCGCGTCGACGGTGAGCGCGGCGTCGGCGACCGACGGCACCGCCGTGCTCGCGACCACCGGCACGCACTCACGCATGGCCTCGACCGGGGGCAGGCCGAAGCCCTCGGCCACCGGTACGTACGCGAAGCAGCGCGCCCGCCGGTAGAGCCCGGCCAGCGCCCCGTCGGTGACGGCGCCGACGAGGACGACGCCGTGGGGCACTTCGCCGGCGGGCAGGGCGTCGCCCCACCCCTTCGGACCGACCACCACGAGCGGCCAGGGCTCGGCCAGGGCTGGCCTCGCCTGCGCGTAGGCCTCGACCAGGCGTCGCAGGTTCTTGCGGGGCTCCAGGGTCGAGACGGTGAGGAGGTACCCCTCCCGGACGCCGGCGCGGTCGAGGATCGCCCCGGCGGCGTCGAGATCGGCCGGGGGCAGGTGGTCGCACCCCTCCTCGACCACCTCGACCCGCGGCGCGGCAGCGCCGGCGGCGACGAGGTCGTCAGCGATGGCGCGGGCGGGGACGACGAAGCGGGATGCGTCCCGGATGGCGCGTTGGAGCGCGGCCTCGTGCCAGCGGAGGCCGTGGCGCGGATAGGCCTCGGGCACGGCGCGCCACGCGAGGTCGTGCACCATCACCGTGAGCGGACGGCCACGACGCGGCGGCATGGCGAGCGACGTGGCGTGGACGAGGTCGACATCGTCACCGATCACGCCCCCGCCGAGCCCGCGGTCCCACGCCCGGGTGAGGAGCGGCCCCGGCAGGCGCGACGACCGCACCGGCAGCCCGAACGTCGCCAGCGGGTCGGGCCTCTCGTGCGGGCGCGAGGCGACCAGCACGCGCCGGGGGGCGGCGTCGCCGAGCGCCTCGAGCCCGAGCAGCAGGCCCGTCGCGTAGGTGCCGATGCCCGACACGGCGCGGCGGCGCAGCTGATCGACCACGATCGCCACGCGGAGGCTGCTCACCTCCGGCCCTCGATGGCAGCTTCGTAGAGCGCGACCAGGCCGGTCGCGCCGTCGTCCCACCGGAACCGGGCGACCTGGGCCCGGCCGCGCTCGACGAGCGATGCCGCGAGCGCGGGGTCGCCGAGGACGGCTTCGATCGCCTGGGCCAGCCCGTCGACATCGCCCGCATCGACGAGGAGGCCGCCACCGTCGACGACCTCGGCGAGGGAGCCGGCGCGGGTCGACACGACCGGCGTACCGGCCGCCATCGCCTCGAGCGGGGGGTAGCCGAACCCCTCGTAGCGCGAGGGCACGGCGAGCAACGCCGCGCCGGCGAGCAGGTCGGCGCGGTCGTGGTCGCCGACCCACCCGAGCCGGCGTACGCGGTCGCCGTGGCGCGCGTTCCTGATGGCCGCCTCCAGCTCGTCGACGCCCCAGCCGTCGGGGCCGGCGATCACGAGATCGACGTCCGGACGCATCGTGGCGATCGCGTCGAACGCGCTGACCAGGTCGGGCAACGCCTTGCGTGGCTCCACCGTGCCGAGCGAGAGCACGTACCGGTCGCTGCCGGCGAGGGCGCGACCCTTGGCCGCATCGCCGTTGGCGCCCACGTCGACACCCGACGCCACGACGTGCACGCGCTCGCGGGGAACGGCGAGGAGGTCGACGACCTCGTGCGCGATCGACGCCGACATGGTGTGCACGAGCGCGCCGCGTGCCACCGCGGCGCGCACCAGCCCGGGATAGCGGAGGCTCGAGGGCGCGCACAGCTCGGGGAAGCGCACCGCGGTCAGGTCGTACACGCTCACCACCGTGGCAGCCCGGCGCGCCGGCGGCACCACGTAGTTCGTGCCGTGGACCACGTCGACGCGTCCGACGAACGCCTCCGCGGGCGGCAACGGCGCCCGCTCCCACGCGCGCAGCAGCATGCCGGCGGGCATCGGCCGGGTTGTGACGGAGACGCCGGGCGGCACCATGTCGGGCAGCCGCCGGCGACCGCGCCACGACAGCGCGTAGGTGACCACGTCGACGTCGTCGCGAGCCGCGAGCGCCCGCAGCGCGCCGCGGGTGAAGGCGCCGACACCGGTGACGGGACCGAGGAGCGGCGTGGCGTCGAGGGCGATGCGCACGGCGGCCGTCGACCCTACCGGTCCCGTCGCGGCATCACCGTCGGGCGGCGCCGGCGGCGTGACGGCCACCACACGAACACGGAGTGCAGGGGCCGCCCGAGTAGTGTGCAGGGGCCTTCCCTACTCATGACCGATCTCCCCGCCCCCACCCGGACGATCACGCCGCGCGGCCATCTCGGCACCCGGGTGCGCGACATCGTCCGCTACCGCGAGCTGCTCGTGAACCTCGTCCGCAAGGAGCTGAGGGTCAAGTACAAGTCGAGCGTCCTCGGGTTCCTGTGGTCGCTCCTCAACCCGGCGATGCTGCTCGTCGTCTACTGGTTCGTGTTCTCCGTCGTGCTCGGCAGCGGCATCCCGCGCTTCGCGATCTTCCTGCTCTCGGGCCTGCTGGTGTGGAACCTGTTCTCGATCGGGCTCACGATCGGCACGAGCTCCATCGTCGGCAACGCCGGCCTGGTGAACAAGGTGTGGTTCCCCCGCGAGGTGCTGCCGCTCGGCGCGGTGGGCGCGCAGCTCGTGCACTTCTTCCTGCAGAGCATGGTCCTCATCGGCGCGCTGCTGATCTTCTGGCACCCCGTCGACTGGGTGTACCTGCCGCTCTTGCCGTTCGCGCTCATCGCCACGCTGCTGCTGTGCTCCGGGATCTCGATCCTCTTCTCGGCCGTCAACGTGTACCTCCGCGACGTCCAGCACTTCGTCGAGCTGCTGCTGCTGGCGTGGTTCTTCGCCTGCCCGATCGTGTACCCCTACGACCTCATCGCCAACAAGTCGACGGCACTCGGGATCGCCTACCTGATCAATCCGCTCACCGACGTCGTGCTCGTGTTCCAGCGCGCCATCTACGGCAACTACTCGCCGCAGATCCACAGCTACCCGTACCTGTGGTACGTCCGCGGCCTCGGCTACGCCCTCGTCGTCGGCGCCATCGTGTTCGTGGTCGGGCTCTCCGTCTTCCGGCGGATCGAGGGCAACTTCAGCGAGGAGCTCTAGCCGTCGTGGCGGCCGCGGTCGAAGTCGATCACGTCTCGAAGACGTTCAAGCTCTACACCGAGAAGCACACCTCGATGAAGGAACGGGTGGTGCACATCGGGCGCACGAAGCACCAGACCTTCCGCGCGCTCGACGACGTCACGCTCACCATCGAGGCCGGCGAGACCATCGGCCTCCTCGGTCACAACGGATCCGGCAAGAGCACGCTGCTCAAGTGCATCGCCGGCATCCTCCAGCCCACCGCCGGCGCGGTCCGCACGGTCGGTCGCATGGCCGCGCTCCTCGAGCTCGGCGCCGGCTTCCACCCGGATCTCACCGGCCGCGAGAACGTCTACATGAACGCGTCGATCCTCGGGATGCACCGGGTCGAGATCGACCGCATCTTCGACGACATCGTGGGGTTCGCCGAGCTCGAGCAGTTCATCGACATGCCCGTGAAGCACTACTCGTCGGGCATGTACGTGCGCCTCGGCTTCGCGGTCGCGATCAACGTCGACCCCGACGTGCTGCTCGTCGACGAGGTGCTCTCCGTCGGCGACGAGGCCTTCCAGCGCAAGTGCCTCGACCGCGTCCGCACGTTCCAGGCCGAGGGCCGCACGATCGTGGTCGTCACCCACAACGCCGAGCTGGTGCGGACCATGTGCGACCGGGGCGCCGCCCTCGACCACGGCAAGCTCATCGTCGTCGGTGAACCCAACGACGTGATCCGCGAGTTCCGCGAACGGCTCATGGCCGGCGTCACCTCCGACCAGGAGGTCGGCCTCCAGGTGGCCCGCTCGGAGCTCAGCCCCGCGTACGGGAAGATCAAGATCCGCGACGTTCGCGTGGTCTACGCCTCGCCCGACGCGGAGAGCGTGGAGCCGGGCGCACCGGTGTCGTTCGAGGTCGAGATGGAGTCGCAGGAGAAGATCGACGACGTCGTGGTCGCGTTCTCGGTCTTCGGTTCGATGGGCCAGTACGTCTACAGCACGAACACGTTCAACAAGGGCACCGACGTCGGGCCGGTCGACGGCCGCAAGACGGTGCGATTCGCGCTCACCTCGGTTCCGCTGCTCGACGGCGTCTACGCGGTCACGATCGGCGTCCACACGAGAGGTGGGCTCATGTACGACCTGTGGGAGCAGAAGCGCCGGTTCGAGGTGAGTGGCGGCGGCCGCGACGAGGGCCTCGTGGTGCTACCCGTGCAGATCTCCGTCGAGACCCCCGACCGGCGGCCGTCGTGAGCGTCGCCAAGCGGGTGCTCGCGCCGTTCAAGGGCTACGTCGACCGCCGCCTCGACTTCATCACGACCCCGCGGCTCGACGATCTGTCCGGCCAGATCGAGGACGTCCGGCTCGCCACGCTCGACGTCCGCCGGATCGTGAGCGACGACCTCGACGCGTCGAACGAGACCGCGGCGCTCCTCGGCCGGGCACTCGCGGAGCTGCAGGATGCCGTCGCGTCGCTGCGCGCCGATCTCGACGAGCTGCGTTCCCGCCTGCCGCGGTGACCGGTCCCGTCCTGGTCGACCTCCAGGGCGCCCAGAGCCTGGGACATCGCGGGCGCGGCATCTCGCGCTACGCGACGCAGCTGGCCCTCGCGATGGAGCGCGTCGCGCCCGATCGCGTCGACGCCTACCTCCTCAACCCCGACCTGGCGCCGCCGGCCGGCGTCGAGCCGCTGATCGCGTCGGGGAAGCTCGCCTTCGTCGACGAGGCCCCGTACGCCGACGCCTCGCTGCTGCATCTGGCGTCGCCCTTCGAGCTGTCGGTGCCGCTCGATCGACTCTTCCCGCGTGATGCTCGCGCCGGCCCTGCCCTCGTGACGACGGTGTTCGACCTGATCCCGGAGGTCTTCGCCGACACCTACCTCGCCGACCCCGGCCAGCGACGTCGGTACCGCGCCCGCGAGGAGCTCGTCCGGCAAGCCGACCGGCTCGTCGCCATCTCACGTCATTCGGGCGTGGATGCCACCCGCATCCTCGGCGTGGCCCCGGCGCGCCTCGGCGTGGTGCCGCTCGCGCCCTCTCCCGAGTTCGCGCCCGCGGCCGATCGCGAGGTCGCCCTCGCCGCTGTGGCCGCCCGCCTTCCCGCCGTGCGGCCGCCCTTCGTGCTCTACACCGGGGGCACCGACGGCCGGAAGAACGTGGAGCGACTCGTCGAGGCGTGGGGCCGGCTCGTGGACCTCGTGCGCGGCCGGTTCCAGCTCGTCATCGCGTGCGAGGTCCAACCCCTCGAGAGGAACCACTTCGAGGTGCGCGCCGCCGAGCTCGGCGTCGCCGACGACATCCTCGTCACCGGGTGGGTTGCCGACCCCGTGCTCGTCTCGCTCACCCAGACGGCGGAGCTCGCGGTGTGGCCGTCGCTCTACGAGGGGTACGGGCTCCCGATCGCCGAGGCGCTCGCCTGCCACACGCCGGTGATCGCGTCGGCGACCTCGGCCCACCCGGAGCTGCTTCCGGACGCTGCACTCTTCGATCCCCACGACAGCGCGGCCATCGCGTCGGCCATCGAGGGCGCGCTGGTCGACGAGCACCGGCGCGGCACGCTGCTCGGGCATGCCCGGGCCACCCCGCGGCGCACGTGGGACGACGTCGCACACGAGACCCTCGAGCAGTACGACATCGCTCTGGCCACACGCGGGCGGCGGCCGGCCGCGCCGCGGACCACCCGCTCGCGCCGAACGACGCGTCTCGCGTTCGTGACGCCGCTGCCCCCGCTGCGCACGGGCGTCGCCGACTACAGCGCCCGCCTCGTCCCGTCGCTCGCGTCGCTCCCCGACGTCGAGGTCGACGTCTACGTCGACGGGCCACCGCACGCCGGCGACGCCCTCCGCGCCGCCATCGCGACGGGGGTCGAAGGTGCGATGGCCACCCGTCCCCTGGCCTCGCTGGTGCGCGTCGAAGCGCAGCTCGGCGCCTACGACGACGTCGTCTACTCGATCGGCAACAGCGAGTACCACACCGGCGCGCTCGCGATGCTGCGCGACCGACCCGGGGTCGTGCTGGCCCACGACGTCCGGCTCACCAACCTCTACCGGTTCGCGCCCTGGCAGCACCCCGATGGCGCATCCGACGGCTTCCACGCCGCGCTGCAGCTCATGTATCCGGGCGCGCTCCCGCCGGACCTCGGCGCGACGGGGTCCCTCGACACCGTCGATGCCGACCGGTGGGGTGTGCTGATGGCTCGTGACGTGATCGCCGAGAGCACCCGGTTCCTCACGACCTCGTCCTTCGCGGCACGGCTCGCTCGTCTCGACGCCCGACCGACCGACCGCGACAAGATCACCTGGGTGCCGTTCGCGCTCGGAACCGTCGCCGGCGACGACGACGCCGGGGCCCGCGACGACGACGGCAGGACCATCACGACCTTCGGGGTGGTGAGCGCGACGAAGCAGGCGGAGCTGCTGCTCGAGGCGTTCACCCACGTGCGCGCCGGCCGGCCGAAGGCCAGGCTCGTGTTCGCCGGCCGGGCCGGCCCCGACGAGGTCGCCGCGGTGCGCCGGATCGCCAGGGCGCTCGGCGTGTCGGACGGCGTCGAGGTGACCGGGGCGCTCGAGGCCGACCAGTACCGGCGCCGGCTCCGCACCACGTCGGTCGCCGTGCAGCTGCGCGTCCTGTCGAACGGCGAGTGGTCGGCTGCGCTCGGCGACTGCCTCACCGCGGGCGTGCCCACCGTGGTCACCGACGCCGGCGCGAACCGCGAGATCCCCGCCGGCGCCGTCGAGAAGGTCGCGTCGGACGCGGGCGCCGCCACCATCGCCGGCCGCCTGCTCACCCTGCTCGACGACGCCGGCGCGCGCCGACGCATCGGTGAGGCAGGGCGCCGGTTCGCCGAGGGCCGGACCTTCGACGCGTGCGCCGCCGCGCTCTACGCGTCGCTGCGGTCGCCGGCGGGCTGACCGCCCGCACCGGCGTCGCGCTCCAGCGCGTCGAGCGCCTCGACCATCGCCCGGTGCAGCCGGTTCACGTGCTGGATCGTCCAGTCGAACTGCCAACCGAGCACGCGGCGCTGCACCCGTTTGAACGCCGCCACGCCCGGCTTGGTCGACCGGGCCGGCGCGGCCTCGAGGGGCGGGATCAAGCGGAGCACGCGGCTCGCCCTGCCCTCCGACGGCCGCAGCGCGCTCTCCTTCTCGGCGCGGCGCCGCGCCGCCAGGTCGCGGAGCACGTGCTCGATCT
>DATAKR010000181.1:0-11751 GCA_036261495.1 Acidimicrobiales bacterium | reverse complement strand
GTCGCGCAGCGCCGCCGCCAGCCGGTCGCCGGCGCGCGCCGCCAGCGCGGGCGCGTCGATGGCCTGCATCTCGGTGAGGACCGCCCGCGCCGCCGACGTGGCGAGCGGCTGGCCGCCGTAGGTGGTCGCATGGTCGCCGGGCGCGAAGGCCGCTGCGGCCGCGGCATCGGCCCAGCAGGCGCCGATCGGCACGCCGTTGCCGAGGGCCTTCGCCACGGTGACGACGTCGGGGCGGACATCGAAGTGCTGGAACCCGAACCACCGCCCGGTGCGAGCCAGGCCCGTCTGGACCTCGTCGACCATGAAGAGCAGGCCCCGCTCGTCGCACAGCCTGCGCACGCCCTGGAAGTACTCCTTCGTCGCCGGGTTCACGCCACCCTCGCCCTGCACGGGCTCGAGCAGCACGGCCGCCACGGTGGGGTCGATCGCCGCCTCGAGCGCGTGGAGGTCGTCCCACGCCACGTGCCGGAAGCCCTCCGGGAGCGGCTGGAAGGACTCGTGCTTCTGAGGCTGGCCCGTGGCGTGGAGCGTGGCGAGGGTGCGCCCGTGGAACGAGCCGTAGGCCGAGACGACGACGTGCCGGCCCCGGCCCCCGAACTTGCGCGCCAGCTTGATCGCGGCCTCGTTGGCCTCCGCGCCCGAGTTGCAGAAGAACACCCGGCCGCCGCCGCCGACGAGGCCGTCGAGGGTGGCGGCCACCTCCGGGCCGACGGTCGTCCCGAACAGGTTCGACACGTGGAGCAGGGTGGATGCCTGCTCGCACAGGGCCGCCGCCACCTTCGGGTGTGCGTGACCGAGCGAGGTGACGGCGAGCCCCGAAAGGAAGTCGAGGTACTCGCGCCCTTCGTCGTCCCACAGGCGCGTGCCTTCACCGCGCACGAAGGTGACCGCCGGCGGGGCGTAGGTGGACATGAGGACGTTGGTCATGGGCTCACCATCGTTCCGACACCTTCGTTCGTGAAGATCTCGAGGAGCAGCGCGTGGGGCAGCCGCCCGTCGAGGATGTGGGCGTGGCCGACGCCCTTTCGCACGGCGGCCACGCAGGACTCGATCTTCGGGATCATCCCGCCCTCGAGCTCGCCCCGGTCGAGCATCCCGGCCAGCTCGTCGACCCCGATCGTGGAGATCAGGCTTCCGGGATCGGCGACATCGCGGCGCAGGCCCTCGATGTTGGTGAGGTAGACGAGCTTCTCGGCCCGCAGCGCCTCGGCGATGGCGCCGGCGGCGGTGTCGGCGTTGATGTTGTAGGCCTGCCCGCCCTCGTCGACCCCGATCGTCGCGATCACCGGGATCAGTCCCTGGCCGAGAAGACGCTCGAGCATCGACGCGTCGACGTTCTCGACATCGCCGACGAAGCCGAGATCGGGGTTGCGCTGGCTCGCGACGAGCATCGACGCATCCTCGCCCGACAGCCCCACCGCGAGGGGGGCGTGGACGTTGATGGCGGCGACGATCTCGCGGTTCACCTTGCCGACGAGCACCATGCGGGCGATGTCGAGCGTCTCGGCATCCGTGACCCGCAGGCCGTCGCGGAACTCCGACACCTTGCCGAGCCGGTCCATCAGCTCGCCGATCTGGGGGCCGCCGCCGTGCACGACCACCGGCCGCATGCCGACCGACGCCATCAGCACCACGTCGCCGGCGAACAGGTCCAGCTCGTCGGACCCGCCGATGGCGTTGCCGCCGTACTTGACCACGACCACCTTGCCGTGGAACCGGCGGATGTAGGGCAGCGCGTTGGCGAGGATGGCGGCCTTGTCGGTGGCGGCGATGGTCACGAGGTGCCCATGTTCTCGTCGATGTAGGCGTGCGTGAGGTCGTTCGTCAGCACGCGCCCCGATCCGTCGCCCAGGCCCAGATCGGCGACGACCTCGAGGTGACGCTGGGCCATGTGCTCGCGCACCGCGGGCTCGTCGTGGGATACGGCGACACCGCCCCGGCACACCGTGATCCCGCCGTACGCCACCGACACCCGGTCGGGGTCGAACTCGATGCCGGCGGACCCGAGCTCGCTCACGATGCGCCCCCAGTACGGGTCCTGGCCGTACCACGAGCACTTGCAGAGCTGGCTCTCCGCGATGGCCCGCGCGCCGCGCGCCGCGTCGTCGGCGGAGCGCGCCCCCGTGACGCGGACCTGCACGACCTTGGTGGCGCCCTCGGCGTCGCCGGCCATCTGGGCGGCGAGGCTGTCGCACGCGTCGTGCAGGGCCGCGGCCAGGTCGGCGGTGGGCGTCGGTGTGCCGCCCGCCCCGGACGCGAGCACGAGGACGGTGTCGTTGGTCGATTGGCACCCGTCGACCGACAGCACGTTGAACGTGCCGGCCACGGCCTCGGCGAGAAGCGATCGGAGCGTGGCCGAGTCGGCCGTCGCGTCGGTGGTGAGCACCGCGAGCATCGTCGCCATGTTGGGCGCGAGCATCGCCGCGCCCTTGGCGATCCCGCCGACCGTGAAGCCCGCGCCTTCGACGACGACCTCCTTCGGGCGGGTGTCGGTGGTCAGGATCGCCCGCGCCGCCTCGGGCCCTCCCGTTGCGCTCCGCGCCGCGAGGAGCGCCGGCGCGGCCGCCTCGATCCGCTCGACGGGGAGCGGGATGCCGATGAGGCCGGTCGAGCACACGAGCACGTGCGCCGGCTCGCAGCCCAGGCCGGCGGCCACGGCGGCCGCCATCCGTTCGGCGGCGCCCCGGCCCTCCTCGCCCGTGGCGGCGTTGGCGTTGCCGCTGTTGAGGATCACGGCCGCGGCTCGCCCGCCGGTGGCCGCCAGGTGGGCGCGGGTGACCTGCACCGGCGCGGCGGTGGCCTTGTTGGCGGTGAACACGCCGGCGGCCGCCACCGGTCGGCCGTCGGCGGTGGCCACCAGCGCCAGGTCAGGGGCGCCCGACTCCTTGATCCCGGCGCTCACGCCGGCGGCCACGAACCCCTTCGGCGCGGTGACGGTCACGGATAGACGCCGATCGTGGAGAGGCCGGCGGTCTCGTCGAGACCGAGCGCGAGGTTGGCGCACTGCACAGCCTGACCGGACGCACCCTTCACGAGGTTGTCGAGCGCGCTCAACACGACGATCCATCCGGTGCGCTCGTCGTAGCGGGCGGTGAGGTGGGCGGTGTTGGAACCCCACGTCGCCTTGGTGGAGGGCGACGCCTCGCCGACGACCACGAACGGCTCGGCCGCGTAGAACTCACGGAGGATTGCGAGCGGGTCGGGCGTCACCCCGGCGGCGTCCGGAGTGGGCCGGGCGTAGACCGTCGACAGGATGCCTCTCGTCATCGGCGCGAGGTGGGGGGTGAAGATCACCTGCGAGCCGGTGGCCTGTTCGATCTCCGGCGTGTGGCGATGGGTGAGGAGGCCGTAGGCCGTGAAGTCCTCGTTCACCGTCCCGAAGTGGCTCGAGTGCTTCAGCGAGCGGCCGGCGCCCGACAGGCCGCTGGCGGCGTCGACCACGATCCCGGTCGGCTCGATCACACCCGCGCGCACGAGCGGCGCGATCGCGAGGGAGGCGCTGGTGACGTAGCACCCGGCGGCGGCGACCAGGTCGGCGCCCCGCAGGTCGTCGCGGAACAGCTCGGGGATGCCGAAGGCGAAGTCGGCGAGCAGCTCGGGGTGCGTGTGCTCCTCGCCGTACCACGTGGGGTACAGCGACGCGTCCTTCAGCCGGAAGTCGGCGGCGAGGTCGACGATCTTGCCGACGCGCTTGCGGAGGTCGGGGACGAGGTCCTGCGACCGGCCGTGCGGGAGCGCGAGGAACACCAGGTCGAGGTCGTCGAACGCATCGAGCTCGAGGGGCGCGAAGACGAGGTCGGGATAGCCGGCGGCGAGGCTCGGATAGAGGTCGGCGGCTCGCTGGCCGGCCTGCGACTCCCCGGTGGCGACGACGACCTCGAGATCAGGATGCCCGTGGCAGAGCCGCAAGAGCTCGGCCCCGGTGTATCCCGACGCGCCTGCGATGCCTACGCGAACCATCCCGTGACCATACACGCTCGTGCATAGTCATGCACGCGCCTTTGCGATCCACAGGTCGTCCACCGGCCGTCCACAAGATGATCTCCCTGACGATCCACAGGGCCCGTCCGTACCCTCGTCCACAGGAGGTGACAGCGATGGCGTTCGAGGTGGTGCTGCTCGATGAGTCGACGGAGCGGGTCGACGGGGCCGACTCCTACCAGCAGGAGGGCCCGATGACGACGTTCTTCGACAACGACAGCCGTCCGGGCGGGCTCGGCGCGTGGAGCGTCAAGGTCGCGTCCTTCCGCACCGAGCGGATCGATCGGATCCGCCGGCTGGGCTGACCGCCCACGCTTTTCGCGAGTTCGGGTAGGTAGAGGCGCCCGAACTCGCGAGAAGCGGGATGACGGGGGCGGAGGTCAGGCGCGGAGGGTGGCGCCGCCGCGGGACTCGACGGCGTCGATGCACGCGCGGCGCACGTCGGCCACCTCCTCGTCGGTGAGGGTGTGGTCGAGCGCGTTGAACCGGAGCCGGTAGGCGAGGCTGCGGGTTCCCGCAGGGACGCGGTCGCCGCGGTAGACGTCGAACAGCCGGATGCCGACGAGCAGGTCGCCGCCGGCGTCACGGAGTGACGCCTCGACGTCGCCCGCCGGCGTGCCCTCGGGCACCACGAACGCGAGATCGATGTCGCTCGACGGGAACCGGCTGATCGGCTGCTCCTCGAGCGGGCGGCGGGGGGCACCGAGCAGGCGGACGAGCTCCAGGTCGACCCAGGCCACCCGCTCACCGATCCCCCACTCGTCGAGCACGGCCGGGTCGACCTCGCCGATCGTGCCGACGTGCTCATCGCCGGCGAACACCGCGGCGGTTCGGCCGGGGTGGAGTCCCTCCTCCGCCGTCGGGGCGAGGCGCAGCGGTTGGAGCCGGAGCCCGTCGGTCAGCGAGTCGAGCACGCGCTTGGCCTCCGTCGCGTCGCGGCCGGCGATCGCCACCGCGACGGGCTCGCGCTCATCGGGAAGCTCGGTGTCGGTCGCGGCGACCGGCCGGTCGCCGGCGGGGAGGTGCCAGGTGTTGCCGATCTCGAAGAAGCGGACCCCGGGCGCGCGCCGGGCCGCGTTGAACGCGACCGACCGCAGCAGACCGGGCAGGAGCGACGCGCGGAGGATCGACTCCTCCTGGATCATGGCGTTCGCCGCGGAGATGGTCGCCACGGTGATGCCGCACCGCTCGTGATCGCCGGGGCCGACGAGCGAGGGCGTCTGCGCCTCGTCGATGCCGAGCCCGACGAGGATCGAGCGCACCAAACGCCGATCGCGCTGGTAGGGCGTGAGGTGGCCGACGTGGGGGCTCTGCGGCACGGAGCGGGGGATGTTGGCGTAGCCGTGGTGCCGTCCGACCTCCTCCACCAGGTCCACCTCGAGCTGCACGTCGGGTCGGAAGGAGGGCGGGCGGACGTCGGCCGCACCGTCGCCCGCCGGCGTCACCTCGAACCCGATGCGTTCGAGATAGCCGCGGACCTCGTCGTCGGTGAGCACGGTGCCGAGCAGCTCGTTGACCCGTGCCGTGCGGAGCAGGATCGGTGAGCGATCGGTCAGCCCCTGCCGGTCGTCGAGCATCCCGGTGGCGAGGGTCCCGTTGCCCACCAGCTCGACGAAGCGAGCGACGGCGAGGTCGATCACGAGCGGGTCGACACCACGTTCGAAGCGAGCCGAGGCCTCGGTGCGGAGGTTCACCCGCTTGGAGGTCCACGCGATCGCCATGGGCTCGAAGTTCGCGGCCTCGAGCAGGACGTTGCGGGTCGCGTCGGAGATCTCGCTCGACTCCCCGCCCATCACCCCGGCGATGCCGACCGGCGTGTCGTCGCCGTCGCAGATCAGCAGGTCGTCTTCGGTGACGCCGCGGTCGACGCCGTCGAGGGTGCGGATCGTCTCGCCCGGCCGCGCCCGCCGCACGATGAGCCCGCGGCCCGGCAGGAGGTCGAGGTCGTAGGGATGGGTCGGTTGCCCGAGCTCGAGCATCACGTAGTTCGACGCATCGACCACGTTGTTGATCGGTCGCATGCCGGCGAGCGCCAGGCGGCGCTGCACCCACGACGGCGCCGGTCCGATCTCGACACCGGACAGCACGCTGACGGTGAACCGCGGGCAGAGGTCGGGATCGTCGACGCGGATGGATGCGAGCTCGTCGACGGGGGGCCCGCCGGCAGCCACGTCCGGCGCCGGCAGCGTGAACGGGAGGCCGAGGCGGGCGGCGGCGTCACGCGCCACGCCGGCGATGCAGTTGGCGTCGGGCCGGTTGCCTTCGATGGCAAGGTCGTAGACGACGTCGGCCTCGAGCCCGAGCGCCTCGGCGACAGGGAGGCCGAGGGGCAACGACGGGTCGAGGTGGAGGATGCCCGCGGCGTCGTCACCGAGTCCGAGCTCGACCGCCGAGCAGAGCATCCCGTTCGACACGGCCGACTTGAGCTTGCGACGGCCGATCGTCATGCCGTTCGGCAACGTCGTGCCGATGGTGGCGAGCGGGACGACATCGCCGGGCTCGATGTTCCACGCGCCGCACGCGACCTCGAGCGCCTCGCCGTCACCGGCGTCGACACGGGTCAGCCGCACGCGGTCGAGGCCCGCGATGGGCTCGATCTCGAGGATCTTGGCGACGACGACGCCGTCGAGACCGGGATCGATCCGCTCGATGCCCTCCACCACCATCCCGAGGTCGTCGAAGACGAGGCCGAGCTCGGCGGGGTCGAGGTCGAACGGCGCGAAATCGCGGAGCCACGAGAGGGGAACGAGCACAGCGGTCCTTCAGTGGGCGAGACGAACAGGAACGGCGGCGTCGGGAGCGCCAGCGAGCAGCCGCCACGTCGAGCGGCAAGCCTCCCAGCGGCGAAGCCGCCCGACGGCGCAGAGCGAGACCATCAGAATTGCGAGACCATCAGAACTGCGACACGAAGCGGATGTCGTTGTCGAGCAGCACGCGCATGTCGGTGATCGTGTGCCGCACCTGGGCCAGGCGATCGATGCCGAACCCGAAGGCGAACCCCGACCACTCCTCGGGATCGATGCCGCACACCCGCAGCACGTTGGGGTGCACCATTCCGCATCCGCCCAGCTCGATCCAGCCGGTGTTGGAGCAGGTGCGGCAGCCGTCGCCGCCGCAGATCGGGCAGGTGACCTCGAACTCCGCCGACGGTTCGGTGAACGGGAAGTAGGCCGGGCGCAACCGCGAGGTGAAGCCGGGGCCGAAGTAGGCCTTGGTGAACTCCTCGATCGTGCCGGCGAGGTCGCCGAAGGTGATGCCGTGGTCGATGACGAGCCCCTCGATCTGGCTGAAGGTGGGGTTGTGGCGGGCGTCGGGGGTGTCCTTGCGGTACACCCGGCCGGGCATCACCGAGTAGATCGGTGGCGCCTGCGACTGCATCACCCGGATCTGCACCGGCGAGGTCTGCGTCCGCACGAGCACCGACTCAGGGTCGCCGTAGTCGAGGTAGAGGGTGTCCTGGCTGCTGCGGGCCGGGTGGGCGAGCGGGATGTTGAGCGCCTGGAAGTTGTGCCAGTCGGTCTCGACTTCGGGCCCCTCCGACACCGTGTAGCCCATCCCCACGAACACATCCTCGAGGTGGTCGCGCGTCTGGGTGACGAGGTGGAGGTGGCCGCGCCGAGGCTCGAACGGCACCTCGGTGAGGTCAAGTCGCTCCGCCTCGAGCCGCGCTGCCCGCTCCTCGGCCTCGAGGGCCCGCCGGCGCGCCGTGACCGCCGCGTCGAGGACCTGGCGCGTCGCGTTCACGCGCTGGCCGGCGGCCTTGCGCTCCTCGGGGGGCAGAGAGCCGAGACCGCGCTGGAGGTCGGCGACCGCCGATCCACGCCCGAGCAGGTCGTTGCCGACCGCGACGATCTCGTCGAGGGTCCGCGCCGAGGAGATCCGGGCGAGGCCGTCGGTCTCGATCGTCGGGAGGGAGTCGTAATCCATCGTCAGCCGTGCAGCTCCTCGAAGGCCAGGAGCGGGAGGGTGAAGCGGAACGTGGTGCCCTCGCCTGGCACCGACGTCGCGGTGAGCTCACCGCCATGGGCCTCGACGAGGCCGCGGCTGATCCAGAGACCGAGCCCCGAGCCCGTGGGCCGGCCGTGCTCGCGGCGGAAGAACTTCGTGAACACCTTCGGCAGGTCCTCGGGGGGGATGCCATCGCCCCGATCGGTGACGGCCACGGCCAGCTCGTCGTCGGCCACCGAGCCTTCGATCCGCATCCCCTGCGGCGAGGCGTACTTGCAGGCGTTCTCGACGAGGTTGGTGAGCACCTGCTCCATCTTGTCGGGGTCGGCGTAGACCTCCGGGAACCCGGGTGCGAACCGGACGTCGACATCGATGTCGTGGTAGGCGAACTTCACCTTCTCGATCACCGAGTGGGTGATCGAGACGAGGTCGACCATCTGACGGCGCAGGACGAGGCGGTCGGTCTCGAGCCGGCTGATGTCGAGCAGCTCGGTGATCAACCGGTGCACGCGGTCGGCGTCGTGCTTCACCTGCTCGAGCATCTCGCGCTTCTGATCGTCGCCGATGCGCTCCCACCGCGACAGCAGCAGGCTGGTGTAACCCTTCACGGAGGTGAGGGGTGATCGGAGCTCGTGGCTCACGGTCGAGACGATCTCGATGCCGCTCGTGGCCTTGTGGATCCGGGTGCCGGCCTCCCGCAGCACGAGGACCAGTCCGAGGAGCGACCCGTCGCCGTCACGCTCGTAGCGGCCGGTGACGAAGCCGCGCACGGCGCCCCCGTCGCCCCGCCGGATCAGGACCTCCTGCTCCGGGATCTCGCGCACGGAGCGGAGCCGCGCCGACTTGTGCCAGCCGTCGGGCCAGCACGGCTTGTTGTCGGTGGTACGGGGGTCGAGCGTCTCGACGATGTCGCGCCCGGCCAGGTCGGCCTCGTCGAACCCCGCGAGACGCAGCAGCGCCTCGTTCACGTGGGTCACCCGGCGCGCCGCGTCGACACGGACGACGGCGTCGGGCAGCAGATCGACGAGGTCGGTCATGCCGTTCCTCCCGCGGCGTGGCGGCGCTGGCGCGCCGCCTCGAAGCAGAGCACGGCCGCCGCCATGCCCACGTTGAGCGACTCGGTGCGGCCCGCCATCGGGATCGTCACGGCGTCGTCGACGGAAGAGACGAGGTCGTCGGGGAGCCCGTGGGCCTCGTTGCCGAGGACGAGCGCGAACGGCGACACGAGGTCGAGCGCGTCGTACTCGACGCCGTCTCGCACCGCTGTCGCGAGCCGCCGCACCCCCCACCTGCCGACCTCATCGAGCACCTCCACTGCGTCGCCTCCGGTGACGACCGGGACGTGGAACAAGGATCCTGCGGACGCGCGGACCGTCTTCGGGTTGTAGACGTCGACGGATCCGGAGGCGAAGACTACTCCCCCGGCCCCGGCCGCCTCGGCGCTGCGCAACACCGTGCCCGCATTGCCGGGATCGCGGACGTCGACGCACACGACGAGCAGCGAGGCGTCGCGCACCCCCGCGAGCGGGACGTCGACGTAGGGCACCACCGCGACGACCGGCTGCGGCGTCACCGTGTCGGTGACGCGGGCCATCACGCCCCGCGCCAGCTCGAACACACGGGCTCCCCGCTCGAAGGCCACGTCGGCCAGGGCCACGGCGCGGCGGGTCTCCGCGGCCTCCGGCGAGGCCGCGTCGACATACACCGATTCGATGGGCACACCGGCGTCGAGCGCTTCCTTCAGCACCTTCGCGCCCTCGACGACGAAGGCGCGCTCGGACTCCCGCGCCGAGCGTCGCGAGCTCAGCCGGCGGAGGCGCTGAACCCGGTGGTGCCGGAGCGCGAGCGCGTCACCGTCACGACGCGGCGACGGCGGACTCCTGCGCAGGGACCGCGGATCGGGCGGCCTCGACGAGCCGGGAGAACGCGGCGGGATCGGCGACAGCGACGTCGGCAAGAACCTTACGGTCGACCTCGATGCCGGCCGCCTTGAGCCCGGCGATGAACCGGCTGTAGCTGATGCCGTTGGCGCGGGCGGCAGCGTTGATGCGCTGGATCCACAGCTGGCGGAAGTCGCCCTTGCGAGCCCGCCGGTCGCGGTACGCGTACTGCAGGGAGTGCATCACCTGCTCATTGGCGGCGCGGAAGGTGCGGCTCTTGTTGCCGTAGTAGCCCTTCGCCTGCTCGAGAACGGCGCGGTGGTGCTTCTTGCCGTGAACGGCGCGCTTGACCCTGGCCATGATCAGCTCCTTTCGGGGGGACGGGGGGGTGCGGGCGCTGGCTAGATGCCGAGCTGCCGGCGGATCGACCTCATGTCGCCGGGACTGACGTCGGTCTCGCGGGCGAGCCGGCGGGTGCGCACGCTGGACTTCTTCTCGAGCAGGTGCGAGCGGAAGGCCTTCCGCCGCCGGATGCGGCCGGTGCCGGTGACCTTGAAGCGCTTCGCGGCGCCCCGGTCGGTCTTCATCTTGGGCATGTCAGGTCTCCTGCGTGGTCTGCGGTGATGCCGGTGCCATATCTCTGTCGTCCAGCGCCGCCGGATCGGCGGTCGTCGCGGCGCCGTCCCCGGGGGTGTCGGTGGAGGCCGCCGGAGCGGGGGTCCGGTGGCCGCCCTCCCGACGAGGCGCGCTGCTCGCCTGCGCTCGACGGTCGGGGGCCAGGACCATGGTCATGTTGCGGCCGTCGAGCTTCGGCGCGGCCTCGACCTTCGCGATCCCGCTCGCCCGCTCGGCGATGCGATCGAGGATGTCCTTGCCGAGGTGCGGGTGGGCGGTCTCGCGGCCGCGGAACATGATCGTGATCTTGACCTTGTGGCCTTCCTCCAGGAACTCGAGGACCTTGCGGGTCTTCGTATCGAAGTCACCGTGGCCGATCTTGACCCGGTACTTCATCTCCTTGAGGGTGACGGCCGAGGCCTTGCGCCGGGACTCCTTCGCCTTCTTCTCGGCGTCGAACTTCCAGCGCCCGTAGTCCATGATCCGGCAGACCGGCGGGCTGGCATTCGCCGCCACCTCGACGAGGTCGAGGTCCTGCTCCCGCGCGATGGCGAGGGCTTCAGGAAGCGGCTTGATCCCGAGCTGGGTCCCGTCGACATCGACCAGGCGCACTTCTCGCGCCCGGATGCGGTCGTTGATCCTCGGCTCGCTGCTGGCGGGGGGTACGGCTATGCGGCATCACTCCTTGGGTCAAACCTCCCCGAAACGCGAAACGGGCAGGCGTCGGAAAGCAACGCCCGCCCTCTCAGCGGCCATTCGACCCGGCGCACTCGGTGTTGCAGCAGTGGCCGGGTGGGGGCACTTCGGTCGCCGAGTCGAGGACTCGTCGACGTGTGGCCCCGCTTTCCGTCTCGATTGTGTTCCCTAGGCTACCAAGCATGAGCAGCCTGTGGACACCTGGCGGCGAGCGACCGGTACCTCGGGGCGGCGAGGCGCCGTCCGACGAGGCCACGCGAGGCGCGCCGGCGGGCGACGACGAGTATGACGCCGACCTCGACGGCATGACACCGGAAGAGGCGCAGCAGCGCATGCGCGAGCTCCAGGACGAGCTGGCGCGCACGCCGGCAGCGACGGTCGTGGCCAACCACTGCTTCGGCCTCTTCGAGCTCGCCGCCCTCCACCTCAGCACCTCGCCGCCCCAGCTCTCCGAGTCCCAGCTCGCCATCGACGCCCTGGCCGCGCTCGTTGAGGGGCTCGGCAGCCGCCTCCGCGACTACGAGCCCCAGCTGCGCGAGGCGCTGGCCCAGCTGCGGCTGGCCTTCGTCCAGATCCGGGCCGCCGGCGTCGGCGGTCCCGAACCCGACGCCGCGGCCGCGGGCGCCGCTGA
>DATAKR010000176.1:0-6349 GCA_036261495.1 Acidimicrobiales bacterium | reverse complement strand
GGTCGACCGCTACGGCCTGCGCGAGTGCTACGTCTTCAGCTCCGACTACCCGCACGTCGAGGGCGGCCGCAACCCGGTCCCGGTGTTCGCCGCCGCCGCCGACCGGGTGGCGGCGTCGCTTGCGGCCCTGCGTCCCGAGGCCGCCCCGCGGTTCGCTCGGCGCGCGAGGGCGTACCAGGCGACGCTCGCCGGACTCGACGGGCTCTACACGCGCCGGCTGGCTCGGTGCGACCGGCGGGTCGTCGTGACCGCGCACTCGGCGTTCTCGTACCTCGCGGCGCGCTACGACCTGCGCCAGGAGGCGGTCACCGGGATCTCGCCCGAGGCCGAACCGGAGAGCGACCGGCTCGACGCACTGGCCGCGATCGTCGGGCGGGAGAAGGTGACCACGGTGTTCACGGAGCCGGCGACCTCCCCCCGGGTGGCGAGGACCCTCGCCCGCGAGACGGGAGCACGCGTCGAGACGCTCTCGCCGCTCGAGACGCTGACGGCAGCCCAGCGCGCCGCCGGCGACGACTACGTCTCGGTGATGCGGGCGAACCTCGACCGGCTGACGACCGCCCTGGGGTGCCAGGCGTGAGCGCCGCGACGCCGACGATCGAGGCGGTCAACGTCACGTTCTCCTACGGCGCCACCGGGGTGCTCCGCGACGTGTCGTTTCGGGTCGGGTGCGGGGAGTTCGTGGCCCTCGCCGGTCCGAACGGGTCGGGCAAGTCGACGTTGCTGCGGATCCTCCTCGGGCTCCTCGAGCCGACGTCGGGCTCCGTCCGGCTGCTCGGGCAGGCGCCCGGCGACGTATCGGAGCGCTGGCGGATCGGCTACGTCCCCCAACGGGTGGCGATCCCCGACGACATGCCGGCCACGGTCGCCGAAGTCGTCGCGAGCGGTCGCCTCTCCCGCGGCCGCTGGTGGCGGCCGCCGCGCCGCGCCGACCGCGAGGCGGTCGACCACGCCCTCGAGTCGGTCGAGGTCGCCGACCTGCGGACGCGCCGGATGCGAGAGCTGTCGGGCGGCCAGCAGCAGCGGGTGCTGATCGCGAAGGCGTTCGTCAGCGAACCGGACGTGCTCATCCTCGACGAGCCGGTCGCCGGCGTCGATGCCGGTTCGCAGCGCCGGTTCCGTGACGCGCTCGTGCACCTGGTCGACGAGCACGGGGCATCGGTGTTCCTGGTCTCGCACGAGTTCGGCGCGGTCGCTGACGATCTCGACCGCGTCCTCGTGCTCCAGCACGGCCGCATCGTGTTCGACGGCGGGCCCGACGAGCTCGTGCGGACCGGCGTGAGCCTCGGCGTGCACGAGCACGACCTGCCGCTCTGGCTGGAGGGGCTCGCGGACGCCGTCGACGGCGGCGAGGCGGGCCACCCGGCGACCGACAGGCCGGGGCCGGCGTAGATGCTCGCGACCGGACTTCCCCTGCCGTGGCCCTTCGACCGCGAGTACATGCAGCTCGCCCTGCTCGGTGGTCTCGTCGTCGGCGCCACGGCGCCACTCATCGGCATGTTCCTCGTGCAGCGGCGGATGTCGCTGCTCGGCGACGGCATCGGTCACGTCGCCTTCGCCGGCGTGGCGGCCGGGCTCCTCTTCGGCGTGTCGCCGGTGTGGACCGCGCTCGTCGCGGCCGTGATCGGCGCCGTCGGCGTGGAGTGGTTCCGCCAGCGCGGCCGTGCGTCGGGTGACCTCGCCTTGGCCGTGTTCTTCTACTCGGGGATCGCCGGCGGTGTCGTGCTCACCGGGCTCGCCGGGGCGTTGAACGCCAGCACGCTGAGCTACCTGTTCGGCTCGATCCTCACCGTCTCGCCGAGCGACGCCTGGACGATCGTCGCGCTCGGCGTGGTGATCGTGGTCGTCGTCGGCCTCACCTGGCGGGCACTCTTCTCCATGGTGCTCGACGAGGAGGGGGCTCGGGTCGCCGGGCTGCCCGTCAACGGGCTCAACCTCCTCCTCGCGGCCCTGGCGGCGGTCACCGTGGTCGCCGGCATGCGGGTCGTGGGCGTGCTGCTCGTCGCGGCCCTGATGGTGCTGCCGGTCGGCATCGCCCAGCGCGTCACCCGTTCGTTCCGCGCCGCGCTCACGGCGTCGAGCGTGATCGGCGTCATCAGCGCGGTCGTCGGTCTCGCCGCCGCGCGCGTGTGGGGGCTCCCCCCGGGCGGCACGATCGTGCTCGTCGTCGCGGCCCTGTTCGTGCTGGCCGCGCTCGTGCGCCGGCGTTGACCGCGACGCCGCGGGCCCGGCCCTGAGCCGCGCTCAGGCGCAGTTCCGGCAGCGGCCGACCAGGTCGAGGCGGTGCCCCTCGAGCCGGAACCCGGTGCCGGCCACGATCTCCTCGAGTGCCCGGTCGACGGCGCGTTCGAGCCGGTCGGGAACCGTCACGTCGGTCACCGAGCCGCAGCGGGTGCAGACGAGGTGGTGGTGATGGCCGGCGAGGTCCTCCGCGAGCTCGTACCGAGCGTGGTCGCTCGACCCCGCGGCGGCCGCGACCCGCAGGACGACGCCGGCCTGCTCGAGCACCGCGAGGTTCCGGTACGCCGAGCTCTGGGCCAGCGGATCGCGGGCGGCGGCCAGCACGTCGGGGAGCGTGAGCGGGCGATCCGCGGCGGCCAGGACCTCGACGAGTGCCCGCCGGCCGTCGGTGTAGCGCTGGCCGACGCCGTCGAGCCGCTCGGCGACGGTTTCGTGGAGGTCGGCCGCCATCGCGGTGCGAGGGTACCGGCGAGTTGGTTGCGACGCGAGCGCCGGAGATAACGTCACCGCCGATGACCACCGCCCAGGTCGTGTTCGCGATCGCCCTCGGGTCGATCGCGGTGCTGATCATGTTCTTCAGCATCTACGTCATCTCGTCCACGATGTGGGGCAACCGTTGGATCCGGAGGAGCCGATGAGCCCCGAGGCATCGTCCACCGTCTACCGCGGCAAGACGGGCCAGTGGGCCTTCGTCCTGCACCGCATCTCGGGGTTCCTCGTCTTCTTCTTCCTGCTCCTCCACGTCGTCGACGTCTCGCTCATCAACGTGAGCCACTCGCTGTACGACCAGGTGCACCAGCTGTACGGCAACGTGCTGCTGCGCCTGTTCGAGGTCGGGCTGCTCGCGGCGCTGCTGTACCACGCCTTCAACGGGCTGCGGATCGTGATGGTCGACTTCTTCCCGGGCGCGATCAAGAACGAGAAGGTCATGTGGTCGGTCGTGATGTTCTTCACCGTGGTGCTCACGATCGTGGGCGGCTACGTGATCCTGCGGCCCTTCATCGAGGGGCGGATCCTCTGATGGCCGCCACCCGCGAGCGCCAGCTGCCGTCGGCGAACCGGCCCAAGATGGAGCGCCGGCCGAGGGCGAACTTCGAGACCTGGTCGTGGTACTTCATGCGGATCTCGGGCCTGATCCTCATCTTCATGGCCCTGATCCACTTCGCGATCACCCACATCATCTACGACGTCACCGACACCAACGCCACCTTCGTGCAGGCGCGCTGGAGCAACCCGCTGTGGCGCGCCTACGACTGGACGCTGCTCGCGCTGGGCCTGTTCCACGGCATCAACGGGCTGCGCTGGATCATCGACGACTACGTGAAGTCGTCGCGGGGCCGGGCGACGATCAAGGCCGTCCTCTACAGCGTCACGTTCTTCCTGTTCGCGTACGGGACGCTGACGATCCTGACGTTCAAGAGCTGACGGGCGCGGCCGCGCACGCGCGGCACCGGCCGAGCACCGCGAAGTGGTTCGGCCGGATCACGAACCCGTACTCGGTGCGCAGCGCCGCCGCGAGCGCGGCGAACAGCTCGTCGGGCGCTTCGGTGACGTGGCCACACGCCTCGCACACGAGGTGCTGGTGGCGGTCGTCGGTGAGGTGGTACACGGCGCGGCCGTGGCCCAGGTGCACGTGGTCGACGATGCCGAGCTGCTCGAGGGCGTCGAGCGTCCGGTAGATCGTGGAGCGGTGGACGTCAGGGTGGTTGCGTTGGACCACCTCGGCCAGGTCGTCGGCGGTGACGTGGCCATCGGCGGCGACGAGGGCGGTGACGAGGGCCCGCCGCGCGGTCGTCATGCGGCCGCCCGACGCCCGCACGTCGGCGAGGATCCGAGCAAGGCGCCCCGGTTCGTCGGCTTCAGCCATGCCGGCCCGAGCCTACCTGCTCGCTGCTGCAACCTGGTCGCACAACAATCCAGGTTGCGATACGTTCCGTAGACATGTCCGTGACCCGCCGGCTGCGCTCGGCCACCGTGGCGCTCGCGGCCGTCGTCGCGCTCGCGACGGCGGCGTGCGCGACGGGCTCGTCGGCGAAGGAGCCGGGCGCGGGCTCGAGCGGGAGGCTGCGCGTCGTCACGACCGTCGCCCCGATCACGTCGATCGCCGCCGAGGTCATCGGCGACCGGGCGACGATCGACGGTGTGGTGCCGGAGGGCACCAACTCCCACACCTTCGAGCCGGCGCCGAGCGTCGCCAAGGTGCTGTCGCAGGCCGACGTGATCTTCGTCAACGGCCTCAAGCTCGAGGACCCGACCGTCGAGCTGGCCCGCAAGAACATGAAGAAGTCGGCGCGGATCGTCGAGATCGGCACCACCGTCCTCCCGGAGTCCGACTACATCTACGACTTCTCGTTCCCGAAGTCGGAGGGCAAGCCCAACCCCCACCTCTGGACCGATCCGCTCTACGCCCGCAAGTACGCCAAGGTGATCGCCGACACGATGGCGGCCGCCGACGCGAAGAACGCGACCGCCTACACCGCGAGCTACGACGCGTTCTCGAAGCAGATCGACGAGCTCGACGCGGCGATGCGAACGAGCTTCGCGACGATCGCACCCGAGCGGCGGAAGCTGCTCACCTACCACGACGCCTACGCGTACTTCGCCAAGGACTACGGATGGCAGGTCGTCGGCGCCATCCAGGTCGACAGCTTCAAGGACCCGTCGCCGAAGGCGGTGGCGGCCCTGATCCAGCAGGTCAAGCAGGAGAACGTGCCGGCGATCTTCGGCTCGGAGGTGTTCCCGAGCCCCGTGCTCGCGCAGATCGGCCGGGAGACGGGCGTGAAGTACGTCGACACGTTGCGCGACGACGACCTTCCCGGCAAGCCCGGAGACCGCGATCACTCGTGGCTCGGGCTCATGCGTGCCGACTACGTCACGATGACGACGGCGATGGGCGGCGACGCGGGCGCGCTCGAGAAGGTCGTCGTCGCCGATGTGGTCCCCGACCGTGCGAGGTACCCGCAATGAGCGCTGCAGGGCGAGCGGACCACCGCGCCGACCCGGTCCTCCGTCTCGAGGGTGTCACATGCCGGTACGCCGCCGACACCGTGCTCGACGATGTGACCCTCGACGTGCCCGAACGGGGCTTCATCGGGGTCGTCGGCCCGTCGGGGTCGGGCAAGACCACGCTGCTGCGCACGGTGATGGGCACGGTGCGGCCGATCGCCGGGCGGGTCGTTCGCCGGCGCGGCATCTCGGTCGCCTACGTGCCCCAGGTCGAGACCGTCAACTGGAGCTTTCCGGTCACCGTCAGCGAGGTCGTGCTCATGGCCCGCACGCGCGGCCGCCGCCTGCCCTGGGCGAGCCGCTCCGAGCAAGCCGAGGTCCGGGCCGTGCTCGACCGCCTGGGCATCGGCGAGCTCGAGCGCCGCCACATCCGGGAGCTGTCCGGTGGTCAGCAGCAGCGCGTCTTCGTCGCCCGCGCGCTCCTCCGCCGGCCCGACCTCCTGCTGCTCGACGAGCCCACCTCGGGTGTCGACGTCCGCACGCGTCACGACGTCCTCCACCTCCTGCGCGACCTCAACCACGCCGGCCTCGCCATCCTCCTCACGACCCACGACCTCAACGGCATCGCCGCCCACCTGCCGACCCTCGTGTGCCTCAACCGGCGGGTGATCGGCGCGGGCCGGCCCCGTGAGGTCCTCACGACGAGCGTGCTCGAGCGGACGTACGGCGCGCGGATGGAGGTGCTCGAGCACGGCGGCATGCCGGTGGTGATCGACCGCTACGACAGCGCCCCGCCGGCGGTGGTCGACCTGGCCGAGCTCGCCCGCCAGGAGGCGAGCAAGTGAGCTGGCTGCTCGAGCCGTTCCAGTTCGCGTTCTTCCGCAACGGGCTCGCCGTGGCGACGCTGTCGGGCGCGCTGTGCGGCCTTGTCGGCACCTATGTCGTGCTGAAGGGCATGAGCTACATCGGTCACGGTCTGTCGCACGCCATCTTCGGCGGGTTCGCCGTCAGCGCCCTGCTCGGCTTCAACCTGTTCCTCGGCGCCGGCCTCTGGGGCTTCGCGTCCGCGCTGATGATCGGCGGCGTCACCCGGCGCCGTGCCATCGGCTCCGACGCGGCGATCGGCGTGATCACTACCGCGTCGTTCGCGATCGGCCTGGCG
>DATAKR010000166.1:0-8906 GCA_036261495.1 Acidimicrobiales bacterium | reverse complement strand
GAGCACCGTGTAGAACACGGCCTTGTAGGCCGACGGGATGTTGTCGAACACGACGCGCGTCTGCTTCGACTCGTCGTGGAACTGGAGGATCGTGGCCGCGATGCCGGAGGCAGCGACGACGATGGCGAAGAGCACGCCGAGTATCAGGACGAGCTGCGACGGCTTGAGGCGCGGGCGCGGACGCGTGGCCATGGGCCGGAAACCTACTTCGCGGCGTCAGGCGGGATGGAACCGCCGCCCGGGGCTAGTGCGAGACGGACTTGGTGTCGGCTTCGTACAGGCGCTGGGCGAGTGCCGACAGGAGCTTGTGCGCCATGCCGGGCACCTCGTCGAGGAGGCCGCTGAACTCGCGCTGGCCGAGCACGAGCAGCTCCATCTCGGTGGTGGCTTCCACCGTGGCGTTCCGCGGCAGGCGGGTGAGCAGCGCCAGCTCTCCGAACGAGGACCCGGGGCCGAGGGTGGCGACCTTCTTGCCGTTGCGCTTGACCGCCGCCTCGCCGTCGAGGATCAGGTAGAACTCGAAGCCCGGCCGGCCCTGCTCGACGAGCACCTTCCCCGAGGGCACGCGGATCTCGTCCGAGGCCTTCCCGATCATGGCGAGCTCCTTCTTGTTGCACGCCGAGAAGAGCCGCACCTGCGCCAGCTGGTCGAGCTTGGTGTCCTTGCCACGCGCCATGGGCGCGAACGATAGAGCGTGGAAGCCCACTCGCGGCGCTTTCCCTTCGACACGGGTCCGACCCGAACCACGACGAGGCGGCGCGGAACGGCGGGGGCGTGGCGGCGGACACCTTGTTCATTCGCCCGAAACGTGGGTGCAACGTCGCGTCCGTAGGGTCCGCGCCGTGGAAGTCGTTCTGGTCCGGTGGCCCGTCGAGGCTGATCGCCGCCGGCGCCTCGCCGACGCTCGGGTGCCGCGGCTGCTCCTCGTCGAGGACGGTCAGCCGCCACCCCAGCCCGGCGACTGCCTCGAGGACTGGGTGCGCGTGCCGGTGCCGGAGCTCGAGATGCGGGCCCGGGTCGCGGCGCTCGAGCTCCGGAGCGCCCAGCACGCCAGCGCGCGTCCCGAGCTCGACGAGTTCGGCGTCGTCAGGTTCGGGTCGGGATGGGTCTCGCTGCCACCGGTCGAGGCCGGGCTCATGCGCGCCCTTCTCGATCGCTACGGCGCCGTCGTCGGGCGCGACGCCTTGTCGCGGGCCGGGTGGGCCGACGGCGCGCCGGGACGCAACGCCCTCGACGTGCACGTGCTGCGGCTCCGGCGCCGGATCGGCGTCCTCGGCCTCGTGATCCGCACCGTGCGGTCTCGTGGCTACCTGCTCGAAGCCGACGAGCCCCGCCACCAGGTCCGCGAGGCCTGATCCGTCGAGGCGTCAGGTTTCGTCAAGGCGCCGGGTCAGCCGCCGTTCACATGCCGGGAACGGGCGCGAAACACCACCTTCCTACCGTGCCCTTCATGTCGTCGTCGTGGTCGGAACCTGACATCTGGCTGGACGTGAGCCGGCGCATCGCCGGCCTCGGCACCCACCCTGCCGTCGACGGGGGTGCCCCGGTGCGCCTGAGCCCCGCCGAGGTGGCGACGCTCGCAGCCTTCGCGGCGGAGCCGCGCCGGGCACTGTCGCGGGCCGAGCTCGCTCGGCGCTCCGGGCTGCGCGAGCGGTCGGCTCGCCGGCCCGACTCGGTGCTGTCCGACCTGCGCCGGGCCCTCGGCTGCCCCGACCTCTTCCGCAACGTCCGCGGCCGCGGGTGGGTGCTCGCCGGTCGGGTGACCCTGATCGCCGCCGCGGCCGCCGTCGCCGACGGCGCCTGGACGATCTCAGGCCCGATGTGACCGTGCCCTCGGTGGCACTCCTCGCGACGGAGACGGCCACCGGTCACCTCATCGTCTCCCTGCTCCTGATCCTCGTCGTGGCGAAGCTCGCCGCCGAGGTCGCCGAGCGGATCGGGGTGCCCGCGGTCCTCGCCGAGATCCTCACCGGGGTCGTGATCGGCCCGTCGATGATCGGTGTGGTGTCGGGTGGCGAGGTGCTGCGGTTCCTCGGCGAGATCGGCGTGATCCTCCTGCTGTTCCAGGTCGGCCTCGAGATGGACATCGCCGAGCTCACGGCCGTCGGTCGCGCGTCGATCACCGTCGCCGTCGTGGGGGTGGCGCTCCCGTTCGTCGGCGGCATCGCGGTGGCGTCCGCGTTCGGCGAGGGCGGCAACACCGCGGTCTTCCTCGGCGCGTCGCTGGTCGCGACGAGCGTCGGCATCACCGCCCGCGTGTTCGGCGACCTCCGCGCCCTCTCCACCGTCGAGGCCCGCACCGTCCTCGGCGCCGCGGTCGCCGACGACGTGCTCGGCCTGGTGATCCTCACCGTCGTCGTCCGGCTGGTCGAGACCGGCTCGTTCTCGGTCGTGGCGCTCGCCGGCGTCGTCGGCCTCGCCGTCGCCTTCCTCGTCGTCGCCGGCGGCCTCGGGGTGAGGTTCGGGCCGCGGTTGACGCGGCTGGTCGCGACGCGCGCCCGCTCGTCCGGAACCCTGTTCGTGTTCGCGATCGGCGCCACGCTGGCGTTCTCCGCCGTCGCCGACCTCGCCCGGCTCGCCCCGATCATCGGCGCCTTCGTCGCCGGGCTCGCGCTGGCGCGGAGCGACCAGGTCGAGCGCGTGCGACGCGATCTCACCCCGGTCGCGCACATCTTCGTCCCGGTGTTCTTCGTGATGATCGGTGTCGACCTCGACGTCCACGCGCTGCTGCGCCCGTCGGTCCTGGGCCTCGCCGGCGGCCTCCTCGTCGTCGCCGCGGTCGGCAAGATCGCGGCGTCGGTTGGCGCCCTCGGCTCGCCTGGCGATCGGTGGCTGATCGGGATCGGGATGCTGCCGCGAGGCGAGGTCGGGTTGATCTTCGCGGGCATCGGGCTGTCGGAGGGCGTGCTCGACCGCGACCTCTACGCCGCGCTGCTGCTGGTGGTGCTCGTCACGACGCTCGTCACGCCGCCGCTCCTCCGTTGGCGCACCGGTGTCGTGCGCCGGGCTCGGCGCCTGCCCACCGCCGCCACGCCCGTGCCGGAGGGCGGATGGCTCCAGGAGGCCGACGGGGTGGTCGACCTCGCCGGCACGCCTGGCGGCCACCTCGCACTGCACCTCGCGCTCGAAGCCGCACGCCGCGTCGCCTCGGCGCGGCCCGGGCCGACGCTCATCTCCTGGCTCTCGGCCCTCGGCGACACGCCGCTCCCATGGGACGCCACGGCGCGAGCCGAGCTGCTCGAGCTGCTTCGGGCCGGCAACGCCAGGTCGTGGCGGTTCCTCGAGACGACGGGTGTGCTCGATCGGGTGCTCCCCGACCTCGCCGAGACGCTCGGCCGGCGACGGGCCGACGCCTCCGAGCTCGATCCGGGGAACGTGCTGCGGTGGGCGACGGTCGAGGGCGTCAGGGCGCTCGAGGGAACGCCCGAGCACCGGCGCCTCGAGCACCCCGACCGGCTCCTTCTCGCCGCGCTCATCCTCGACGCGACCGGCGACGTGCCCTCGGTCGCGGCGACGCGCCAGCTCGTGAAGCGGCTCGACCTGGGCGCCGCGGCCGAGCAGGAGGTCGCGCTGCTCGTCGCCGATCGCGCGTTGCTGCACGCGGCCGCGTCGCGACCCGACGGCCTCGACGAGGAGCGCGTGCTGCAGATCGCGTCCCACCTCGAGACGCCCGAGCGCGCCCGGGCGCTCTACCTGCTCACGCTCGGCCGGGGCGGCCTCGAACGGTGGGTCCGCGAGCGCCTCGATGCCCTCCACCGCGACCTGCAGGCGACGCTGGCGGCGGCCGACCTCTCGTCGCGCGACGCGCGCAACGTCGCCGAGCGCCGGCGCATCGAGGCGGCGCGCCTCGCCGGTGACGCGTCGGTGGCGGACCGGCTGGCGCACGCACCGCGGCGGTGGTTGCTCGCGCTGCCGGCCGTCGACCTCGTGCGCCAGGCCACGCTGCTCGAGCCCCTGCCGGCGCGCGACGCCGTGCGCGTCGCCGTCACCCCGACGAGCGTCGAGGTGGCGGCGCGCGACCGGCGAGGGCTGCTCGCACATGCGGCCGGCGTCCTCGCCGAGGCCCGGCTCCGCATCGACGACGCCGTCACGGCCACGTGGGGTGACGGCGGCGTGGTGATGTGCTTCGGCGTGTCCGGGCCGGACGTCGACCCGCGCGCCCTCGAAGCGCGCCTGCGGTCGGCCCTTCGCGACCGCGTGGTGGCCCTGCCGGTGCCCGACGCCGCGCTGACCTTCGACGACGATGCCTCGCCCTGGTACACGCTCGCCGACGTGGAGGCGGTCGACCGCGAGGGCCTGCTCCACGCCCTCGCGGCAGCCTTCTCCGCGGCGAACGTGTCGATCCACTCGGCGCGCGTGGCGACGGTGGGAACGCGCGCCCACGATCGCTTCGAGCTCACGGGTGAGCGCGGCGGGAAGCTCACCGAGGCCGAGAAGGTGGCGGTGCGCGCCGTCTTCGCCGGCGGATCCGGTGGGTCGCGTCGGCGTCCGTGGGCCCGTGATCGCTCCTCGCGCAGACCTGCCACAGAGACGAAACAATCGTCGAACAGGGCGGAAACAGCGGCTCTTTAGCGTCCCAGACGACGGCATCACCTACTCGTTGGAGGACACCGTGCACAGAACCGTCAAGCGCTTGGCCGTGGCGACGGCCGCGCTGCTCCCAATCGTGCTGTGGGCCAGCACCGCGCTGGCCGCGGCCGATTCGACGGGGTCGAACATCCAAGGCCCGCAGTCGCTCGACAAGGTCGGCATCGGTCTCAACCTGCTGTGGATCGTGATCGGCGCCGTCCTCGTCATCTTCATGCAGGCCGGGTTCGCGCTCGTCGAGACCGGCTTCTGCCGAGCGAAGCACGCCGCCCACGTCGTGATGACGAACTTCGCCATCTTCGGCCTCGGGTTCGTGGCCTTCTTCTTCGTCGGCTACGCGCTCATGTTCGGCGGCTGGTCGCTGCCCGGCGTGTTCGGCTACGACAAGCCCATCGGCAGCGCCCTGATCGGGTCGGGCTCGTGGGTGTTCCTGTGGAAGGCACCGCTCGCCCTGTCGGGGCACGGCTACGACGTCGCGGTGATGGCCATGTTCCTCTACATGGTCGCCTTCATGGACACGACGGCGACCATCCCGACCGGCGGCATGGCCGAGCGCTGGAAGTTCAGCTCGTTCTGCTGGTGGGGCATCTTCTGCGGCGCCCTCTACTACCCGCTCTTCGGCGCCTTCACCTGGGGCGGCGGCTGGCTCAGCCAGCTCGGCAACAGCCTCCACCTCGGCTTCGGCTACGTCGACTTCGCCGGCTCCGGCGTGGTCCATGCCATGGGCGGCATGGCCGCGCTCGCCGGCGCCAAGGTGCTCGGCCCCCGCATCGGCAAGTTCGGCGCCGACGGGAAGCCCCGCTCGATCCCGGGCCACCACATCCCGATGGCCGTGCTCGGCTGCTTCATCCTGCTGTTCGGCTGGTTCGGCTTCAACGCGGCCTCGACGTTCGCGGCCACCGACCTGCGGTTCGCGGTCGTCGCCGCCAACACCGCCATCGCGGCCGCCTTCGGTGCCACCGTGGCGATGATCTACGTGTGGCGGCGCACCGGGAAGCCCGACCCCGGCATGCTCGTCAACGGCATGCTCGCCGGCCTCGTCGCCATCACCGCTCCCTGCGCCTTCGTGCAGCCGTGGGCGGCGGCGGTGATCGGTTCGCTGGCCGCCGTCTTCGTGATCGAGGCCGTCTGGTTCGTCGAGCGCAAGCTGAAGATCGACGACCCGGTGGGCGCCTTCGCCGTCCACGGCGTCAACGGCATCTTCGGCGTGCTGGCGGTCGGCATCTTCGCCGACGGTTCCTACGGCGCCGGCTGGAACCTCACCACGGGTGTGAGCGGCGGCGTCAAGGGGATCCTCTATGGCGGAAGCGGCTGGGGCCAGCTCGGTGCCCAGGCGCTCGGCGTCGCCACGATCCTCGTGATGGGCGTCGTCGCCTACGCCTTCTTCAAGGTCCAGGACAAGCTCACCAAGGGCGGCATCCGCTCGCTCGAAGCCGACGAGATCGCCGGGCTCGACGTCCACGAGATGGGCGCCCTCGCCTATCCCGAGTTCGAGATGGCGATCGAGGCCGCGGACCCGGAGGTCGGCCGGCGCCACGCCGAGGGCGGCGGGCGGGGCCACTTCGAGCACTTCGGTGCCGACGGCCACGGTCTCGACAGCGATGGCAAGGAGAAGGCCGGGGTCTGACGCCCCCGTCGTCGACCGACCGGCAACGGTGCCGGCGAGACGTGATGCAGTGCGAGAGCCCCGGGCAACGCCGCCCGGGGCTCGTTCGCGTGAGGGCGGACTACGCCTTCTTCGAGCCCTGCGACGCGACGGCGGCGATCTTCGACCGCACCGCCTCCTGGTCGCCGAGGTAGCGGCCGCGGATGCCGCCGGCCCAGTCGACGCGGTCGCCGGTGGGATGCAGGTCGTCGTCGAGCCGGTACACGAGCGGCACGCCGGTCGGGATGTTGAGCTTCGGGATGGCGTCGTCGCTGATCGCGTCGAGGTGCTTCACGAGGGCCCGGATGCTGTTGCCGTGCGCGGCGACGAGGACCGTCCGCCCGGTGCGGAGGTCGGCGACGACCGCGTCGTACCACCACGGCAGGGCGCGGGCGATCACGTCCTTCAGGCACTCGGTCGCGGGCAGCACGTCCGGCGGCAGCGCGGCGTAGCGGGGATCGAACCGGGCGTTGCGCTCGTCGTCGGGCGCGAGCGGCGGCGGCGGCGTGTCGAACGAGCGGCGCCACACCATGAACAGCTCCTCGCCGTACTGCTCGCGCACCTGCGCCTTGTTCTTGCCCTGGAGGTCGCCGTAGTGGCGCTCGTTCAGCCGCCAGCTGCGCCGCACCGGGATCCAGTCGAGGTGCATCTCGTCGAGCGCGATCTGCGCGGTGTGGATCGCCCGGCGTTGCAGCGACGTGTGGAGGATGTCGGGTCGCAGGCCCGCCTCGGCCATGAGCAGCCCGCCCTGTCGCGCCTCGTCCCGACCCCTCTCGGTGAGGTCGACGTCGGTCCAGCCGGTGAAGAGGTCCTGCTGGTTCCAGACGCTCTCGCCGTGGCGGAGGAGGACGAGGGTGTACATGGGCGGCGAGGATAGGGCGGCGGGTTCTAGGGTCCCCACCCGTGCCGGGCGCCCCCTTCGACCGCTTCGTGAGGTTCCCCGAGCTGACCGAGATCCTCGAGCGGTTCGCGGCGTCGCATCCCGAGCTGGTGGAGATCACCTCCATCGGGAAGTCCCACGAGGGACGCGACATCTGGCTGTGCACCGTCACCAACGCCGCGACGGGTCCCCACGACGAGAAGCCCGCGATCTGGGTCGACGCCAACATCCACGCCACCGAGCTGACCGGCTCGGCGGCGGCGCTCCACCTCGTCCAGCGGCTCCTCGACGGCTACGGCACCGACGATGCCGTCACCCGCGCCGTCGACACGCGCACCTTCTACGTGGTGCCGCGCTTGTCGCCCGACGGTGCCGAGCTGGCGCTCGCCGAGCGACCCCGCTACGTGCGCTCCTCGGCGCGGCCGTGGCCGCGCACTGACCAGCAGGACGGGCTCGTCGCGGAGGACCTCGACGGCGACGGCCGCATCCTCACGATGCGCGTGCGCGACGACAACGGCTCGTGGAAGGCGTCGGTTGCCGATCACCGGCTGATGGTCCCGCGCGAGCCGGACGAGGACGGGCCGGGCCCGTACTACCGGCTGCTCCAGGAAGGCCAGATCCAGAACTACGACGGCGTCACGATCACGCCGGCGCCGGCGCTGCACGGGCTCGACATGAACCGCAACTACCCGATGGAGTGGCGGCCCCCGGGAGACCAGCGCGGCGGCCAGACCGGCGCCGGCCCGTACCCGACGTCGGAGCCCGAGATCCGCTCGGTGGTGCAAGCGATCGTCGACCGGCCGAACATCTGCCACTTCATCCAGTACCACACGTTCTCCGGGGTCCACCTCCGGCCGTACGGCACCGCCTCCGACGATGCCCTCCCGACGTTCGACCTCCGCGTCTACAAGAAGATCGGTGACAAGGGCACCGAGCTCACCGGCTATCCCAACGTGTCGGTGTTCTCCGACTTCAGATACGACCCCAAGGACGTCATCACCGGCGTGGCCGACGACTGGGCCTACGACCACCTCGGGATCTTCGCCTGGACGACCGAGTTCTGGAGCCCGCAGCGCGCCGCCGGCATCGCCGACATGTCGTTCATCGGGTGGTACCTCGACCATCCCGTCGACGACGACCTGAAGATGCTCGCCTACAGCGACGAGCAGCTCGGAGGCGAGGGGTTCGTCGACTGGTACCCGTTCGAGCATCCCCAGCTCGGCCCGGTCGAGCTCGGCGGCTGGAACGTCGCCTACTGGATCCGCAACCCGCCACCGCACCTCCTCGAGGCCGAGATCGCGCCCCACGCGGAGTGGGCGATCTGGCAGGCGCTCGTCACGCCGCGCCTGCGCGTGCGATCGGCCGACGCGGAGCAGGTGGGCGGCGACGCGTGGCGCGTTCGCCTCGTCGTCGAGAACACCGGGTGGTTGCCGACGAACGTCACCCAGAAGGCACTCGAGCGCAACGCGGTGCGGCCCGTCGAGATGGAGATCGCGCTGAGCGACGACGCTGTCGCCGGCGGCGCCGAGGTCGTCGGCGGTGACCTGCGTCGCGAGGTCGGCCAGCTCGCCGGTCGTGTCCTCAAATCGTCGATGTTCGGCGGGTTCGGCACGGTGAGCGAGTCGACGTCCGACCGGGCCAAGGCCGACTGGGTCGTCCGGGCGCCGGCGGGCACCGTCGCGGCGCTCGTGGCCCGCCACCCCCGCGCCGGCACCGTGCGCGCCACGGTCACCCTCGGCGACGCCTGACCCTGACCTCCCCCCTCCCCCTCCGCCTCCCCCTCCCCGTTCTGCA
>DATAKR010000030.1:0-28980 GCA_036261495.1 Acidimicrobiales bacterium | reverse complement strand
CTCGGGATGGGGCGGTGGCCGCGACGCCATCGCCGCCGCGGCGGCACGGGGCGGGGCCACGCCGGCGAAGACGAGCGGTGCCGAGCAGCTCGGTCTGCGCGTCGGCGACGACGTGGTCCACGGCAAGTGGGGCGAGGGCGTCATCATCGACGTGATCGGCGAGGGCGACAAGGCCGAGGCCGTGGTGCGGTTCCCCAGCGTGGGGGAGAAGCGCCTCCTGCTCGCCTGGGCTCCGTTGAAGAAGCCGTAGCCCGAAGCTCGCGCCGCGGAAGGCCCCGCGGGAATCGCTGTCGGGCGCCGGGCGAGGCCTGAGTTCCCTTCCCTCCATGAGTGCGAAGGGAGTACACCCTTCTCATGGTTCACCTCCCGTCCGATCTCGATCTCGCGCTCCGCATCCTGCTGGCTGCGGTGCTCGGTGGCGTGATCGGACTCGAGCGCGAGGTGAACGATCATCCCGCCGGCCTTCGCACGCACATCGCGGTCGCGGTGGGCGCGGCGCTGTTCGGGGTCGTATCGGCCTACGGCTGGGGCGCCTTCGCGCTCGAGAGCGCCACGAACTACCGGGTCGACGTCACGCGAGTGGCGTCGCAGGTGCCGCCCGGCATGGGCTTCCTCGGCGGCGGCGCCATCCTCAAGTACGGCGCGAACATCAAAGGGTTGACCACGGCGGCCAGCCTGTGGGTGACGGCGGCCATCGGTCTCGCGGCCGCCGTGGGGATGTACTGGGTGGCGGCGGCGACGACCTTCGGCGTGCTCACCAGTCTCGTGTTCCTGCGGTTCCCGCGCGACTGGATCGACCGGCGGCTCGCGCAGGGACGGCGGACGATCGTGGTCGAGCTCGAGCACTCCGCCGATCCCGCGGAGGTGCTGGTGGCGTTGACGGGTCTCCACGGACTCCGGCTCACGACGATCAGGGTTCGTGTCGAGGACGACATCACCTATCTCGACGTGGAGTGCTCGGGGCCGCCCCGCGAGGAGCTGGAGCCCCGGCTCGCGGCGATCGCCCGCCACATGGGCGTGCGCGAGGTAACGCTCAGCTGACCTCGGAGGACGCCGCACCCTCCGACGCCGGCCGCCGGCGAGGAGCGCCGGCGTCGGATCGCTGGAGGGGGAGCACCGAGCCCTCGCCGGTCTCCGCGGCCTCCAGCTGGGCCACGATTGACCGGGCGACCTTCGGTGAGACCATCATGCCGATGTGGCCGTGGTCCTTCACCAAGATGTTGGTGGCGTGAAGGGCCGGCGCGCGCAGCTTGGCCGACGGCGCCGGCACGACGAGCGCGTCGAGGTTGGAGTAGAAGGCGATCCAACGCACCGGCATCGGTCGGGCACCGATCGCGAGCCGGCGCATCACGTTCGAGCCCGGTCGGAGGTCGCGAGCGCAGGGGCCGGGCGCCACGAGGGCAGCCACGGTGCCCTCGTGCGGCGACGCCACCGTGATCGCCGTGTCGACGACCTCATCGCCGCCGAGCTCCTGGATGAACCAGCGGATGAGGACGCCTCCGTTGCTGTGGCCCACCACGTGCACCTTCTCGGCGCCCGTCAGCCTCTGGATCTCTGCCACCCGCGCGGCGAGCCGGCGTGCGAGCTCGGGCACGCCCTCGCGCCCGAAGGCGACGTAGTTCATGGTGTGGACGCTCGTGAAGCCGGCGTCGCGCAGCAGCCGCTCGACGAGGAACCATCCCGACCGGTTGTGGCCGTAGCCGTGGACGAGGAGCACCGGCGTGTCGTGCACCGCGTCGCCGCGGGGCTGGCCGGTGTGCAACGCCGCTTCGAGCATCCCGAACGGGTAGAGCAGCGCGCACCGTGCGGTGTTGAGCGTCTCCCGGGCATAGCCGCGGTAGGTCTCCGGCCGGCGCAGTGCGGTGGCCACGATCCTCACCGGCTCGGTCCGGATGCCCGGGCTCATCGAGATCATGTTCGGGGCGCTCACCACTTCGCCTTATACCCATGGAGTGACCATTGATGAAATGGCTCGATCGGGCCACGCTGCTGTTCGACGGCTCCTTGACGCTGGGCTCGGTGATGGCGCGCCTGGCCGGCATCCACGGTGACCGTCAGCTCGTCGAGGAGCACCTGGGCCCCACGCGGTCGTGGGCGCAAGCGGCCGAGCGCGTCGACCGCTTCGCGGGGGCGATCGCCGCACGGGTGACGGCCGGCGATCGGGTGGTGATCGCAACACCGAACGTGTACGACGCCTTCCTCCTCTGTCTCGCCGCCATACGGGCCGGAGCGCTCGCCGTGCCGGTGAACCCGCAGATGTCGTTGGCCGAGATCGACCACGTGATCCGCGACTCCGGTGCGACGGTAACGATCCGCGACGTCGCGGAGGTGGATCTCGGTGAACCGCTGGGCGACGCGCGCCCCGCCCGGCCGGACGACGTCGCCGCGATCTTCTACTCGTCGGGCACCACTGGGAAGCCGAAGGGCGCGCGCCTCACGCACCGCGCCCTGCTGTCGCAGGCGCGGGCCGGGCTGGTGTACCCGTCGGACCTCCGGCGCGACCTCGCCGTCGCCGGTCTTCCGATCGCCCACATCATGGGCTTCGTCGTGCTGCTGGGCTTCGCGACCGCGGGGCTGCCGCTGTACTTCCTGCCGAAGTTCCGGCCCGACGACGCCCTCGACGTGATCGAGGAGCGACGGGCCACGATCTTCGTCGGCGTTCCCGCGATGTACCGCCTCCTGCTCGAGGCCGGTGCGGAGCAGCGTGACCTCCGCTCGGTCCGGGTCTGGGGGTCCGGCGCCGACGTGATGCCCGCCGATCTGGCCCGCCGGTTCCAGCGCATGGGAGCCCTCGTCACGCTGCCGCTGCTGCACACGAGCGTCGGCGAAGCGGCGTTCGTCGAGGGTTACGGGATGGTCGAGGTCGGTGGTGGGGTGGCGGCGAAGGTCTCGCCTCCGCTCGTCCACTCGCCGCTCGGCGACTTCCTCGGGCTGCCCGTCCCGCCGTACCGGTTCAAGGTGGTCGACGACGACGGGCGCGAGGTCCGTGTCGGCGGCACCGGCGAGCTGCTCGTCAAGGGCCCCGGCGTGTTGAAGGGCTACCACGGTGATCCCGATGCGACGGCCGAGGTCCTGACCGACGACGGCTGGTTGCGGACCGGCGATCTGGTGCGCCGGGGCCCGTTCGGGTTGTTCTTCTTCGCCGGCCGGAGCAAGGACGTCATCAAGCGCGGCGGCTACTCGATCTACGCGCTCGAGGTCCAGCAGGTGCTCGAGGACCATCCCGCGGTCGCCGAGGCGGCCGTCGTCGGCGTGCCCGACGAGCGCCTGGGGGAGGAGGTGGCCGCGGCGGTGCGCCTGCTTCCGGGCGAGGCGACGTCGGAGCGTGACCTCGTCGCGTGGTGCCGCGATCGCTTGTCGGGCTACAAGGTCCCCGACCAGGTGAAGATCGTCGACACGTTGCCGCGGACAGGGACGCAGAAGGTGCAGAAGGCCGAGCTGAGGCACCTGTTCGGCTGACGGCCGCCCGGGTCCGGGCTCAGTGGGTGCGGAGGTCGATCTCGACGGAGCCGCCGGAGTCGACCGTGGCCGGGTAGGTCGTGAGACCGGTTCCGTCGGCGGGGTAGGTGACCGATCCGCACGGGTCGCGGAACTCCTTCGACGTGCGGTTCCACTCGAGGATGCACCGGATCTCGCGCGGCGCGCCGGGTGCGTAGGCCTCGATGGCGACCCATCCCTGCTTCGCGTCGGTGCCGAGGTGCTGCAGGTAGAGCTCGCGGCCGGCCGACGACGTGAGCGGGTCCTTGAACAGGAACGGCCCGTCGCGCGAGATCTGGGTCGCGAGGCGCGTCGCCTTGCCCACGTTGAAGGTGCGCCGCCCGAGGTTGACGTCGTTGGGCCGCTGCGACGCCAGGCGGACGATGCCCCACATCACGCCGGCGGCGACGACCAGCACGGCGAGCGCACCGATCACGATCCCGCGGCCACGTCCCCGGCGCCGGATGCGACCCGGCGTCATCACCACGAACACCACCTCCACGTTCTGCAGGCACCAGCCCGGCTCCAACCCGCGCCAGTGCCTGCAGAACGGTGGGCGCGCCGCCGGGGGGACGGCGGCGGCGGCGGCGCCGGCGGGAGGGTCACCGGAGCCAGCGGGCGGTGGCGGCGTCGAAGCGCCGGGTGCGGTCGCCGGCGACCGCCTCGTCGAGCGCGCGGCCGATCGCCTTGCGCACGGCGGCCTCCGACTCCTGGATCACGCCGTCGATGATGCCCGCCGCGAGCAGGTCGGCGGCAGTCGGCTTCAGGTCGCCGGCGCGGGCCGGGGCCGTCGAGGCGTCGCGATCGAGGATCGCGGCCGCCCCCTCGGGGGCGATCACCGAGAACACAGCGTGCTCCAGGAGCAGGAGCCGGTCGGCGAACGCGAGCGCGAGGGCGCCGCCGCTGCCGCCTTCGCCGGTGACGAGCGCGACGCTCGGCGTCGCGAGCTCCGCCATGGCCGCGAACGCTCTGGCGATCTCCCCCGCCGCCCCGCCGGCCTCGGCCGCGGTGCGGGGGTCGGCGCCCGGCGTGTCGACGAACGTGACCAGCGGGAGACCGAGGCGCGACGCCAGCGCGATGGCGCGCTGCGCGAGGCGGTATCCCGCCGGCGTCGGACGTCGCTCGCGGTTGGTCGCGACCACCACGACCCGGCGGCCCTCGAAGGTGGCCAGCGCGGCGCGGACGGACGCGTCGGCCCCCCGCAGCTCCGTCCAGGACTCGGTGAGCGCGACCGCCCACGCGTCGGCGTGCGGCCCCGACCGCGACCGCAGCACCTCGCCCCAGGCGCCCTCGGCGGAGATGTCGTCGCGGCGGCCTCCGAGCGGCGCGGCATCGGCGGCGGCGACGAGCCGCAGACCGAGCGCGGCCTCGACCCATCGGGCCTGGTCGGTGCGGGCCACGAGCGCGTCGACGAGCCCGTGGCGAAAGGCGAACTCGGCCGTGTGCGAGTCGCCCAGGATGCGCTCGCCCGTCGTGAGCTCGACGACCCGGGGTCCCGCGAACCCGATCGTGGCGCCCGGCTCCGCGGCGCGCACGTCGGCGAGTGACACGTAGGAGGCGTACACGCCGCCGGTGGTCGGCCCTCGCAGCACGGCCACCTGGAGCAGCCCGGCGCGCGCATGCGCTCGCGAGGCGGTGGCGGTCCGTGCCATCTGCACCAGCGAGACCATGCCCTCCTGCATCCGCGCCCCACCCGACGCCGAGACGATCACCACCGGCAGCCGTTCCTGCGTCGCCCGGCGGAAGGCTCGCACGACCCGCTCGCCGTGGACGGCGCCCATCGACCCGCCCATCACGTCGAAGCGGCCCTCGATCAGGGCGTAGGCGTGCTCGGGACGTCCGGGCGACGGCACGACGGCGCGGCCGGTGAGCACCGACTCGCCGTCGGGCGGGGAGTAGCCGGGGAATGCGAGAGGGTCGCCGCCGCGCAGGCCGGCATCCCACTCCGTTTGGAGGGGATGGAGGGGCACCCGCCTAGTATTCACGCCCGTGAACCGCCCCTACAGAGTCGTCGTGGCCAAGCCGGGCCTCGACGGCCACGACCGCGGGGCCAAGGTCATCTCCATGGCCCTCCGCGACGCCGGGTTCGAAGTCATCTACACGGGCCTCCACCAGACACCCGAGCAGATCGTCGAGACCGTGATCCAGGAGGACGCCGACGCCGTCGGGCTGTCGCTGCTGTCCGGCGCCCACATGACGCTGTTCCCGCGCGTCATCGCTCTCCTCCAGGAGCGCGGCGCCGACGACGTGCTGGTGTTCGGCGGCGGCATCATCCCCGACGCCGACATCCCCGAGCTCGAGAAGAGCGGCGTCGCCAAGGTCTTCACCCCGGGTGCGTCCATCACCGCCATCAGCGAGTGGCTCGAGACGACGCTCGACCAACGCGAAGGAGCGACCAGCTAAGTGGACCTGTTCGAGTACCAAGGCAAGCAGTACTTCGCTCGCTTCGGCATCCCGGTGTCGCCCGGCGGTGTGGCCGACACGGTGGACGAGGCGGTCGAGCAGGCGGAGAAGGCCGGCTACCCGGTCGTCGTCAAGGCCCAGGTGCAGGTCGGCGGGCGCGGCAAGGCCGGCGGCATCAAGCTCGCCAACAGTGCCGACGAGGTGCGCACCCACGCCGGCAACATCCTCGGGATGGACATCAAGAGCCACGTGGTCCGGCGGCTCTGGGTCGAGCACGCGTCCGACATCGCCAAGGAGTACTACGCGTCGTTCACCCTCGACCGCTCGGCGAAGAAGCACCTCGGGATGCTCTCGAAGGAGGGCGGCGTCGAGATCGAGCAGGTCGCGGCGACGAACCCCGAAGCCATCGCGCGGATCCACATCGACCCCGTCGACGGGCTCACCGCCGACCGGGCGCGCGAGTGGGTCGACGCCGCCGGCCTCGATCCCGAGGCGCGCGACGGCGCGGTCGACATCCTCGTGAAGCTGTACCGCTGCTACACCGAGGGCGACTGCGACCTGACCGAGATCAACCCGCTGATCCTCACCACCGACGGCGAGGTGAAGGCGCTCGACGCCAAGGTCACGCTCGACGACAACGCGGCCTTCCGCCATCCGGAGTGGGACGACTTCCGCGGCGTCGCCCAGATGGACCCGCGCGAAGCGCTGGCGAAGGAGAAGGGGCTGCAGTACGTGGGCCTGTCGGGCGACGTCGGTGTGATCGCCAACGGCGCCGGCCTCGCCATGAGCACCTGCGACGTCGTCAACCAGGTCGGTGGCGCCCCCGCCAACTTCCTCGACATCGGGGGCGGCGCGAGCGCCCAGGTCATGGCCAACGCCCTCGAGGTCATCAACAGCGACGAGAACGTCGCGTCGATCTTCATCAACATCTTCGGTGGCATCACCAAGGGCGAGGACGTCGCCAACGGGATCGTGCAGGCGCTCGGCACCGTCGACCTCAAGGCGCCGATCGTGATCCGCCTCGAGGGCACCAACGCCGAGCAGGGCATGGCGATCCTCAAGGACCACGAGTCCGACCGACTGATCAGCGTGCCGACCATGCTCGACGCCGCCAAGAAGGCCGTGGAGCTCGCCAAGGGAGCTTCGAAGTGAGCATCTTCGTCAACAAGGACACCAAGGTCATCGTCCAGGGCATCACCGGCTCGCAGGGCCGCTTCTACGCCCTGCGCAACCGCGACTACGGCACCCAGGTCGTCGGCGGCGTCAACCCCAAGAAGGCCGGCACCGACGTCGACGGCATCCCCGTGTTCGCCACCGTGAAGGAGGCCATCGAGGCCACCGGCGCGACCGCGTCGATGATCCTCGTGCCGGCGCCGTTCGCGGCCGATGCCGTCCGCGAGGCGGCCGAGGCCGACATCGAGCTGGCGGTGTGCCTCACCGAGGGCATCCCCGCCCAGGACGAAGCCGCCTACTTCAACGAGGTCAAGCGCAACCACCCCGGCACCCGGCTGCTCGGCCCCAACTGCCCGGGGCTCGTGACCGTCGGCGAGTGCAACATCGGCTTCATCCCGGCGGAGGTCGCGCTTCCGGGCGGGCCGGTCGGCATCGTCAGCCGCTCCGGCACGCTCACCTACCAGGCGCTCGCCGAGCTCGGCCAGAAGGGCATCGGCGTCACCACCTGCGTCGGCATCGGCGGCGACCCGGTGCCCGGCACGTCGTTCATCGACTGCCTCGAGGCGTTCCAGGCCGACCCCGACACCAAGGCCGTCATCATGTTCGGCGAGATCGGTGGCTCGGCCGAGGAGGAGGCCGCCGAGTTCATCGCCACGAAGATGGACAAGCCGGTCGCCGCCTACGTCGCCGGCGTCACCGCCCCTCCCGGCAAGAAGATGGGCCATGCCGGCGCCATCATCTCGGGGTCGAAGGGCACCGCCCAGGCGAAGATGGACGCGCTGCGGGACGCCGGCGTCTCGGTCGGCCTCAACCCCACCGAGGTCGGCGACCTCATCGAGGGCATCGTCAACAAGCGGTAGGCAGCTCTCGACGCGATCGGGCGGCGCCGGAATCTTCGGGCCGCGCGTTCGGAAGCGGCGGGAAGGCCCCGTACCCTCGCGGGCATGGCTTGGGGTTCCCGCCGCTTCGTCGCGCTCGTCGCCGTCGTCCTCCCGCTCGTCGCCGGGGCGGCGGCGTGTTCGAACAAGCCGAAGCTGGTGGCGAGCCAGCGGCCGGTGGCGTCCACGTCGTCCTCGACGGCGGCGCCGAGCACGACCGCGGAGCCGACGACCACCACGGCGGCGCCCACCACCACCGAGGCGCCGACCACGACCGCGCCGGCGGCGCCCCAGGTCGTCGACCTCACCCAGGTCGACGCCAAGGCCGTGCTCACGCCGGGCGGGATCCTCGTGCCGGTGCTGCAGAAGCAGGCCGACGGCGACCTCGTGCAGACCCCCTGCGGGAAGACCGCCGTCGTCGCCCGCGGCATCCCCGTCGACGGCACCGTCGTGCTCGACCCCGGCCACGGCGGCAAGGGCGAGCCGGGAGCCCAGGGCCCGAGCGGCTTCCTCGAGAAGGACCTCAACTGGGCGGTCACCAACTACACGAAGGACGCCCTCGAGGCCGCCGGCGTCCACGTGGTGATGACCCGGTCGGGCGACTACCTCACCACGCTCGACACCCGGGCCAAGATCAACGCCGCGATCAACCCCAAGGCCTTCGTGTCGATCCACCACAACGCCGAGCCCGACGGGCCCCGCGACGGTCCCGGCAGCGAGACCTACTACCAGACCGTCGGGACCTCGGCGGCGCAGTCGAAGCGCCTCGCCGGGCTGATCTACGAGGAGATCGTGAAGGCGCTCTCCCAGTACCAGGGCGTGGCCTGGGTGGCCGACACCGATGCCGGCGCCAAGTACCGCAAGGGCAGCTCCGGCGACGACTACTACGCCGTGATCCGCAAGACCCACGGCACGCCGGCGGCCCTCGCCGAGCTCGGGTTCATCTCGAACCCGCCCGAAGAGGCGCTCTACCAGCAGCCGGCGGTGCAGAAGGTCGAGGGCGAGGCCGTGGCCAAGGGGATCATGCGGTTCCTCACGACCACCGACCCCGGCTCCGGCTTCGTCGAGCCCTACCCGCGCACCGAGCCCGCCGGCGGTGGCGGCACCGGCGAGGGCTGCACCGACCCGGCCCTGTGACCTCGTTCTGGAGTGCCAGAGCCACGTACTGCGTGGCCGTGGGACTCCAGAACGGAAGGCGCTGGCGCGAATCGCGCGTCCGGTAGGCTCCCGTCAGTGGGAGTGGGCGTGCTCGTGTCGGGGACCGGAACGATCCTCGAGGCCCTGCTCGCCGCCGGCATCGACATCGCCGTCGTCGTCGCCGACCGCCCGTGCCGAGCGCTGCACGTCGCCGAGGACGCGGGAGTGCCGGCGGTGCTGGTCGAGCGCACGAGCTTCGGGAACGACTTCGACCGCGACGCCTACACCGACGAGGTCGTCGAGGTGCTGCGGAAGTACGACGCCGACCCGATCGCCATCGCCGGCTTCGGCACGGTGATCCCGAACGCGGCGAAGGCGTTCCCCGGGCGCATTCTCAACACCCACCCGGCGCTGCTGCCGGCGTTCAAGGGATGGCACGCGGTGCGCGACGCGCTCGCCGCCGGCGTGAAGGTCACGGGGTGCACGGTGCACGTCGTCACCGAGGAGGTCGACGCCGGGCCGATCCTGGCGCAGGAGCCGGTGCCCGTGCTGCCCGGCGACACCGAGGACACGCTGCACGAGCGCATCAAGGAGGTCGAGCGGCGGCTCTTCCCCGAGACGCTCGCCGCGTTCGCGAGGGGAGAGCTGTGAGGGCATTGCTGTCGGTGTGGGACAAGACCGGGCTCGACGCCTTCGCGCGCGGGCTCGTGAACCTCGGATGGGAGCTCGTGTCGAGCGGCGGCACCTCGCGGTTCCTCGCCGAGCACGACATCCCCCACCTCGAGGTCGCCCGCGTCACCGGGGCGCCGGAGATGCTGGGTGGGCGGGTGAAGACGCTGCACCCGAAGATCTCCGGCGGCATCCTCGCCGACCGCGACAAGCCCGACCACATGGCCGACCTCGAGGCGCACGACATCACCGCGATCGACCTCGTCGCCTGCAACCTCTATCCGTTCCGCGACGAGCCCGGCATCGAGATGATCGACATCGGCGGCCCCACGATGGTGCGGGCTGCGGCCAAGAACCACGCCCACGTGGCCGTGCTCGTCGACCCGTCCGACTACGGGGCGGTGCTCGACGAGCTGAAGCGGGAAGGCGAGCTCTCCGCCGACACCAGACGGCGCCTCGCCCGCGCCGCGTTCGCCCACACCGCCGCCTACGACGCGGCCATCGTCGGATGGTTCGACGACGCGGACGGCGAGCTGCTGCCGCCCACGCTGCACCTCGCGCTGGAGCGCACCGACGAGACGCTTCGCTACGGCGAGAACCCGCACCAGCAGGCGGCCCGGTACCGCGACATCGGCAGAACGAGCTGGTGGGACGACGTCGAGCAGTACAGCGGGCTGGCCCTCTCCTACCTCAACCTCTACGACACGGAGGCCGCCTGGCGGCTCGTCCACGACCTGGGTGACACGCCGGCGTGCGCCATCATCAAGCACGCCAACCCTTGCGGCGCGGCGGTGGCCGGCGACCTCGTCACCGCCTACCGCAACGCCCTCTCGGGCGACGAGCGGTCGGCGTTCGGGGGCATCGTGGCGGTGAACGGGCCGCTCACCGCCGACGTCGCCGAGGCGATCGTCGCCGGCCCTCAGGCCGACGTGATCATCGCTCCTTCCTACGGCGAAGGCGTCGTCGACCAGCTCATCGCCCGCCGCAAGGCGACCCGCATCCTGAAGGCGACCCCGCCCGCGCCCGAGCGGCGCGACTACCGCCAGATCGGCGGCGGGTTCCTCGTGCAGTCGCCGCACCACTTCGCCAGCGAGCGCCCCGGATGGCGGGTCGTCACCGAGCGCCAGCCGACCGACGCGGAGTGGCGCGACGCCGAGCTGGCCTGGCGCCTCGGCGGCCACGTGAAGTCCAACTCGATCGTCCTCGTCGCCGGCGGCACCGCGGTCGGCATCGGCGCCGGCCAGCAGAGCCGGGTCGACTCCGCCGAGATCGCGGCCAAGAAGGCGGCCGGTCGCGCCAAGGGCGGGGCCTGCGCCAGCGACGCCTTCTTCCCGTTCCCCGACGGCGTCGAGGCCGCGGCTGAGTCCGGCGTCACCGTCGTGATCCAGCCGGGCGGGTCGCTGCGCGACGACGAGGTGATCGCCGCCGCCAACGGGCTCGGCCTCTCGATGATCTTCACCGGCGAGCGCCACTTCCTGCATTGAACGGATTGGGGGACCCTCGATGACCGCACGACTGCTTCCCGGCGGCCCGGTCGCCGACGCCGTGCTGGCCGACGTCCGACTGCGCGCCGAGAAGCTGCGCGCTGAGGGAACGACGCCGAGCCTCGCCACGATCCTGGTCGGCGACGACGACGCCAGCGCCGGCTACATCCGGATGAAGCAGGAGAAGGCGGCCGAGCTCGGGTTCACCTCGCCGCACGTGCACCTGCCGAACGACGCCACCCAGACCCAGGTCGAGGGCGCGATCCGGGAGTTCAGCGCCGACCCCTCGGTGCACGCCATGCTCGTGCAGTACCCGATCCCGGGGCATCTCGACTACGACGCCGCCATCGCCACGATGGATCCCGACAAGGATGTCGACGCCGCCCACCCGATGAACATGGGCCGGCTGGCGCTGTCGATGCCCGGCCCGGTGCCGTGCACGCCGGCGGGGATCGAGGCGCTGCTCGCGCACTACGAGATCCCGGTGTCGGGCCGCAGCGTCGTGATCCTCGGCCGCGGCGCCACGTTGGGGCGGCCCCTCGCGCTGCTGCTGTCGCAGAAGCGGCCCACGGCCAACGCCGCCGTCACCGTGGTGCACACGGGCGTGCCCGACTGGCCGAAGTACTCGACCCGGGCCGACGTCTTCATCGCCGCCGCCGGCGTCCCCGGCATCGTCCAGCCCGAGCACATCAACCCGGGGTCGGTCGTGATCGGCGGCGGCGTCCGCTACGAGGGCCGCCGGCTGCTGCCCGACGTCGACGAGTCGTGCGGCGAGGTCGCCGGCGCGATCACCCCGCGCGTCGGCGGCGTGGGCCCGACCACGATCGCGATGCTGTTCCGCAACGCCATCGAGGCGGCCGAGCGCCAGGCGGCCCGCGAACCCTGACCCGCGAAGCCGGTGGAGGGGCGAGGCCGCCCACCCGTAGCCTGGGCGGATGGCGAAGATCCGCGACCTGCTCGCCGCCGGGCCGACCTACTCCTTCGAGTTCCCGCCGCCGCGCACGCCCGAGATGCTCCGCCACCTCGAGAAGTCGCTCGAGGAGCTGAAGCCGCTCGAACCGTCGTTCTGCTCGGTCACCTACGGTGCCGGCGGGTCGACACGGGAGGGCACGCTCGAGGCGGTCCTCTACATCCACGACGACGGGCACCTGACGGTGATGCCCCACCTCACCTGCGCCGGCCAGACACGGGGCGAGATCGTGGCGCTCATCGAGCGCTACCGCGACGAGGGCCTCGAGAACATCCTCGCCCTGGCCGGTGACCCGCCCCTCGAACCGGGCGCGCCGCGGGGCGACTTCACCTACGCGACGGAGCTGATCGAGCTGGTGAAGGAGCTGGCGCCGGAGTTCTCGATCTGCGTCGCCGCGTTCCCGGAGGTGCACCCGCGCTCGACGTCGCGGCCCGACGACCGGCGCTTCCTGGCGCAGAAGCTCGCCCTGGTCGACGGGGCGATCACCCAGTTCTTCTGGAACGCCGACCACTACTTCCGCCTGGTCGACGAGCTCCGCGCGCTCGGGGTCACCACGCCCGTCATCCCGAGCCTGTTCCCGATCATCAACGTCGCCACGGCCAAGCGGTTCACGGCCATCAACGGTGCCGAGTGGCCGGCGTGGCTCGACGATCGGCTCGGGCCCCACGAGGGCGACGCCGCCGCGGTGCAGGAGATCGGCATCGAGATCGCGAGCGAGATCGGCGAGCGCCTCCTCGCCGAGGGCGTGCCGGGACTGCACATCTACACGATGAACCGGTCGGCGTCGGCCCAGCAGGTGTGGGCCAACCTCGACCTGTCGGCTCGCCGGTAGCGCCCGCGATCCAACCCCTTGGTCGCCGTTGCCTCCTGAGGGGCTTAACGTCGGGGGTATGGGTGCTGACTCCACGATCATCTACACCTTCACCGACGAGGCGCCGGCGCTCGCCACCTACTCGTTCCTGCCGATCATCCAGGCGTTCGCGTCGGCGGCGGGCGTGACGGTCGAGACCCGCGACATCTCCCTCGCGGGCCGGATCCTCGCCTCGTTCCCGGAGTACCTCACCGAGGAGCAGCGCGTACCCGACGCCTTGGCGGAGCTCGGTGAGCTGGTGTGGACGCCCGAGGCGAACGTGATCAAGCTGCCCAACATCAGCGCGTCGATCCCCCAGCTCAAGGCGGCCGTCGCCGAGCTGCAGGCGAAGGGCTACGCGCTGCCCGACTACCCCGACGAACCGTCGGACGCCACCGAGCACGACATCCGCACGCGCTACGACCGGATCAAGGGCAGCGCGGTGAACCCGGTGCTGCGCCAGGGCAACTCCGATCGCCGGGCGCCGGCGTCGGTGAAGCGCTACGCGAGGAGCCACCCCCACTCGATGGGCGCGTGGTCGTCGACCTCCAAGACCAACGTGGCCACCATGACGGCCGACGACTTCCGCTCGAACGAGCGCTCGGTCACCATGCCGGCCGCCGGTTCCCTCCGCATCGAGCTGGTCGGCGTCGACGGTGACGTCACCGAGCTCCGGCCGCCGCTGCCGGTCCTCGAGGGCGAGGTGATCGACGCGACCATCATGCGCGTCGCGGCGCTCGATCGCTTCTACGCCGACCAGATCGCCCGGGCCAAGGAGGAGGGCGTTCTCTTCTCGCTGCACCTGAAGGCGACGATGATGAAGGTGTCGGATCCGATCATGTTCGGCCACGCCGTTCGTGTCTTCCTGCCGGGCCTGTTCGCCGAGCACGGCGCCGCGCTGGAAGCCGCAGGGCTCAGCGCCAACGACGGCCTGGGTTCGATCCTCGCCGGCGTCAAGACCATGCCCGAGCCGGAGCGCGCCGCCATCGAGATGGCGATCACCGAGGGCCTGGCCCAGGGCCCGGCGCTCGCCATGGTCGACTCCGACCGGGGCATCACCAACCTCCACGTCCCGAGCGACGTGATCGTCGACGCGTCGATGCCGGCGATGATCCGCACATCGGGCCACATGTGGAACGCGGCCGGCGACGAGCAGGACACGCTCGCCGTGATCCCCGACAGCAGCTACGCGGGCATCTACCAGGTGGTGATTGACGACTGCCGGGCCAACGGGGCCTTCGACCCGGCGACGATGGGCTCGGTGCCCAACGTCGGGCTCATGGCGCAGGCCGCCGAGGAGTACGGCTCGCACGACAAGACCTTCGAGATCCCCCGCTCGGGCACTGTCCGGGTGGTCGACGACGCCGGCAACGTCGTCCTCGAGCACGAGGTCGAGGCCGGCGACATCTGGCGCATGTGCCAGACCAAGGACCTCCCCGTGCGCGACTGGGTGAAGCTCGCCGTCACGAGGGCCCGCGCCTCGGGCGCCCCCATCGTGTTCTGGCTCGACGAGGACCGCGCCCACGACGCCCAGATCCTCGAGAAGGTGCGGACCTACCTGGCCGACCTCGACACCAACGGGCTGCAGATCGAGGTGATGGCGCCCGTCGATGCCATCCGCTTCTCGCTCGAGCGGATCCGCCGGGGCGAGGACACCATCTCGGTCACGGGCAACGTGCTGCGCGACTACCTCACCGACCTGTTCCCGATCATGGAGCTCGGCACCAGCGCCAAGATGCTCTCGATCGTGCCGCTGCTCCGCGGCGGAGGCCTGTTCGAGACCGGCGCCGGCGGATCTGCACCGAAGCACGTACAGCAGCTGCTCAAGGAGAACTACCTGCGCTGGGACAGCCTTGGCGAGTTCCTCGCGCTCGCCGCGTCGTTCGAGCACCTCGGCGACAAGACCGGCAACAAGCGGGCCCAGGTGCTCGCCGACACGCTCGACCGCGCCACCGCGAGCCTGCTCGAGGAGAACAAGTCGCCGGCGCGCCGGCTCGGCCAGATCGACAACCGCGGCAGCCATGCCTACCTCGCCCTCTACTGGGCCCAGGAGCTCGCCGCCCAGTCGGTGGACCCGGCGCTCGCCGAGCTGTTCGCGCCCGTGGCGCGCGCCCTCGCCGAGAGCGAGGCGAAGATCGCCCAGGAGATGCTCGACGTGCAGGGCCATCCGGTCGACATCGGGGGCTACTACGCCCCCGATCCCACCGAGGCCGCGGCGGTGATGCGGCCCAGCCCGACGCTCAACGCCATCATCGACGGCCTCCGCGCTCAGTAACCAACGCCGGCGTGGCGCGCCGAGCGCGAGGTCACGAGAACGTGTCGCACGAGTTCGGGTCGCCGGAATCGAAGCCGGTGCGGAACCACTTCGAGCGCTCCGCCGACGACCCATGGGTCCACGTCTCCGGATTGACGCGCTGGCCCGCCTGGCGCTGGAGCGTGTCGTCGCCGACGGACGCCGCGGCGCGGAGGCCCTCCTCGACGTCACCCGGATCGAGGATCCCTTGCTGCTTGGCGCTGTGACCCCAGACGCCGGCGAGGCAGTCGGCCTGCAGCTCGAGCCGCACGCTCAGCTGGTTGGCGTGCGCCGGGTCGCGCTGCTCCTGGCGGCTCACCTTCTCGCTCACGCCCAGCAGGTTCTGGACGTGGTGGCCGAGCTCGTGGGCGATGACGTAGGCCTGGGCGAAGTCGCCGGGCGCACCGAAGCGGGTCTTCAGCTCGTTGAAGAACGACGTGTCGAGGTAGACCTTGCTGTCGCCGGGGCAGTAGAAGGGCCCGGCCGCGGCCGAGCCCGTGCCGCACGCGGTCGGTGTCTGCGAGTCGTAGAGCACGACCTTGGCCCGGGTGTAGGTCTCACCGGCGTCGCCGAAGCTCTTCGCCCACGAGTCCTGCACGTTGGTCTCGACGAAGCCGACGAACGCGCCCGTGTCGTCGGCCGGCGGGCCGCTCTGGGCCTGCGGGGCGTCGAGGGGTGACAGGGCGGAGGGGATCCCGTAGGTGCTGCCCCCGCCCCCTCCGCCGAGCAGGCCGAAGACGAGGGCGACGAGAAGTCCGACGACGCCCATGCCGCCGCCGATGATCGGGACGCCCATGCCCATCCCGCTCCCACGGCGGTCCTCGATGTCGCCGCCACCCGTCCTGCTCCAACGCATGGAGAACAGTGTTCCCCAACGGTCGGCGATTGTCCCCTGCGGTTTGGGAGCGTCGCGGCGCCGGACGTAGTGTCCGGTCATGAGCGAGAAGAAGCCCGTCAGCGTCACCGTCACCGGTGCCGCCGGTCAGATCGGCTACGCGATCCTCTTCCGGATCGCCTCGGGGCAGCTCCTCGGGCCGGACCAGCCGGTGCAGCTCCGCCTGCTCGAGATCGAGCCGGCGATGAAGGCGCTCGACGGCGTGGTGATGGAGCTCGAGGACTGCGCCTTCCCGCTGCTCGCCGGCGTCGAGACGACGTCCGAGCTGAAGACGGCGTTCGACGGCACGTCGTGGGCGCTCCTCGTCGGGTCGATCCCCCGCAAGGCGGGCATGGAGCGCGGCGACCTGCTGGGCGTGAACGGCGGGATCTTCAAGCCGCAGGGCCAGGCCATCAACGAGAACGCGGCGAGCGACGTGCGCATCCTCGTCGTCGGCAACCCCTGCAACACCAACTGCCTGATCGCCAAGTCGAACGCGCCCGACATCCCCGACGACCGCTGGTTCGCGATGACCCGGCTCGACCAGAACCGGGCCAAGGCCCAGCTGGCGAAGAAGGCCGGCGTGGCCGTGTCGGAGGTGACGAACACCGCGATCTGGGGCAACCACTCCGCCACCCAGTTCCCCGACTTCGAGAACGCGAAGATCGGCGGCTCATCGGCGGCCCAGGTGATCGGCGACGACGCGTGGCTGCAGGGCCCGTTCATCGAGACCGTGCAGAAGCGCGGCGCGGCGATCATCGACGCGCGGGGGGCGTCGTCGGCGGCGTCCGCGGCCAACGCCGCCATCGAGTCCGTCAACAGCATCTGGCGACCCACCGCCGCCGGCGACTGTGCGTCCCTCGCCGTCGTCAGCCACGGCGAGTACGGCGTGCCCGAGGGTCTGGTGTTCGGCTACCCCGTACGGAGCCAGGGCGGCGGCGGCTGGTCGGTGGCCGACGACTTCGAGCTCGACGACTTCGCCAAGGAGAAGGTGCGCATCACCACCGACGAGCTCCTCGCCGAGCGCGACGAGGTCAAGAGCCAGGGCCTGATCTGATCAGGCGTCGGCCGGGATCGACAGCTTCACGTCGATGCCGTGGCGCTTGAGGTAGGCGAGCTTCCGAGAGATCGCGTCCTCCCACAGGCGGAGGTCCGCCTCGAAGTGGGCGCGGTCGCCTTCCTCGTACGCGTGCTCGAGCTCGTCGAACGCGGCGTCCTCGGCATCGAGCAGCTCGCGGTACCTCGTCAAGAAGTGCTCGTCGATCACCTCGGCCAACGTCATGTCGCATCCCTCCCCGGGATCGAAGCGTGTGCGGCGAGCGTAGTCTCGGGGCCGGGCGCCGCCCACGGGACCTTCGGCCCCGCCAGTCCGAACCGGAGGCCCTTGTCGGGCGCGCCCGCCGGCGCCCGCCGCCGACACGGCGCGGCTAGATGAACAGGCAGCTGTTCATGCCGTTGACGTACGCGAAGCGGTCGACGCGCTGCTTGGCCCGGTTGAGCGCGCGGCTGGTCGCCGGCGTCGGTCGACCGTTGGCCTCGATCTCGTCGGCGTAGACGCCGAGCAGCCGGACGACCTCCCGCCACTGCGTCCGCCACTCGTCGACCTTCGGGCCGGCGGCCGGCGTAGCGCGGATCGCGTCGAGGTCGTTGACCATTCGGGACCATCCGGCGTCGAGCTCGCGAAGGCGGGCGGCGTCGTCGATCGCGTCGGAGTGGTGGCGGGTGTCGGCGTAGACGGTCGAGGCGACCCCGGCGCACACGGAGTTGGCCCGGGTGACGAACGCCGTGTCGGTGATCCGCTCGCGGTCGAGTCCGGCCGGCACCTCCCGCACCCAGACGAGCGCCACCGCGACGGCGAGGAGCGACAGGCTCGCCATCCAGAGCCGGCGACTCCGCGACCGCCCGCGCCGGCCGGGCCCCGGCGACAGCTCGAGGGTCCGCAGCCACTCGGGAAACGGACGGGTCTCGGTGGTCCACACCCGCCCGTCCCAGCGGCGCAGCCGCGCCGGATCCCGCGGGTCGGGGTACCACGCCGGGGGGTGCGCACGCCGCGCCACGCCGCGTTTCTACCAACCGCCCCGGGGTTTCGCATCGCCGCGTGTACGTTGCGTGCGTGGGAGCACTCGTCGTGCTCGCCGCCGAAGCGGGAGCCCTCGAACCGGGCCGCGAGTCGGAGACCGTCGTGCTCGTCCGCAACACCGGGACCGAGCGTGACGACTTCCTCGTCGCGGTGCAGGGACCGGCATCGGTGTGGGCGAGGGTGGATCCGGCGGTGCTCACGCTCGACCCGGGTCAGGAGGCCCCCGCGTGGGTGCGCTTCGCGCCGCCGCTCACCGCGGTCACGCCGGCCGGGCCGGTGCCGTTCTTCGTGGCCGTGACGCCGCGCCGCCAACCCGACGTGATCGTGCTGGAGAGGGGCGTGCTCGACGTGGCCGCCGTGCCGCTCGTGCGGGCGGCCCTCGGTCCACCGGACGACTCCGGCAGCCGGTGGGTGGGGTACTTGCTCCGCGTGGCGAACGACGGCAACGCGTCGGCGGCCGTCGGCGTGGAGCCCCTCGGTGACGACCGCCGGTTCATGTTCGAGATCGACCCGGCGGAGGCGACGATCGGACCGGGTGACGCCGTCGACGTCGCGATCCGTGTGCGCGGTCCGCGGCGCGGACGGGATCGAGAGCGATCGTTCTCGCTCGCCGTGATGCCCGACGCCGACGGCAGCGAGGAGCCGCTCGCCGTGGTCTCGGGGGTCGTGCCCTCGGGAAGCACCCTCGCCAGCGAGCTCACGCGGTCGGCGGTCGGCCTGGCCGTCGTGCTCGTCGTCCTCCTCCTCATCGGCGTCCGGGTGCTGCGCGGCGGCGGGTCGAGTGGCGACGGCGCATCCACGACGGGTGGGTCCGTGGCGCTCGGTCCGGGGAGCGAGCCAACCACCGCCGCGGGCGACGGGAGCGCCGGCGACCCGTCGACGACGGTGGAGGCCGCGACCCCGGCCGCAGCCGACGCACCCTCGGACCTCGCCACACTCGTGTTCGTCCGGGTCTACTCGCCGACGCAGCGCGACCTCGTCGTGCGCTTCGGCGGGAGCGCCCCCCACGAGGTGCGATTGCGCTCCGACGACGCGACGGAGAGTCGTCCGGCGCTGTCACCCAGCAGCTCCCAGGTCGCCTACGTCCGGGAGCGCGCCGGCGCGTGGAGCGTGTGCGTCGTGGCCGCCACGGGAGGCGATCCTCGTTGCCTCGCCGACGCGGCGTCGTCGAGTGCCGTCGCCTGGTTCCCGTCCGGCGACCGGCTCCTGTTCTCGCGTGGCGACACGCTGTACGCGGTCGCGCTGGCGGGCGGCGACGCCCAGGAGCAACCCGTCAAGATCGGCGACGGCGCCTTCTCGCTGTCGGCCGACGGCACGCGTGTGGTGTTCGCGGATCACGGTCGCCTCGTCATCCGCAACCTCGACGGTTCACCGGGCATCCAGGTGACGGTGCCGACCGACGCGAGCGACGCCCGCTGGTCGCCGGACGGCACGCGCGTGGTCTACGTGTCCGACTACCAGGTCTACACCGCACCGGCCGGCGACGGCCCGATCCGGCGCATCACCGCCCAGGGCACCGTCAACAACGAGCCCGCATGGTCGCCCGACGGCACCTGGATCGTGTTCCGGAGCATTCGCAGCGGAAGCGGTGATCTGTTCTGCGCCCGCGCCGATTCGCAGGGCGGCAACGAGTCGGGCTTGGCCCGGGTGACGTCGTCGCCCGAGCGCGACCTGTCGCCGAGCTTCTGACAGGCCGGCCTATGCGTAGGGGAGGTAGTAGGGCTCCTCGCCGAGCGCGCCGCCCGTGTTGGTGCCGTCGATGCCGCGGAGCATGTCGTAGATGGGGCCAACGCTGTCGCGCGGCACCGTCCAGTCGAGCTCGCCGGCGATCCCCGCGACCTCGGCGAACGGGCGCAGGAAGCTGAAGTAGACGTAGGCGCCGCACCGGATCTTCTCGTCACGGTCCATCGCCGCGATGCGGCGGTAGAGGGTCGACTGTGCGGCGCGGACGGCGGCGACGATCGCGTCGGTCTCGGAGAGGTCGACGGGCCGCAGCGTCCGCGAGACGGGATCGCCAGGGTCGGTCGTGAACAACCCGAAGCCGACGAGGTGGTCGAGGTAGTCCTCGGGCGTGGTGAGCGAGGTGCCCCAGTCGTTGACGCGGAGGTCGACGCCGTCGAGCACCATCGCCGCGGTGAGGTTGCCGTAGGGCATGCCCTCGGCGACATCGCTCCACCAGAAGTCGCTCGGACCGAGCCGGTAGAAGTCGCGGACGAGCAGCACGCGACCGTCGGGAAGGCGGTAGGGGCCGGAGTCGCCGGTGCCGACGCGCGTGTCGAAGTAGAGCAGGAACAGGTAGTTCATCACCGTGGCGTTGAACCGCTTGAGCGCGGCGCGATCGGCGGCCGACTCGACCGCGACGACGGCGTCGAGGAGCGTGGCGACGACGCCGTCGTCGTAGGGGTGCAGCTCGAGGCCCGCGTCCCACGCCTGGGCGTGGCCATCGCCGCGATAGGCGAGCGCCGCCCGTTCCCAGAACTGCAGCAGCGAGGCGGTGCGGGCGGGGTCGTCGCGCTCGGGCATCATCATCCCGAGGACCTTCCGGCCGGTCAGGTAGATGTTGGCGATCGACCAGAGGTGCACCGCGTTGACGCGGCTGCCGGGGTAGCGGCCGGCCCGGCCGATCTCCTCGGCCGGCATGGCGGCGTCGATCGCGACCGCCATCTCGGGATGGCGGAAGAAGCACTCGGCGCCGCTCACGAGGATGTAGGCGGTGACCGGGATGAGGCCGGACTCGAGTGACGTGCGTTCGGCCGTCATCACCTTCGAGATGGCGCCGTGGTAGGTGACCAGGCGGTTCGCCTCGGCGACGGCGCCTGGATCGGCGAGCGGCGTCATGCCCTGACCGCGCCGGCGTGGTGGTCGGAGGGGAACGCGGCGAGGCGTTCGTCGATCGCGTCGTGGACCCGGCCCATGGGCGAATGCTAAGCACACACGCCGTGCACGAAGTCGGAAGAGGGATGAAGGTGTTCGACGCCGCGCCGGTGCGCGGCCGGCTCGAGGTCCTGGCCGGCCCGGACGACGTCCTCGGGCTCATGGACTCGGGTGCCGACGGCGTCGTCGCGCTGGTGCGCGACGCGGGCGCGACGTTCCTCACGCCGATCTACCACGAGCTGGCGGCGATCGTCTGCACGGGCGGGACGCCGCGCAGTCACATCGGGATCGTGTCGCGCGAGTTCCAGGTGCCGTGCGTGATGGCGGTCGCGTTCGCCGGGGCGGAGCCGCCGGGGGGTACGGAGGTCGAGGTCGACTGCTCGGGTGACGACGGCATCGTGCGGGCGGCCACCGGGGGGCGGGGGTGACACCCGACGCGCGGCACGAACGCCGTCACGATCCCGAGGCCGCCCCCCTGTGGAACGAGTCGTGGTACTTCGACTTCGCCGCGCCGGACGGGTCGCTCGGGGGCTACGTCCGCCTCGGTCTGTATCCGAACCTGGGCGTGAGCTGGTACTGGGCGTACCTCGTCGGCGACGACCGCCCGCTCCTCGTCGTGCGGCATCACGAGGCCGCGCTGCCGAGAGGCGACGTGCTCGAGGTCCGCGAGGAGGGGCTGTGGGCAGCCCTCCACTGTGAGACCCCGCACGAGCACTGGTCGGTGCAGCTCGAGGCGTTCGCCGTCGGCCTCGACGACCCGGCGCAGGCGTACGAGCCGGGAGGTGAGCGTGGTGATCGGGTGCCGCTCGGCTTCGACCTCGAGTGGGAGGCAGCGGCTCCGGTGCACGACACGGTCGAGCGGTTGGGCCGCTACGAGCAGACGTGCACCGTGACCGGCGAGATCCTGGTCGGTGACGAGCGCATCGAGCTCGACGGAACCGGCCAGCGTGACCACTCATGGGGCGTGCGCGACTGGTGGGAGCGCGGGTGGATCTGGACGGCCGGACGCGCCGGCGACGACGCCTTCCACGCCTTCTGCACGGTGCCCTACGGCGGTTGGGGCATCGGCTACGTCGCCCACGATGGTGCGCTGGAGACGGTGCTCGACTTCGAGGCACACGTCGAGTCCGACGACGAAGACCCCTCCACCCGGTTCCCCCGCGTGACCGCCATGCGCTTCCTGGGGCTCGACCTCACCTGCACCACCAGGCACCTCGCACCGGTGCGGCTCGAGTCGCCCGAGGGTCGCGTGGCTCGATTCCCGCGCGCGCTGTGCCGGTTCGACGCCGCCGACGGTCGCTCCGGGTACGGGTGGACGGAGTGGAACCAGCCGGAGTGACGTCCGTCCCTCCCGCCGCCGTGCAATAGCGTGACGAGGACGCCCTCGCACTCCTGGTACGCCTGATGACCGACTTCACCGCCGACCTGGCCTCCGTCGACGACGACACGCTCCGCGCCGCGCTCGAGCTCGCCGAGATCCCGGCGCTGCTGCCCGCCGTCGCGGCCGCGACCGGCGACCTCTCGCTGATCCCCGACGAGCTGCGGCCGAGCACCGGGGGCTTCATGGACCCGAGCGCGGGGTTGAGCCCCGAGCAGCAGGCGGAGGCTCGTCGCCTGGCGTTCGAGGCACTGGTCCGCCTCCGGGACGCCGGCGGTCAGCCGGCGCCGCCACCCGACGCCGCCACCCTGCGCCGCCTCCTCGAGTTCGTCGCGGGCGGGGCGCCGATCGACGACTACATGGAGCTGCTGCGCGAGGAGCTCAACCTCGGCGACGACCCCCGCACGCCGGGTTGGCGCAAGGACGAGCTGGCCCCGGATCGCTCGTACCGCGTGGCCGTGGTCGGCGCCGGCATGTCCGGGCTCGTCGCCGCCCACCGGTTGCGCCAGGCCGGCCTCGACGTCGTGGTGTTCGAGAAGAACCGCGAGGTCGGGGGCACCTGGTTCGAGAACCAGTACCCGGGCTGCCGCGTCGACGTGTCGAACCTGTTCTACAGCTACTCCTTCGCGCAGCGCGACGACTGGCCGCAGAACTTCTCGTCCCAGCAGGTGCTGCTCGACTACTTCCGCGGGGTGGCCGACGCGACGGGCGTCCGCTCGCTGATCCGCTTCGAGACCGAGGTGACGTCGATCGAGTTCGACGACCGGACGAGCACCTGGACGTTGCAGGTCGTCGGCCCCGGCGGCGTCGAGGAGGCGGTGGAGGTGAACGCCGTCGTCAGCGCCGTCGGCCAGCTCAACCGGCCGAACCTCCCCGACATCCCCGGCCTCGAGCGGTTCGAGGGGCCGGCGTTCCACTCCGCCCGGTGGGACCACTCCGTCGACCTCGCCGGGAAGCGCGTCGCGGTCATCGGTACGGGCGCGAGCGCGGCGCAGCTCATCCCGGCCGTGGCCGAGCAGGCGGCCCACCTCACGATCTTCCAGCGGACGCCGGCGTGGTTCATCCCCGCCCCCAACTACACCGACGAGATCGGCCCCGAGGTGCGATGGCTGCGGCGCAACGTGCCCGGCTACACGCACTGGAACCGGTTCTGGGTGTTCTGGCGCTCGGTCGAAGGGATGATGCCGCTCGCCCGCGTCGACGAGGAGTGGAACGGCGGTGAGCGCTCGGTGAGCGCCGGCAACGACTTCGTGCGCCAGATGCTGACCGGCTACCTCGAGGCGCAGTTCGCCGATCGCCCCGATCTGCTCGAGAAGGTCGTGCCGCAGTATGCGCCGTTCTCGAAGCGGTTCATCCTCGACAACGGTGCGTGGGCGCGCACGCTCCAGCGCGACGACGTCGACCTCGTCACCGAGCGCATCGCCGAGATCGAGCCGGGCGGCGTGCGCACCAGCGACGGGACGCGGCACGAGGCCGACGTGATCATCTACGGCACCGGCTTCACCGCCTCCGACTTCCTCACGCCGATGAAGGTCGTGGGCCGGGGTGGCGTCGACCTCCACGAGACGTGGGGCGGCGACGCCCGTGCCTACCTCGGGATCACGTTGCCCGGGTTCCCGAGCTTCTTCCTGCTCTACGGACCCAACACCAACATCGTCGTGAACGGCAGCATCATCTACTTCTCGGAGTGCGAGGTGCACTACGTCGTGGGGTGCATCCGGCGCATCCTCGAGACCGGTGTCGCGGCGATCGACCCGAAGCGCGAGGTGCACGACGCCTACAACGAGCGCGTCGACGCGGAGAACCTGCGCATGGCATGGGGCGTGTCGTCGGTGAGCACCTGGTACAAGAACGCGACCGGGCGCACCGCGCAGAACTGGCCGTTCAGCCTGCTCGAGTACTGGCAGCAGACCCGCGAGCCCGACCTCGACGACTACGAGCTGCTCTAGCCGCCCGAAGGCGTCAGGCCGAAGGCGTCAGGCCGGCGCGGCGGCGAAGGGAACGCGGCCGTCGAGGAGCAACCGACCGAGGTCGACGTAGGGGCCGATCGACAGCTCGACGAGCGTCGCGGCCCACGCCGGGTCGCCGGCGACGCGGGCGATCTCCTCCGCCGGCACCCGCACGGTCTCGGCTTCGGGCTCGCCGGCGAAATCGGGGTCGAGGGTGTCGGCGCCGCCCTCGCGCCGCCAGACCAGCAGCGAGATCGACTCGGAATCCGCGGCCACCACCCGGGGCCGCCACGCGGGGGCGATCACGGCACCGATCTGTACGAGCACCGCCAGCTTGGCCACCTCGACCTGGCGGTCGTCGAAGCCGGCGTCGAACAGCCGGATCTTCTCGGCCAGGGCATCGAGCCCGAACACCGTCCGGATGGCGAACCCATCGGCCTCCGATCGCAGGTACGCGGGCGCCAGATCGATGAGGGCACGGCGAAAGCTGTCGAGGGACTGCTGCTCGAGCAACGCCCAGCTCCGTTCCATCGACGTGGGGATCTCCCCGATCCATCGCTTGCGGTCGAAGTCGATGTAGATCACCGGTCCGTCGGCGCGGTAGGGAAGGCCGCACGCTCGGCACTCGAAGCACTGGAACGTCCCGTCGACGATGGCGTCGATCACCGCCGGTACTCGCGGGCCGTTGAGGCTGACGGCGACGGTCTCCTCGTTGCGATGGCCGCATCGCGGGCAGACGATGATCTCGGGCCGGAAGACGGACATGGCGCTACGACGCCGGGCTCTGCCGGACCTCGAAGGTCCCGTCGCCGTGCTGCAGCACGACGGACCGCCAGGCCGGGCGCCGAGCGCTCGAGTTGATGTACTCCACCGCCGGCTCCCCGTCGACGGTCGTGAGGTGGGGCGGCTGCCACGTCGGCGGTCCGCCCGCCAACGTGATCGCCTGCTCGGTGAGGTAGGGAGAGCCGGGGTTGTCCTCGAGCATCCCGACGGTGGCGGCGACGAGCACGGGGTCGACGTCGCGCTCGCCGAATCCCAGCGCCGTGAGCACCAACCGGGTGGCGTCCTGGCGGTCGGTGTGGAGCTTCCCGTCGAAGGCGCCGGTGACGTCGCTGTGCGGCTCGCCCGTGACGAGGGCATGGAACACCAGCACTCCCGGGACGGGCGGTGCGAGGTCGACCTCGAGGCGGTCGCTCGGGAGCCCGAGGTCGTGATGGAGCGCCGTTCGCAGCGCCGCCTCGTCGACCTTCGACGCGCCGGCGCCTCCGCCCGCGGCGTCGGGCGCGTGCGCACCGTCGTTGCGCCTCATCGCCACGAGAACCGCTCCGGTGGCAACGAGGACGACGAGCGCGACGGCCAGCGCGCCGGCGTATGCGGCGCGGGGACGCGCGGGCCTGGCGGGCACGTCACCTACGGGTACCCGGGACCCGTGTTGGCGGCCGGCAGGGCCGGGCCGGGCGCGGTCGCGCCGGCGCCGCCGCTGGCTTGGTCGACGTTGACGTCGAACCACGTCTTCGTCGCCGGATCGACCGCGGCGAGCAGCGCGCCCTTCGTCGGCGGGGCGTAGTAGTAGTTGTACGCCTCCGCGATCCATTCGCCCGGGGCGCGGAACTGGTACTTCGACGCCTTCCGGGCGCGGGCCGCCGCGTCGTAGCTGTGCCACTGGTGGGCGTAGGACTCGACGAAGATGCGCCCGTTGATGTTGATGCCGCCGTCGTCGGCCGGTCGGTACCAGGGGTTGCCCGGGGTCTTGTCGGCGAACGACACCTGGAGCGCGACGACGGCCTTGTCGGCGAGGATCGCGGTCTTCGTCGCCGCCGGCAGCTTTCCCCAGAAGTCGAGCGCTTGGAGGTTGACGACGACCTTGTCGGGGGTGCGGTCGTCGATGGCGTCCTGCAGGACCGCGATCACCGCTGACTTCTGGGCCGCCGGCAGCCCTGCGACCGCACCGCCGCTCGCCGCCACGATGACCGCCGCGAGCCCCGACCCGTCGCCGTGCCGCTGCCAGTTGCCACCGGCGGGCTTCCCGATGCAGTAGGCGTTGGCCAGACCGAGGCGAGCATCGACGGAGTGGCCGACCTCGTGGCGGATCACGCCGTCGAAGAGGTTCTGGCCGGCCAGCGCGGCCGGCACGCCCATGCCCGCGCCGCCGGGGTTCGAGGCATCGGCCACGCTGTCGCGTGCCCGGATGTCGCCGTAGCCCAGGGCGACGCGCCGATCGGATCCGTAGTAGCCGCCCGCGGGGCCGGGATCCTTGTACCGGTCGATTCGGAGCAGCTCCGGGTTGTTCTCGACCGCGCCGGGCGGGAGTGACTGGAGCACGTTGTAGAGGCGCCGCAGGCTGGCGCCGTCCCACGCTTGGCCGGTCTCGCCGGCATGCGTCTGCGTGCCGACGTCGATGCGGAACCTCGCTTTGATCCACGCGATGAGCGTGGAGGTCTCGGTGTCGGGCGTCGCGTCGAAGAGGGCGCGCAGCGTGTCGTGCTCGGCGTCGCCCATCACCGAGGCGCGCGCCAGGTTGCCGGCGAGCCGACCGCGGAAGAGCGGCCCGAGCTTCTGGACGAGCGTCGTCCGCTGGGCCGGGCCGAGCGCCACCATGATCCGGAACACCTGGTCGGCGTCGTCGTCGGTGACGGCCCAGTCGAACACCCCGTAGCTGAGGAGGCTCTGCACGTAGGGCTGGACCGCGCCGGGCCCGAGGGCGACGAGCAGCTTGGTGTAGGCCGAGGTGCGTTTCGCGGCGGCCGGGAGGTTGTCGAGGAGACGAGTCTTCGCGGTCTGGCTCAGGCGTCCGAGCGCGCTCGAGAGGGCGGGACCGGGCAGCGACGCCAGCATGTTGAGGGAGTCGGTCGCCTCCTCGTCGGTGACGGCCCAGTCGAATGCCCCGTACGACATCTTCGACTCGACGTCGCTGACCACGTCGCGCTGCACGGGCGGACCGCCCGCCTCGCCGGCCGGCGTCTCCGGGGCCGCCGGATGGCCGCGGCGGAGCAGCGACGCGAGCGCCTGGTTGCCCGCCCGCCCGAGGTCGCCGGCACGAGCGGCGCCGGCGACTCGGCGGCCGTCGTCGGCGGGGGCGCGCCGGCGTGCATCGGCGTCGTCCCTCTGGCGGTTTCCGTCTCCACGCCCACCGGCCATGCCTCGTCCCCCCGGACAGCGCCGCGCCCGCCGAAAGCGTACGTAGCGCCTGCAGCGGCTGCAACCGGCGCGGCACACCGGCGAGCCGTGCCCGAGGTCGCCGACCTCAGCTGTTCGGGTCGCGAAGGGGCGCGGCCACGGGGGTGAGGAGCAGTGCTCGGGTGCTCTCGTCGATGCGGCCGGTGACCGACAGGTGGGCGGCACGCTGGTAGGCGGCCACGGCGGCGAGGGTGTCGGGCCCGTAGGCGCCGTCGGCGGCGATCGGGAAGCCGAGGCCGGTGAGGAGCGTCTGGTACGAGCGGATCATGGCCGGCGTGAGACCGCCGTCGGGGCCGCCGAGCCCGAGGGTGAAGTCGGGGGAGTCGGCGATCGCCTGCCAGGCCTGGTCGTCGGCGTGCTGCCACGACCAGAACGAGACGCCGGCGGCGCCGGCCTGGTCGGCGACCTCCATGAACCGCTGGAGCTGCTCGCGCGACGGGACGCCGGGCGGTCCGCCCTCGGGCCCCCCGTCGTAGGCCTGGCCGATCGGGAAGATCGGCTTGCCGAACTGCGCGAGGTAGGAGATGGCGTTCGCCACGTCGGCACCCGGCTCGCGGTTCATCCAGTAGACCATCGGCGCGACCGCGTCGAACGGGCCGAGGATCTGTGCGTACGGGAAGCCGTTGGCGAGCCGGTAGGCGGTCGGGTTCGGCACCGTGGCGATGAGCGGGTACTTGTCGCCGACGTTGTCGCGCAGCCACTGCGCGTAGGCCGACAGGTACTCGACGTTGCCGCTCGTGCCCTCGCTCGGCGTCTCGATGTCGGGCGAGAACCCGTCGATGCGCTGACCGTCCGGGGTGGTGTAGCGGATGGCCGTGAGCGCCCGGTTCACGTCGTCGCCCGGGTTGTCGCACTCCGTGAAGTCCCACCCGTAGACGCGGATCCCGTTGGCGTGGGCGACCGGCAGCAGGGCGTCGAGGAACGGGCCGCCGGTGAAGCCGTCCTTCGAGCTGCCCGTGCGCACGAAGACGTGGGTCAACCCCACGGCCTTCGCCTTGGCCACGATGGCCGCGGGGTCGCCGCCCTCCACCCGCTCCGGCAGCCAGATCCACATGCCCTTGCCCACCGGGAGCGCGCCGCGCTCGGCCGGTGCGGCCGGCGCGGGAGGAGGCGCCGGCGCCGGCACCGGGGCGGACACCGGGGTCGTCACGGGGGGAGCCGTCGTCGGAGGTTCCGGCGGCACGGTGGCGGGTGGGACCGTCGGGGTCGGTGCGACGCTCGCGGTCGCCCGGGCCTCGAAGCTGCGGTCGACGATCGTGGCGAGGTGGTGGAGCGGGACCGTCGGCGGAGGTGCGGCGACCGAGGCCGCCGCCA
>DATAKR010000130.1:0-5637 GCA_036261495.1 Acidimicrobiales bacterium | reverse complement strand
GACGATCCATGTCTGGGTGTTCTGGGTCTGGAGGCCGAGGTCGTAGCCGATCCGCAGGACCGGGTTGCCGGAGACCGTCACGCTGTTGGCGACGATCGACCCCGTGAACCACTTGCTGCTCGCCATCCGGAGATCGACCTGGGGGGCGTAGAGCACGCCACTGAACGAGACGGCGGCCGGGGTGCCGAGCACCGGGACGGCCGGGTCGAGGGTGACGGCGTCGGTGCCCTCCTTCTGGATCACGACGTTGGCGGCGTTGCCGCCGGCGTTGATGACGGCGCTGCTGAGGTCGAGGGTCACGCCCTTGCCGACGTAGAGCACGAGCGGCGGGTTGACGACGCTGATGGTGCCGGTCATCTTCACCGACGACACGCCACCGGTGGCCTTGCACACCATGGGCGAGCCGTGGCTGCCGTCGACGACGCCGGTGAGCACGACGGCGCCCAAGGTGTTCGGTGGGCAGGCCCCGCTCGGCAGCACCGGCGTCGGGAAGACCTCCTTCTGGGCGAGGCGCACCGGGTTCGGGCACCCCGACGGCGGCGGCGTCACGCTCGAGAAGTAGTACTGCGCCGCGCCGAAGTTGCCGCCACCCGTGCAGGTCATGGCCCCGTTCGTGCCGACGAGCGCCTGGCCGGTGTCGGTCGTGGAACCGAGGACGAGGAACGAGTAGGCGTCGACGGCGAGCTGGGTCGTGTCGAGGCTCAGCGACTGGATGCCGAAGAGGGCGTACTTGTACATGGGCGACCGCGTCACGCGGGCTCGCACGCCGTGCTGGGCGCCGGTGGCCCCGCCCACCTGGCCCACCGAGTACACGTAGACCTCGGTGGCGCTCTGGGGGTCGACGCGGTAGCGCCAGGTGCCGCCGAGGCCGCTGCCGGTCTGGGTGCCGGACGGGACGATCCCGTGCTGGAGCTTGTACACCGCGTCGGCGACCCCGGCGTCGGCGAGCGCGAGGGCGGCGTCGTACTGCTGGCCGTGGCGAATGAAGCTCAGCTCGCTCAACGCGCGCGCCAGCCCGGCCAGCGAGAGCGTCGACAGGATCATCATCACGATGACGGCGATGATCATCGTGCTCCCGGCGTCGTCCCGCGGCGGCGCCGCCGGCCCGCGATCCATCAGCAGCCGCCTCCGGGGTGCACGTTGCGGAGGTCGACCTTGGTGTCGACCGACGACGGGTGCCCCCCGGGGTCGCTCACGCCGCGGAGGTGCACGGCGACGCTCGCCGCGCACGCCGGCGCGTCGGCCGGGGCCAGCGTGGTCACGCCATCCGACTTGAAGTAGGTGAAGACGGGGTAGGCGGGGTCGGGCGCGGCGCCCGTCAGCCGGAACGTCGTCTGCGGCCCGTTGCCGTCGCCGATGTCGGTCGTGCGGGTGAGCTGCTGGGCAGCCGCGTCGTAGGTCCACACGACGGCGGAGGTGGACGCGCCGTTGAGCGACAGGTGGGTGACGGCGATGGAGGAGGCGTCGCTGGCAGGGCCGATCGCGGTGGTCTCGCGGATGTCGGAGGTGAGCTCGACGAGGGCGACGCGCACGCGCTCCTGGGTGTCGGCCACCTGCTGGAGGTCGCGCTCGGCGTTGGTGCCGCTGCCGAGGGTCGCGAACAGGCTCACGGCGATGATGCCGGCGAGCAGCATCGCGATCGACATCTCGACCAGCGTGAAGCCGTCGTCGCGGTCGCGGGTGCTCAGCACGACGAGCTCCCGGCCTCGCACACCCGCAACCAGGCGGTGGCGACCGGGTTCTCGAGCTGGTCGAGCACCTGCACCTCGTGATCGCCGAGCGACCACGAGGCCGCCGGCGCCTCGAGCAGCTGGGCCTGCCACGTTCCGCCGGTGGTGTTGACGAGGAACACGGTGCGGGTGTCGGTCGGCGACGGGTGGTAGATGGCGTGCAGCCCGGCGCAGGATCCGGTGGTCTCGACCGTGAGCCAGGGCGCGGTCGTGAGCGGTGACGGCTCGGGCAGCGACCGGGCGACCGGCGCCGGCGAGAAGGTGGCCGACTGCACGTTGCACGGCGCGCCGGCGGCGCCGGCGCTCGTCGTGGCGGTGGCCGCGGGAGCCCACGCCGAGAGGAGGCCGCTCGCCGACGCCGAGGCGACGCGGAACTGGTAGGTGGTTCCCGCCGACAGCTGGGTGGCGCGGAACGCGTACGACGTCGGCGTGTTCGTCGTGGCCACGATCTGGCTCGTCAGCCAGTTGTCGCCCGACCGGGCGATGACCCACCCGGTGATGCCGGTGGGGTCGGAGGGCGGGGTCCAGGTGAGGTCGACCGCCGTCGTCCCCTGCGCGCCGGTCGGCACGGTCGCGATCAGCGACGTCGGCGCGGCCGGGGCGCTGCCGCCCGAGATGCTCGTGGTCGTCGACGCCGGCGTGGGATACAGGTACGACTGCTGCGCCATCTGGTGGGTGCCGGAGCCGTCCGTCCACGACACGGTGACGGTCACCTGCTTCATGTCGGGTGTGGCCGCGGGTGCGGTGACGCCGCCCGCCAGCCGGTAGGTGATGCCGCCCTTGGTGACGACGGTGGTCGTCGTGGTGGAGTCGGGCATGACCGACGCGTAGGGCTTGGCGCGGATCGACTCGACGAACTCGCTCGCGGCCGCGGTTCCCCGCGACCGGGCGGTGTTGTCGACCGTGAGCTTGAACGACGAGGCGAACACCGACACCACGCCGACGATGCCGACGGCGAGCACGGTCAGGGCGATGACGGTCTCGAGCAGCGTGAAGCCCGTGTCGTCGCCGCTGTGCACACCCTGCCCCACGCCCGACGCGCCTCCTCGGTACCGCCCCCGGTTGAACACCATTTCGTCGCGCGTCGGGGCCGGGGAACAGGGTCATTGTCGAAACCGCTCGGACGGGCTAGTCGAGGCCGGCGGACGAACTGCGCAGACGGGCCGTGGCCCGCGGCATCAAGAAGCCGGGGCGCGCCGCCGGCCGGGCGTCAGCGACCCTGGTCGCGGAGGAAGCGCTCGACCTCGGCGGCGAGCGCGTCCGGATGCGGGATCTCGATCTCGTCGGCGTCGTCGTCGGCGTCGTCGACGGCGTCCTCCTCGAGGCGGCGCACGTAATCGACCACGTCGTCCTCGCCGGCGAGCATCTCGTCGACCTGGCGCTCGTAGGCCGTCGTGGCGATCTGCAGGGCCGTGGTGTCGACGCTGGTGCCGAGGAGCTGGGCGACCTTCTCGACGAGCGCGAGCGCGGCCTTCGGCGACGGCGTCTGCGACAGGTAGTGCGGTGTGGCCGCCCACAGGGACGCGCCCGGGATGCCGATGGTGGCGAAGGCGTCGTGGAGGACGCCGACGATGCCCGTGGGCCCCTCGTAACGCGACCGTGTGAAGCCGAGCTCGTCGATGAGGTGGCCGTCGGTGGCGGTGCCGCTCACGCGCACGGGGCGGGTGTGGGGCACGTCGGCGAGCAGCGCGCCGAGGGTGAACACGCGCTCGACGCCGAGGGCGGCGGCGACCTCGAGCACGTCCTCGCAGTAGGTGCGCCACTGGAGCGACGGCTCGATGGCCGAGAGCAGCACGACGTCGTGCACCGACCCCGGCAACCGAGCGGCGGTGAACGTCGGCGTCGGCCAGTCGATGCGGCGCGTGAACCCGCCTTCGAGGCGGACGTGCGGTCGCGCCACGGTGAAGTCGTAGAAGTCCTCGGGGTCGAGCGTGGCGAAGCGCTCGGCACCCCACTCCTCGGTGAGATGGCGCACGGCGGTGCTCGCCGCCTCGCCGGCGTCGTTCCAACCCTCGAACGCGGCGACGAGGTAGGGCCGGCGCAGCTGCGGGCGGTGCTCCCACCGCACGTACGACATGGCACCCCCACCGTACCGGTTTGTCCGCGCTAGGCGGGTGGGTACGCCGCGCTGGTGTCCGATGGCGCGCGTCGCGGCGGCGACTCAGACGGGTTCGGTCGCCAGGGCCGGGCCAAGACGTTGCTGTTCTACGGCGTGATCCTCGTGGTCGCGCTGGTGGTGCTCGACGTCGTCCTCCACGTCGGCCGGGGGCTGCGAGCGCCGCGGGCCTCGTCGCAGGTGCCCGGCACGGCGAAGGACGCCATCGACGTGCACGCCGTGTTCTGGAAGTTCCTCGTGGCCGCGGCCCTGATCGTGGTCGCGTCGCATCTGCTCGGGGCGGTGTTCCGCCGGTTCCACCAGCCCCAGGTCGTGGGCGAGATCCTCGCCGGCGTGCTGCTCGGGCCGTCCGCGCTCGGCGCCGTCCTCCCCGGCTTCTCGCATCAGGTGTTCACGCCGCAGGTGATGCCGTTCCTCGAGGTGACGGCCCAGCTCGGGCTCATCTTCTTCATGTTCCTGATCGGCCTCGAGCTCGACACCCGCCTGATCCGCGGGCGGGGCCACGCCGCCACCGCGGTGAGCCACGTGAGCATCCTCGTGCCCTTCCTCCTCGGCGCCGCTGCCGCGCTCGTGCTGTTCCCGTCGCTCGGATCGGCGTCGGGCCGGTTCGTGCCCTTCGCCCTCTTCCTGGGCGCGTCGATGAGCGTCACCGCCTTCCCGGTGCTCGCGCGCATACTGAGCGAGCGGGGCCTCTACAAGACGAAGCTGGGCACCGTCGCGATCACCTGCGCGGCCGTCGACGACGTGACCGCGTGGTGCCTCCTCGCCGTGGTCGTCGCGGTCGCCGCGTCCGCAGGCCTCGGTGGCGCGTTCGTGACGATCGGGCTCAGCGTCGTGTTCATCACCTTCATGGTCGTGGTGGTGCGCCCGCTGCTGCGCCGGGTCGCCGACTACCACGAGGCCCACGGCGAGGTGTCGGGTCCGCTGCTCGCCATGATCATCATCGGGATCCTGCTGTCGGCGCTGGCGACCGACCGCATCGGCATCCACGCCATCTTCGGCGCCTTCCTGTTCGGCGCGGTGATGCCGCAGCGCTCGGAGCTCGTCGGCGAGCTGGTCGGCAAGCTCGAGGACTTCACCGTGCTGTTCCTCCTGCCGCTGTTCTTCGCGTTCAGCGGCCTGCGCACCCAGATCGGGCTGCTCGGCACCGACCCGAAGATGTGGCTGTTCTGCCTCCTCGTGCTCGGCGTCGCCGTGGCCGGCAAGTGGGGCGGCTCGGCCTTCGCCGGCCGCGTCGTCGGGCTGCAGTGGCGCGAGGCGCTCGGCCTGGGTGTGCTCATGAACTGCCGCGGGTTGACCGAGCTGGTGATCCTCAACATCGGGCTCGACCTGGGAGTGATCCCGCCGGCGCTGTTCGCCATCCTCGTGATCATGGCGCTGGTCACGACGTTCATGACCACGCCGCTCCTCTCGGTGTTCTACCCCCGCGAGGTGCAGGAGCGGATGATCGCGGAGGAGGGCGGCGAGGAGGGCGAGCACGCGTGGCGGGTGCTGGTGCCCATCGCCAAGCTCGACCGGGCCTACGAGCTGGTCCACACCGCCCTGTCGCTCGCCGAGGCGCGGGGCGTGCGCGCCCAGGTGGTGCTCGTGCGGGCGCTGTCGACGCCGGCCCTCCGGGCCGGGCCGATGCGCATGGAGGCCGCCACCAGCCGCGCCATGTCGTCGCTGCGGCCGCTCGTCGAGTTCGTCGAGGGCGCGGGTCACGACGCCGTCGCCCTGGCGTTGCCGTCCGAATCGGTGGCCGACGCCATCCTCCGCGTGGCGACGGAGCGCCGGCCCGACCTCGTGCTC